>NZ_JAQREL010000030.1:0-1483 GCF_028599255.1 Pseudoalteromonas sp. Angola-7
GACTTAGGTAAATCCGGGTTGCTGTTAGGCTGAGACACGAGACGAGCACCCAAGGGTGTGAAGTTGCTGATGCCATACTTCCAGGAAAAGCCTCTAAGCTTCAGATTATACCGAATCGTACCCCAAACCGACACAGGTGGTCAGGTAGAGAATACTAAGGCGCTTGAGAGAACTCGGGTGAAGGAACTAGGCAAAATCGTACCGTAACTTCGGGAGAAGGTACGCTCCTATCTGTGATGAGATTTACTCTCTAAGCGGACGGGAGCCGCAGTGACCAGGTGGCTGGGACTGTTTATTAAAAACACAGCACTGTGCAAAATCGCAAGATGACGTATACGGTGTGACACCTGCCCGGTGCCGGAAGGTTAATTGATGGGGTTAGTTTTCGGACGAAGCTCTTGATCGAAGCCCCGGTAAACGGCGGCCGTAACTATAACGGTCCTAAGGTAGCGAAATTCCTTGTCGGGTAAGTTCCGACCTGCACGAATGGTGTAACCATGGCCACGCTGTCTCCACCCGAGACTCAGTGAAATTGAAATCGCAGTGAAGATGCTGTGTACCCGCGGCTAGACGGAAAGACCCCGTGAACCTTTACTACAGCTTGGCACTGAACATTGAACCTACATGTGTAGGATAGGTGGGAGACTTTGAAGCAGCGACGCTAGTTGTTGTGGAGTCGTCCTTGAAATACCACCCTTGTAGTTTTGATGTTCTAACGTTGGCCCCTGAATCGGGGTTACGGACAGTGCCTGGTGGGTAGTTTGACTGGGGCGGTCTCCTCCCAAAGAGTAACGGAGGAGCACGAAGGTTGGCTAAGTACGGTCGGACATCGTACGGTTAGTGTAATGGTAGAAGCCAGCTTAACTGCGAGACAGACACGTCGAGCAGGTACGAAAGTAGGTCATAGTGATCCGGTGGTTCTGAATGGAAGGGCCATCGCTCAACGGATAAAAGGTACTCCGGGGATAACAGGCTGATACCGCCCAAGAGTTCATATCGACGGCGGTGTTTGGCACCTCGATGTCGGCTCATCACATCCTGGGGCTGAAGTCGGTCCCAAGGGTATGGCTGTTCGCCATTTAAAGTGGTACGCGAGCTGGGTTTAGAACGTCGTGAGACAGTTCGGTCCCTATCTGCCGTGGGCGTTTGAGAATTGAGAGGGGTTGCTCCTAGTACGAGAGGACCGGAGTGAACGAACCGCTGGTGTTCGGGTTGTCATGCCAATGGCATTGCCCGGTAGCTACGTTCGGAACTGATAAGCGCTGAAAGCATCTAAGCGCGAAGCAGGCCTCGAGATGATTTCTCACTAGACTTTTAAAGTCTCTGAAGGGCCGTTGAAGACTACAACGTTGATAGGCAAGATGTGGAAGTGGTGTGAGCCATTAAGCTAACTTGTACTAATTACCCGTGAGGCTTAACCATACAACGCCAAACGCGTTTTGTGACAGAAACAAGCGACAGAAGTTAATAGCTAAAGTAGATA
>NZ_JAQREL010000031.1:0-1116 GCF_028599255.1 Pseudoalteromonas sp. Angola-7
CTATGTTTATTCATGTTAGCCTCTGCTGTTTAGTTAATTGACAAACTAATTATGGCTCTGGCTTTGAATTAAGCTAACCCACGAAAAGCGGAGGCTAACACCGTGTGGGAGTCATTATGTCTATGTGCTAATGAAGAAAAACATAGGTTCCAGCATCAATTAACCCTTTGAAAAGGAACTTTGAAGAGGAAAATGTTCATGAAAAAACATACAGCTTTTGGCAAAGTACTCTTGGTTTATTGTGGTCTATTTTTCATATTTCTAATTGTTCATGGACTACTAACGGGGGAAGTTTCGCCTAAAGGAGGCGAAGATTACAGTCTCGAAACTAGTCCTAATATGTTTTATTTCATAATCGGCGTATACTCCGTTTTAACTGGGGCGTGTATTTTTGAGCTAGTGAGAAATAGAGTTGGGTTTAAATAGATACGCACATAACAAACGCATCAAAACTGACTCCGCAAGCAGGCCGGTTTTTTGCAAAATACACGGCGCAAAAAAGCGTCCAACTTGCTTCGCTGTTTATGCGAATCGTTAGTGAGCAGGAGGCTTAACATGAATATTTCGTATATTTTAATAACTTTATCGAGTTTAGTTGGTTTGTTGGTCGCCAAGTATATGAGGCACAAATTATCAATTTTTGTTGCAGGTGCAGTGCCTTGGTTGGGCCTATTAGGTTCACTGTTATATACAGAGTATTTTGTGCCTTACCAAGGTGGTGGTGCTTCTATGTGGCCGGTCGCACAACTTTTCGGCGGAACTGCCGCTGCAGTAATAGGCGTTGTAGTGTTTTTCGTGGCTCGTAAGTTCATCTGGCCAATTAAAGATGCTCACTAACAAGTTGCCTAAGTTCGCCGCAAAAAGCGCTGCAGGGACAAATGCTCGCTGGCTTAGCCAATGCGCTCGCATTTGCCTCTTGGCTAAGCGTTAAGAAAGAAATAAATTAGACACCCATCTTAAATTTTGCTCTTTTTAAAATTGAAGACTATGTTTTAATCAGTGTAAAAAACGAGCTGGGTGTCTTATGGCAATTGCAAGAAAGCGACAAGTAAGTTTGGTTGATACAAAATACTACCATTGTATTTCACGGTGTGTTCGTCGTGCTTTTTTATGTGG
>NZ_JAQREL010000032.1:0-1050 GCF_028599255.1 Pseudoalteromonas sp. Angola-7
GCCAGATTCAAGGTCGAAGTGCACCACCTTTACTAAACTATAAGTTCAGGAGGTGTGCCATGGGTACCCAATATTCACATTTATCTAACTTTGAACGTTGTCGTTTATTTGAGTGGTATCATTACCAAAAAAAATCAATACGTGAGGTGAGCCGATTATTAAATCGCTCACATAGCACTATTAGCCGAGAGCTAAAGCGTAATAAATATGATTATTACGTACCAACTTATTACCCTCATCCAGCTCAAATGTATTATGAAGTAAGGGTAAGGGAGAGAGCTAAGCGAGTTAAGCTTAAGTCTGTTGAAGCTCAACGCTATGTGGCAGATAAACTCAAACTTGGGTGGAGTCCTGAGATCATAGCTGGACGAATAAAATTTGATAAAACCTTACCCAGCGTATCTCACGAGGCCATTTATCAATATATATACAAGAATGAAACATCACTTATTGTATATTTAGCTAGGCAACATAAAAAGCGTAAGAAAAAATATCCAACCCGTAAAACGAAAACAGTTTGGGGTCAAAGATGTAGTATTTTAGACAGACCAGATGACATTAATCTCAGAAAAAACGTTGGGCATTGGGAAAGTGACTCTGTTGAATCTAGCGACAGAAAATGTGCGCTGAATGTGTTACTTGAACGAGTTTCTAGAGTGTGTCACATCACTAAATTATCATCTAAAAAAGCTCTAGCGACATCGAATGCAATATGTAAAAAACTATCTATTTACCCACCAAGCTCTTGTTTATCGATAACTTATGACAATGGCTCTGAAAATACGGAGTTTAAAAAAGTAGAAGCCATTTTGAAAAATAAATCTTATTTTTGTGAGCCTTATCACAGTTGGGAAAAAGGTGCTGTAGAGCAAATAAATGGGTTAATTAGAAGGTATTATCCGAAGAAAACAAACTTTAGCAAAGTAAGCCATCAGCAATTAAAAAAGGTAGAGGAGCAACTAAATAATCGCCCTAGAAAATGTTTAGGATTTAAAACACCAAATGAAGTCTATAATGAATTAGGTGGTGCACTTCCAATTAGAATCTAGG
>NZ_JAQREL010000034.1:0-970 GCF_028599255.1 Pseudoalteromonas sp. Angola-7
TCACTAACCAGCAAGAGCCAGAAGCTGAAATTGAGTTGCATTTAACCGGAAATATGGAACGTTATAGCTGGTCATTTGATGGCTTAGAATTTGGTAAAAGCACGCCAGTGCATATGAAGCATAACCAACGTTTAAGAGTTATTTTACAAAACGATACCATGATGACGCACCCTATGCATCTGCATGGTATGTGGAGTGATTTAGAAAACGAGCAAGGTGATGTGCAAGTGCGACGTCATACAATACCTGTTCAACCCGCACAAAGAATCAGCTTTTTAACCACCCCTCACGATGTAGGGCGCTGGGCTTGGCATTGCCATTTATTATTCCATATGGATGCCGGCATGTTTAGAGAGGTAGTCGTATCATGAAACAATTAAAACTATCTAAATCATTTAGTTTATTAATGTTAACTGGGGCTTCATTAATTAGTTTCCCTTTATTAGCGCAAAGTGAAATGGCACAAATGAATAGCGCTAAGATGCAACCACAAGGAGGAAGTGCACCTAAAGATGCAAGAGACCCCCATGCTTACTCTGCGGGAACAACTTTAACAGAAGGCCCATATGCGCTTGAGGGCAATGAGCGATTAACACTCGCTGATGAGCATCCATTTTACGCATTACTAGGCGATCGTCTTGAATATAACGAGCAAGCAAACGCAGGTGTATTTGACTTACAAGCATGGTACGGCACTACCTTTGATCGATTGGTAATTAAAACCGAGGGTGATTTCAGCGAAGGAAGTATTGAAGAAAACCAAACCGATATTTTATGGGGTCACGCCGTATCAGCATATTGGGATACTCAAGCAGGTGTTCGTCTTGATTACAATAAAGAAGGTGAAAATCGGCAATGGTTAGCTTTTGGCTTACAAGGTTTAGCCCCTTATTGGTTTGAACTTGATATGACAGCATACGTAGGTGAGCGAGGCAATACCGCATTTACGTTAGAGGCAGAGTACGAACTA
>NZ_JAQREL010000035.1:0-941 GCF_028599255.1 Pseudoalteromonas sp. Angola-7
TACTTTACGGTATTCGGAGTTTGCAAAGGGTTGGTAAGTCGGGATGACCCCCTAGCCTTAACAGTGCTCTACCCCCGTAAGTATTCGTCCGAGGCTCTACCTAAATAGATTTCGGGGAGAACCAGCTATCTCCCGGTTTGATTAGCCTTTCACTCCTAGCCACAGGTCATCCCCTAACTTTTCAACGTTAGTGGGTTCGGTCCTCCAGTTGATGTTACTCAACCTTCAACCTGCCCATGGCTAGATCACCGGGTTTCGGGTCTATACCTTGCAACTATTCGCCCAGTTAAGACTCGGTTTCCCTACGGCTACCCTAATCGGTTAACCTCGCTACAAAATATAAGTCGCTGACCCATTATACAAAAGGTACGCAGTCACCTAACAAGTAGGCTCCTACTGCTTGTACGTACACGGTTTCAGGTTCTATTTCACTCCCCTCACAGGGGTTCTTTTCGCCTTTCCCTCACGGTACTGGTTCACTATCGGTCAGTTGGGAGTATTTAGCCTTAGATGATGGTCCACCTATATTCAGTCAAAGTTTCACGTGCTCCGACCTACTCGATTTCACTTAAAATGTCTTTTCATGTACGGGACTATCACCCTGTATCGTGGCACTTTCCAGAGCCTTCCATTAACACATAATAAGCTTAAGGGCTGTTCCGATTTCGCTCGCCGCTACTATCGGAATCTCGGTTGATTTCTTTTCCTACGGGTACTTAGATGTTTCAGTTCTCCGCGTTCGCCTCGTTAACCTATGTATTCAGTTAACGATACCTGCAAGCAGGTGGGTTTCCCCATTCGGAAATCCTAGTCTCAAGCGCTTTTTACTAGCTTGACTAGGCTTATCGCAAGTTAATACGTCCTTCATCGCCTCCAACTGCCAAGGCATCCACCGTGTACGCTTAGTCACTTAACCATACAACCCAAACGGGTCTTTGTTA
>NZ_JAQREL010000036.1:0-790 GCF_028599255.1 Pseudoalteromonas sp. Angola-7
GAACTCTAAGGAGACTGCCGGTGATAAACCGGAGGAAGGTGGGGACGACGTCAAGTCATCATGGCCCTTACGTGTAGGGCTACACACGTGCTACAATGGCGCATACAGAGTGCTGCGAACTCGCGAGAGTAAGCGAATCACTTAAAGTGCGTCGTAGTCCGGATTGGAGTCTGCAACTCGACTCCATGAAGTCGGAATCGCTAGTAATCGCATATCAGAATGATGCGGTGAATACGTTCCCGGGCCTTGTACACACCGCCCGTCACACCATGGGAGTGGGTTGCTCCAGAAGTAGATAGTCTAACCCTCGGGAGGACGTTTACCACGGAGTGATTCATGACTGGGGTGAAGTCGTAACAAGGTAGCCCTAGGGGAACCTGGGGCTGGATCACCTCCTTATACGATTTAGAACTTATTTGTTCGTAGTGTCCACACAGATGATTGTTAGTTAGTTTTACCCTTTGGGTTTAACTAATTAATATGCTCTTTAAAAATTTGGAAAAGCTGATAATAAAATTCTGATAGATACTTTGTATTTATCAAGAGTTTTCAAAAGTAAAAAAGAATGATAGCAGTATCATTCAGTGCCAATTTAATCATTCGTGATTAATTGGTATCTACTTTAGTATTCAATATTAACTTCTGGCGAAGTTAAACTGTCACTAACAAAGACCCGTTTGGGTTGTATGGTTAAGTGACTAAGCGTACACGGTGGATGCCTTGGCAGTTGGAGGCGATGAAGGACGTATTAACTTGCGATAAGCCTAGTCAAGCTAGTAAAAAGCGCTTG
>NZ_JAQREL010000037.1:0-715 GCF_028599255.1 Pseudoalteromonas sp. Angola-7
CAACTGCCAAGGCATCCACCGTGTACGCTTAGTCACTTAACCATACAACCCAAACGGGTCTTTGTTAGTGACAGTTTAACTTCGCCAGAAGTTAATATTGAATACTAAAGTAGATACCAATTAATCATAAATGATTAAATTGGCACTGAATGATACTGCTATCATTCTTTTTTACTTTTGAAAACTCTGTATAAATAACATTGTTATTCATACGAATTTTATTATCAGCTTTTCCAAATTTTTAAAGAGCAGAGAATCAAAAACTTCTCAAAATTAAACACACTCTATTCTCAGGTGATGTTGCTACCCGATAAAGAATATTTATTTTTAAGAAGTAAAGTGGTGGAGCTAAGCAGGATCGAACTGCTGACCTCCTGCGTGCAAGGCAGGCGCTCTCCCAGCTGAGCTATAGCCCCACATATGCTGGTCTTATTGTTTGTTATCCGACTTCGTTTCAATCTTAGTGATAAGATTAAGAAGAAGTGGTGGGTCTGGGTGGATTTGAACCACCGACCTCACCCTTATCAGGGGTGCGCTCTAACCAACTGAGCTACAGACCCAAACAATAAGTGTTGTTCTCTTTACAATTAACAATCATCTGTGTGGACACTACGAACAAATAAGTTCTAAATCGTATAAGGAGGTGATCCAGCCCCAGGTTCCCCTAGGGCTACCTTGTTACGACTTCACCCCAGTCATGAATCACTCCGTGGTA
>NZ_JAQREL010000038.1:0-711 GCF_028599255.1 Pseudoalteromonas sp. Angola-7
TACGACTTCCCAGGTGATGACTTACCACTAATTCAAGGTTCTGCTCTTAAAGCACTTGAAGGCGAAAAGCAGTGGGAAGACAAGATCGTTGAGCTTGCAGAAGCACTAGATTCTTACATTCCAGAGCCAGAGCGTGACATCGATAAGCCATTCATCATGCCTATCGAAGACGTTTTCTCAATCCAAGGCCGTGGTACAGTAGTAACTGGTCGTGTTGAAGCTGGTATCATCAACGTGAACGACGAAGTTGAAATCGTTGGTATCAAAGAGACTACTAAGTCTACTTGTACTGGTGTTGAAATGTTCCGTAAGCTTCTTGACGAAGGTCGTGCTGGTGAGAACATTGGTGCACTTCTACGTGGTACTAAGCGTGAAGACGTTGAACGTGGTCAAGTACTAGCTAAGCCTGGTTCAATCAACCCACACACTACATTCACTTCAGAAGTATACGTACTTTCTAAAGATGAAGGTGGTCGTCATACTCCTTTCTTCAAAGGTTACCGTCCACAGTTCTACTTCCGTACAACTGACGTAACAGGTGACGTACAGTTACCAGAAGGCGTAGAAATGGTAATGCCTGGTGATAACGTTAAGATGACAGTAACTCTAATCGCGCCAATCGCGATGGACGAAGGTCTTCGTTTCGCTATCCGTGAAGGTGGCCGTACTGTAGGTGCTGGTGTTGTAGCAACTATCGTAGAGTAATAATTA
>NZ_JAQREL010000039.1:0-631 GCF_028599255.1 Pseudoalteromonas sp. Angola-7
GTAAGCCATCAGCAATTAAAAAAGGTAGAGGAGCAACTAAATAATCGCCCTAGAAAATGTTTAGGATTTAAAACACCAAATGAAGTCTATAATGAATTAGGTGGTGCACTTCCAATTAGAATCTAGGAAATTGAAGACTACGTTTTAATCAGTGTAAAAAACGAGCTGGGTGTCTTATGGCAATTGCAAGAAAGCGACAAGTAAGTTTGGTTGATACAAAATACTACCATTGTATTTCACGGTGTGTTCGTCGTGCTTTTTTATGTGGGGAAGACCGTTTTACTGGTCAATCTTACGAGCATCGACGAGGGTGGGTTGAGGATAAGTTGCTTGAATTAGCTAAGGTATTTTGTATCGACGTGTGTGCTTATGCCGTTATGAGTAATCACACGCACTTAGTACTGTATGTAGATGATAAAAAAGCGAATAGGCTAAATGATAAAGCGATTATTATTCGCTGGCATAAACTCTGTAAAGGCACATTGTTAACACAAAAATACATACAGGGTGAAAAGCTAAGTAAAGTTGAACTTATCTTTTTTAATCAAACAGTAAAGCAATACCGAGAGCGCCTATCAAGTATCAGCTGGTTTATGCGGTTGTTAAATGAAAACATTGCTCGCAGAGCAAA
>NZ_JAQREL010000004.1:0-401758 GCF_028599255.1 Pseudoalteromonas sp. Angola-7
ATTTGCTTGGTAACCATAGCGTTTTGGACCCACCTGACCCCATGCCGAACTCAGTAGTGAAACGAAACAGCGCCGATGATAGTGTAGCATTTGCTATGTGAAAGTAGGACATTGCCAGGCTCCAAATAAGAGAAACCCGTTACAGCGATGTAACGGGTTTTTGCTGTCTGGGATTTAATAAATAGCCAAGACTCATGCCGCAATTAATACTCACATCTAAACTTATCACGTAGGTCGGGCGAGCGTAGCGACTCCCCGCAATGATAATGTAGCATCTGCTATGTGACTCTCTACCGCTGTGGGCACTACGACATTGCCAGGCTCCAAATACAAGAAAGCTCGACTCGAAAGAGTCGGGCTTTTTTACGTCCGTAGAAAAGTAAAATGCGGACAATTAATGCACACTCATCTACTTCTAGAATGTAGGTCGGGCGAGCGAAGCGACACCCGACGCAATGATAATGTCCCATTTGCTATGTGACTCTCTACCGCTGTGGGCACCATGACATCGCCAGGCTCCAAATACAAGAAAGCCCGACTCGAAAGAGCCGGGCTTTTTTACGTCCGTAGAAAAGTGAAAATACATTCCAGATATTATTCGCACAGTCTCCACCACCACCGTAGCGTGGGTTGAGTATCACGAAACCCGCGGATAAGGCTCGCCTCACCAATCACAACCCATTTTACATATAGCTAAGTAGCAGTTTGTTTCTGTATTTAAGCTTTAAGATGAACAATATTTATTCAACATGGCTAGATTACAAATATAATTTTGCTTTGTTACTGGCTTTGATTTAGGATCAAAATAGTTTAAAACCAAGAACTAATAGCCAGTGTATAGATTATTAATTAGTGCCATATCATTTATATTTTGTTTCTCTGTGTCGGCAGTTGAAGTAACTGATCTGTATCAAGATATATTAAAAGTCGATGATAAAAGTCGAGACACGCGTTTAGCCGCTAGCCGCAAAGCATTACTCAATGTGTTAGTAAAGGTAAGCGGGGATGAATCTGCTGATCAAAATAAGCTTGCTCAACAACGCACCAAAAACATTTCTGATTACATGCTCAAGTTTGAATACGACGAAAAAGCAAATGGACAGCTTAATCTAGTTGTTAAATTTGAAGCGCGTAAAATAAATGAATTAATTAAAGAATTAAATTTACCTCTTTGGGGCGTCCAGCGCCCATTAGTTGCTATTTGGTTAGGTATTGAAGATAACTGGCGTAGAGAGCTTGTTACGCAAGAAAGCTATCCTCAGTTAGAGCAGCTTATATATGACAAAGCCGGTCGACGTGGTTTACCCGTTGTAGTGCCGCTATTAGATTTACAAGACAGACGTTTAGTTGGCATCCCCGAAGTATGGGGGAATTTTTCAGAGCCTGTGGAAGAGGCGTCGCGCCGTTATAGTGCAGAGCGAAGCATTACAGCAAGAATGTATCAAGAGCCCGACAGCGAAACCTGGATTTTAGACTGGCGTTTTACTAATGACGATTTATTTGATTCAAACCGTCTTGAAGGTGATAAACAGCAAATAGTAGGCCAGATGATAGACAGCTTAGCGTTGGGATTAGCCAATGAATACGCTATCGACCCTAACGCGTATTATGAACAGGCAGCGGCTACGCTTACCTTAAAAGGCACTCAAAGCTTTGTCGATATTGAACTTGCAAAGCGTCGTCTACAAAGTTTGAGTGTAGTGACGCAAGCAACAATAATGCGCAAAACCCCAGAATTTGTTGAGTTTAAGCTTAACCACACCGGCAGTGTGGGCGATCTTAAAAAAGGCCTTGGCCTTGATAGTGCCTTTAGAGATTATGTTGACCCTCGCGCATTTTACCATGTTGTAGACAAAAACAGTCTTGAGTATCAGTGGGTCGGTGAGTAATGCTAAGTGCTGAGCCTATGCAAATGGCATTACCTGTTACCTTGCCTGATGATGAAACATTTGCTTCTTATTTTGGTGGGGAAGACTCTTTAGAGGTAAACCATCTTAAAGCGAGCTTTTCAAAGCTTGCTAAAAAATTTCAGTACACTTATTTGTGCGGCTTAGGCGATTCTGGTAAATCCCACTTATTGTACGCAACCTGCATACAAGCCCAAGAGCGTGGCTTGTCAAACATGCTGTTGTCTATGCGTGAAGTTATCGACTTTGGGCCTATGGTTTTAGATGGTTTAGAAGCACTTGATGTATTATGTATTGATGATGTGCACTTAGTCGCTGGCAATGACGCATGGGAAAAAGCTCTTTTTAACTTTTTCAATCGCTTTAACGAGCCCGGAAAAATGTTAGTGGTTACGGCCGATTTGCTCCCTGACATGCTTAATATCACCTTGCCCGACTTAGAATCTCGGCTAAAGTGGGGAACCACCTTTCAAATTCGTTCAATGAGTGATGATGATAAAGCACAAGCACTGGTTAAGCGAGCGCATATGCGTGGGCTTGAACTAAGCGATGAATGCGCGCGCTTTTTATTGACTCGCTTGAGTCGTGATATGCGTGCTTTATTAGACGTATTAGACAAATTAGATCACGCATCAATGGCCGCACAACGAAAATTAACAATTCCCTTCATAAAATCAACGTTAAAGCTGTAGTAGGTCTAGAATCTAGACCCTGCTTTCAGTTATCATTAGTCAACAAAATTGTAATCACCTTCTGTGAAAGATCAGGTATCGAATGAACTTAGAAAATATTTTAGCGCAAGCACTTGAGGCAGTTGCCAGTGCCAGTGAAATCGCGCAACTAGAAGAGATCAGGGTTAATTACCTTGGTAAAAAAGGCGAAATCACAAGCTTACTTAAAACACTGGGTAAAATTGCTCCTGAAGAACGCAAAGAAGCAGGCCAAGTAATTAACCAAGCTAAGCAAGATGTACAAGCTGCCATTAACGAAAAGCGTGAGCTATTAGCAAGTAAAGCGCTTGAAGAAAAGCTA
Source organism: Pseudoalteromonas sp. Angola-7 (assembly GCF_028599255.1). NCBI lineage: Bacteria > Pseudomonadati > Pseudomonadota > Gammaproteobacteria > Alteromonadales > Pseudoalteromonadaceae > Pseudoalteromonas > Pseudoalteromonas sp. Angola-7. Next base: position 2,940 of record NZ_JAQREL010000004.1, read on the forward strand.
GCAGCTGAAACAATTGATGTAACTTTACCAGGGCGCGTAATGCCTACGGGTGGCCTTCATCCGGTAACACGCACAATCGAGCGTATAGAAAGCTTTTTTGGCGAGCTAGGTTTTGCTGTTAAATCAGGCCCAGAAGTAGAAGATGATTTTCATAACTTTGATGCGCTAAATATTCCTGAGCATCACCCAGCGCGTGCTGATCACGATACCTTTTATTTTAATCCTAAGTTAGTACTGCGTACCCAAACAAGTGGTGTGCAAATTCGTACTATGGAAACAGAGCAACCGCCACTGCGAATTATTTCGCCAGGTCGAGTATATCGTAACGACTACGACCAAACGCATACTCCGATGTTTCATCAGGTAGAAGGTTTAATGGTTGATACTGATGTAAGCTTCACAGAGCTTAAGGGTATTTTACACGACTTCTTACGTAACTTTTTTGAAGAAGACATGGAAATTCGTTTCCGTCCTTCATTCTTCCCATTTACAGAGCCTTCAGCTGAAGTAGATGTTATGGGTAAAGACGGTAAATGGCTTGAAGTATTAGGTTGTGGCATGGTTCACCCTAACGTACTTAAGTCAGTAGGTATTGACCCAGAAAAATACACCGGTTTTGCTTTTGGTATGGGCGTAGAGCGCTTAACCATGCTGCGCTATGGCGTAAATGACTTACGTGCATTTTTTGAAAATGACTTAAAATTCCTAAACCAGTTCCGTTAAGAGTGAAAATATAAAATGAAATTTAGTGAAAAGTGGTTAAGAGAGTGGGTAAATCCTGCTATTGATACGCAAGCTCTTTCGGAACAGCTTTCTATGGCTGGCCTTGAGGTTGACGCAGTTGAGAACGCGGCAGCGGATTTTAACGGCGTAGTGGTTGGTGAAGTGGTTGAGTGCGCACAGCACCCAGATGCAGATAAACTTCGCGTTACTAAAATCAATGTAGGTGGCGATGAGCTGCTTGATATTGTGTGTGGCGCGCCTAACTGTCGCCAAGGCATTAAAGTAGCTGTTGCAACAGTGGGCGCTGTTTTACCGGGCGACTTTAAAATTAAAAAAGCCAAATTACGCGGTCAGCCATCACACGGTATGCTGTGTGCCTTTGTTGAGCTAGGTATTAGCGAAGAAGGCGACGGCATCATGGAATTGCCAAGCGATGCGCCAATTGGTACAGACCTGCGCGAATACTTAGGCCTTGATGACAACATAATTGATGTGGACTTAACGCCAAACCGTGGTGATTGCTTAGGTATAAAAGGTCTTGCACGCGAAGTTGGTGTATTAAACAGCGTTGATGTAAACGAGCTACAAATTCCAGCTGTTAGCGGCACTATTGACGATGAAGTATCTATCGAGCTTGTTAATGCTGACGCGTGTCCGCGTTACTTAGGGCGTGTAATCAAAGGCATTAGCCTTGATGCAGAAACACCGCTTTGGATGGTTGAAAAGCTTCGCCGTAGTGGTATTCGCTCAATTGACCCTGTTGTTGATGTTACTAACTATGTATTACTAGAACTTGGCCACCCAATGCATGCATTTGATTTAAATGCAATTGAAGGCGGCATTAAGGTTCGCAGCGCCAATGCAGGCGAAGAGTTAGTATTGCTTGATGGCAATACTGCAAAACTGAACGAATCAACACTTGTGATAGCCGATCATAATAAAGCCCTTGCGATTGCCGGTATTTTTGGCGGTGAGCAATCAGGTGTAACAGAAAAAACGTCAGATATTTTATTAGAAAGCGCGTTTTTTAACCCAGTCGCAATTGCAGGTCAAGCCCGTAGTTACGGCTTACATACCGATGCATCACACCGCTATGAGCGTGGCGTAGATTTTACCCTGCAACACGATGCAATGGAACGCGCAACCGCTTTATTACTTGATATTGTTGGCGGTGAAGCAGGGCCTGTTGTAGAAGCTGTGGCTGCTGATAAACTGCCAAAAGTGACAGAAGTACGCCTACGTCGTGCGCGTTTAGACCGTGTAATTGGTCATCATATTGACGATGCGAAAGTGACTGATATTCTGACTCGTTTAGGGTTAGACGTTAAGTTTGAAAACGACAGCTGGAGCGCTGATATTCCAAGCTACCGCTTCGATATTCGTATTGAAGAAGACTTAATTGAAGAAGTTGCTCGTGTTTATGGTTACAACAGTATTCCAAATGTTGCGCCAACCGCAAAGTTAAAAATGACTACACATGACGAGTCAACAATTGCGCTAAGTAAGTTTCGCAATACGTTAGTGACACGTGGCTACCAAGAAGCAATTACGTACAGCTTTGTAGACCCTAAAGCACAAGCTATTATACACCCACAAAGTAATCCGCTTATACTGCCGCACCCAATTTCAATTGAAATGTCGGCTATGCGTGTAAGCTTAATGCCAGGGCTTTTAGCATCGGTTGCGTATAATCAAAACCGTCAACAACCACGTATTCGTTTATTTGAGCATGGTCTTAAATTTATCAGCGACGACAGCGCAGAAAATGGCCTGCAGCAAGTCCCTGTCATTGGCGGTGTGATCACTGGCCTTGCACACGGCGAGCATTGGGTTGAGCAAAAACGCAACGTTGATTTTTACGACTTAAAAGGTGATGTTGAAGCTTTATTAGCAATCACCAACGATACAAGCCGTTTTGAAATTAAAGCAGAACAGTCAGACGGTTTACACCCAGGCCAATCAGCAGTTATTTATGTTGAAGGTAAAAAGGTAGGATTTTTTGGTGCTCTTCATCCTCAAGTGCAAAAATCGTTAGATATCAATAACGCAACTTTTGTATTTGAAATAGAAATGTCTGCAATAGAAAAAAGAAATTTACCGCAAGCTGTAGGGGTTTCAAAATTCCCTTCAAATCGCCGCGACATCGCGATTTTAGTGGCTGACAGCGTTAATTCAGGTGATATTTTAAGCACAATAGAAAAAGTTGGCGGAAATCAATTGGTTGACCTAAACTTATTCGATGTGTATAAGGGCAAAGGTATTGAGCCAAATTATAAGAGTTTGGCGATTGCTCTAACACTGCAGGCGGTTGATAGAACACTCGAAGAGAAAGATATCAATCTGGTAGTTGATAACGTGGTGGCCACATTGGCCGAAAAGTTTAATGCATCGTTGAGGGACTAGATATGGCGCTTACTAAAGCCGACATAGCTGAACACCTATTTGAAAAGCTCGGGATCAATAAAAAAGATGCCAAAGATTTAGTTGAAGCGTTTTTTGAAGAAATCCGCTCAGCGCTTGAAAAAGGCGAGCAGGTTAAGCTCTCTGGATTTGGTAACTTTGATCTTCGTGATAAAAAAGAAAGACCAGGCCGTAACCCGAAAACAGGAGAAGACATTCCTATTTCGGCGCGCCGCGTGGTGACCTTTAGACCAGGTCAAAAGCTTAAAACCCGTGTAGAAGTGGGCACAAGCAAAGCAAAATAAAAAAGGGCAGCGTAAGCTGCCTTTTTTATTTAAAAAACCATCTGGCATCATGTTTTAAAACACATTTATTGCCAGGGGGTTTTGCTTACCTAAAATTCTCGCGGCGATACAAACTCACCGTTTTGTATTTGTTCATACGTTTGTTGAGCAAGGGCATCGAGCGCATCTAAATTTTTACCATCGCTCATCAGTTGGTGCTCAATGGGTAGTAAATCTATATTCTCAATGCCAGCGCTTTGCGCCACTTTCGAAAAAATGTAAGCGTGCTTATATTTATCATGTTTATAAAATAAGCTGATTAACGAGGTATACACTTCAGGATTTGGCTGTTGGCCTTGTTTATTTAGCTCAAGGGTTTTATATAGCAAATCAATTGTTTTTTCATCGTCAAACTTAATGTAATAAGAGGCTAGATAAAACTGCATTTCTGCACTGTTGGTTACGCTTTCATCATTTTCCATTGCAAGTAAACGAGTCAGCGCACTTTGCTCACTGTTACGTGACCAATGATAGTAAAGCAAACCTGGGTGGTTAGTGTTTTTTGTGTCTTGATAAAGTCGGGTCATCTCTTTAATGCTAGTAAGCTGACCTTCAATACGCGATGTTGTTTTAGACTTTAGTTTAATATGTTCTATTTTTGCGGCTAAAGTAATACATTGATTATACGACTCAAACCCCTTAAGCAATTGGTATTTGTTTTCATCTGTGGGTTTTTTATATTCTATATAGCGTTTTAAAATAACCTCAGAGCGCTCATTTTTACAATGGCTATCTTTATTTAAATCACTACAAAAGCCAGGTGTTTCTTTACAAACCTGAGCGAGAGTCAGTGGTTCTTCGCATCCTGTTAACGCTAGCATTGTTAGTATTGCGCTTGCTCTTAAAACCATCCCTTAACCTCAAATGAATATATACATTACTATTCTAGCGCAATCATTTGTGCGCTAACAGTAGAGAATAACTTTAGATTAACTTAGAATAGCCCTGCCTGAAGTGCATTACTCTCAAAATCTAATGCATTTTTAAAGGCTATCCGTTCAAAATGATTAAATTAGGTAAATAAAATGACCTCATCTCACGAATTAGAATATACAAATAGTTGGCAAGAACGCCAAGATTACGCTGAAAGCATGCAACCTATCATTGGTAAGCTTTATCGTAACCGTGGCATAGAAATCGCTGTATATGGCCGTCCTCTCGTTAATGCCAGTACTATCGATATTATCAAATCACACAAAACTGTAGCGCAATTTGAAGGCACTAAATTACGTTTACGCGAAAGCTTTCCGTTTTTAGAAGCCATTAGTAAAATGGAGCTAAACTCAGCACGTATTGATATTGGTAAACTTGCTTATAGCTATTTGTACAGCGATGCTGCTAATGGCCGCACAGTTGATGAATTTGTTAAAGACGAATTAGCCGAAATTGCAGACTCACCAGCCAAAGAGCCGCGTGATGTTGTATTGTATGGCTTTGGTCGTATAGGGCGTTTGTTAGCACGTTTACTAATCGAAAAATCAGGCCCTTATGCCGACTTACGTTTACGCGCAATTGTGGTGCGTGGCGGTAAAGAAGGCGACCTTGAGAAACGTGCAAGCTTACTGCGTCGCGATTCAATTCATGGTCCATTTAATGGCTCAATCACAATTGACACGCAGCGTAATGCAATTAAAGCGAATGGCAGCTACATCCAAGTGATTTATGCTAACTCGCCTAGTGAAGTTGATTACACCGCTTACGGTATCGAAAATGCACTCGTAGTCGATAACACTGGTATTTGGAAAGACGAAGCAGGCCTTGGTCAGCACTTAGAGTCTAAAGGGGCTGCAAAAGTACTATTAACAGCACCGGCTAAAGGCAACATTAAAAACATTGTTTATGGTGTAAATAACCAAGACATTAAGCCTGAAGATAAAATCGTGTGTGCAGCAAGCTGTACCACCAATGCGATTACGCCAACCCTTAAAGCATTAAACGATAAGTTTGGTATTAATAACGGCCACGTAGAAACCGTACACTCTTACACAAACGATCAAAACCTTATTGATAACTACCACAAAGCAGAGCGTCGTGGACGTGCTGCTGCACTTAATATGGTAATTACCGAGACAGGCGCAGCTAAAGCGGTATCTAAAGCGCTTCCTGAGCTTGAAGGTAAGCTAACAGGTAATGCGATTCGTGTGCCTACACCTAATGTGTCGCTTGCTATATTAAACTTAAACCTTAATAGCAGCACATCTGTTGAAGAGCTAAATGCATTTTTACGCGAAACAGCACTGCATTCAGAGCTGCGTGACCAAATTGATTACACCGCATCAACCGAAATCGTATCTACCGATTTAGTCGGTAGCCGCTACGCAGGTGTTGTAGACTCGCAAGCAACAATTGTTGAAGGTAACCGCGTTGTTTTATACGTATGGTACGACAATGAATTTGGCTACAGCTGCCAAGTAGTTCGTTGTATGCGTGATATGGCTGAAGTTGCTTTCCCAAGCTTACCTCGCTAATTTAAACGCAATTATACTAAGCCAGCTTTTTTGCTGGCTTTTTTAGTCGCGTTATATTTTTAAAGTGCACCCTGTGTGGTAGGCTTTAATTATTGAAATGCTTATTTGATTTCATTCAATAATGCATTTTACTATTTAACCTGCAATCTGCTTGAGATAACTTAATTATCCACAGTACAGGTTTTTAAATAGTGTCAGTTCTGCACTTTTAGGCCGCTCTTTTTTGTAATTTAGTGACCAAAAATAGAGTCAATTTAATCCAAAATATCAACGTGCCTAACAAAGCAGATAAACTTATTCTACCTTAAGGTTTTTTCATGAAAATCAGCAGCAATTTTGATAGTGGTAACATAAAGGTTATCGAAGCCAACGATCCGTTAAATATTCAATTAGAGATAAACAACGATCACCAGTCTGAATTTTACCAGTGGTTTCACTTTCGTCTAGAAACAACGCCTTATCAACTGCATAAGTTAAACATTAATAATTTAGAAAACTCTGCCTACCCAGATGGATGGGAAGGCTACCAAGCTGTTGCCTCATACGACCGTCAAACATGGTTCCGTGTGCCTTCAAATTACGAAAACGGCACGCTTACCTTTGAACTAGAGCCTGAATGCCCCAGTGTATATTTTGCTTACTTTGCGCCATATAGCTACGACCGTCATTTAGATTTATTAGCCTGGGCGCAAAGCGAAGAGCTTTGCCAATTACAAACATTAGGTGAAACACTTGATGGCCGTGATATGAGCGTGCTTAAAATTGGTCAGCCTAGTGAAGATAAAAAAACAATCTGGATTACAGCGCGCCAACACCCAGGCGAAACTATGGCAGAATGGTTTGTAGAAGGGCTATTACACAAACTACTAGATGATGAAGACCCGCATGCCGCTGCTCTTTTATCAAAAGCTGTATTTTATGTAGTACCAAACATGAACCCAGATGGCAGCGTACGTGGTCACCTTCGTACTAACGCAAAAGGCGTTAACTTAAACCGTGAATGGCAAACGCCTAGCATGGAAAATAGCCCAGAAGTGTATTTAGTACTGAATAAAATGCGCGAAACTGGCCTCGATATGCATTTAGATATACACGGTGATGAAGCTATTCCTTATAACTTTGTGGCAGGCAGTGAAGGTATTCCAAGCTACGATGACCGCTTAAAAGACTTAGAAGATAGCTTTAAAGCAGCGCTACTTACTATAACGCCAGAGTTTCAAGATGAGCACGGTTACGATAAAGACGAGCCGGGCAAAGCTAATTTAACAGTTGGCTCATCTGCAACGGCAGAAGAATTTAAAGCACTTACTTACACAATTGAGATGCCTTTTAAAGACAATAACGACTTACCAGACCCAGATTACGGCTGGTCAGACCGCCGCTCGTATCAATTTGGTCAAGATACTTTAGCGGCAATCGTAAATGTCATTGATAAATTAAGATAAATTAGTATAAGGTAAGGGCAACATTAAAATGTTGCCCTTTTTTATTACAAAATTAACAAATAATAAAAGTGCGCAATAGCTTAGTTATCGTATTACCTAGCTCTGAGTAAGTAATAAACAATCAACAGTCTCAAATAAAATAATAAGAGGTATTTAGCGTGGATGCATTCGGACAACTTTTAGATAGCCTAGATGGCATGTTAGGGGGCGCAGTTTGGTTTCCCTATGTGCTGCTAGGAGTCGGTCTATTTTTTACTATTTATTTAAAGTTCCCACAAATTCGTTATTTCAAACATGCGTGTAAAGTAGTTACAGGCAAATTTGATAAAAAAGGCACCGAGGGTGACACAACCCATTTTCAAGCACTGGCTACTGCGCTCTCTGGTACGGTAGGTACAGGTAACATTGGTGGGGTAGCCTTGGCTATTTCTATTGGTGGCCCCGCGGCATTATTTTGGATGTGGATGACGGCATTTTTTGGTATGACCACCAAATTTGTAGAAGTTACGCTTTCACATAAATACCGCGAAAAAACCCAAGATGGCACCATGGCCGGTGGCCCTATGTATTACATGGATAAACGCCTAAACATGAAGTGGCTTGCTATTTTATTTGCCGTTGCCACTGTAATTAGCTCTTTTGGTACGGGCAGTTTGCCACAAATTAATAACATAGCGCAGGGTATGGAAGCCACATTTGGTTTTGCACCTATGGCAACCGGCGCTGTGTTATCTATTTTACTTGCGTTGGTTATTTTAGGTGGTATTCGTCGTATTGCTGCTATTACATCACGCGTTGTGCCCATTATGGCCGTGATTTATATCATAGGTGCGTTAGGTGTTATTTTTTATAACATTGAAAACATCGGCCCTTCGTTTGCGTCAATATTTGTTGATGCATTTACAGGCTCTGCTGCAGCCGGTGGCTTTTTAGGTGCCTCTTTTGCGTATGCATTTAACAGAGGTGTAAACCGTGGCTTGTTCTCAAATGAGGCCGGTCAAGGTTCTGCACCCATTGCCCACGCATCGGCAAAAGCTGATGAACCTGTGTCTGAAGGCATGGTGTCAATTTTAGAGCCGTTTATCGATACCATTATTATTTGTACATTAACAGGCTTAGTTATTTTATCGTCGGGTGTGTGGAATGAAAAATTCGAAACACATTTTGAACGATCGTCAATGAGCATTATTAAAGGTGACTACTCAGAAACCAACGAAGCGCAGCGCCAAGAGCTATACAATTACCTAAACGGTAACGATAGCAAGGTAGAGCTATTCAACGGCAACATTGATGTAGTTAATGGCGAGCCAACAAGTAATGGCTTTACCGTATTACATTCACGCTCAATTGGTGAAGACATACGTTTTGGTATTACCGACAAACATAAGTACACAGGTATTGTTGAAGTTAAAAACGGCATGCCAACCGACGACAGCATTAGTTTAATTGGTAAATCGTTAGTGCACTCAGCAGAGCTGACAACCAAAGCGTTTACCCGAGGCTTTTTTGGCGATAGCGGCCAATACATCGTATCGATAGGCTTATTGTTATTCGCGTTTTCTACTGCCATTGCGTGGTCGTACTACGGTGACCGTGCCATGATTTACTTACTTGGTAATCGCTCAGTTATGCCGTATCGCGTATTTTATGTTGCAGCGTTCTTTTGGGCTTCGTTTGCCGATACCACTTTAGTATGGAAATTAGCAGCCGTTGCAATTGTCGTTATGACCTTGCCTAACTTATTTGGCATTATGTTATTGCGCAAAGAAATGAAACAATCCGTAGATGACTACTGGGTTAAATTCAAAAAAGACAACGAGCAATAAAACAAGTACAATAAAAGGCGCCGCAAGGCGCTTTTTTTATGCGGAGTATGGAGAGTAGTATGGCGATTATTCATTGCCCCAAATGTGCAAAATCAATTTCAGATAAACATCAGCAGTGTCCGCATTGCAATAGTAACATTGGCGCGCTTAACTCTGAGCAGGTACAACAGCTTCAGCGCGAACAGCGAATTAAAAAACAGCAAATGTTTATGAACCATTCTTTCTTGGCGCTCATACTATTTTTAGGTGGCTTTTTTTGCTTATACTTTTTACAACCCGCAAAAGAAACCCTGCAATGGTACGCGTATACAGTAGCGATTGGTGTTGGCTGTATTTGGTACTTAGTAAACCGCGTTATTTTAGTGACTCTAAAAAAGAAAAGATGACATGAATATTGACAACCTTGTACAAAATATAACCCCAGAATTATTTGAGCGTTTACAGTACGGTGCTTCAACCGGTAAATGGCCCGATGGCACGCCGCTCTCTGATGAGCAAAAGCAACAAACGGTGCAACTTGTTATGCTTTACCAAGCTAAAATAGCGCAATCAAACGAGCAATTTACCATTGGCGCTAATGGCGAAATGATCCAAAAGACAAAAGCACAACTACAAAAAGAATTTAAATCAGAAAACGAAATAGCTAGGTTTAGTGAACATGATCTTTAAACACCTTTTTACACCTAAGTGGAAACACCCAAAGCAGCAAGTTCGTCTAGACGCAATTGAAAAACTTGATGTAGAGCGCGACGCATCAATTTTAAGCACATTAGCGCTGGAAGATAACTCAGCCGAAATACGCCGCAAAGCATTACAAAAAGTAAATAACTTACCACTGTGGTGGAAAGCCTATAAACAAGATCACGCGCTAAAAGATGTAGCCGAAATACAAATTTCAAACGCAGTGTTAAACAACGAAAGCGCACTGAGCACGCAAATTAAAAGTGAGTATATAGACCGTTTTGCACCGGTTAAAACACTAGAAAAACTCGCCTTTGCAGAGAAAGAACTGCAAGTACGCGTTAAACTTTTAAAGCGCTTAGCTAATCCTAAATTAATTGAAAAAGCGTTTAAAGAGGGCAGCGAAGAGCTTCAAAGCCAACTTGTAGAGCTCGTTATAACGCATCAACTTATTAAACCATTAGTAAAGCACGCTAAAGGCGATGCTAAGCAGCAGCTTGAGCAACACGTTGAAAACGAACGCTTAGCGATTGAAATGCCCGCTCAGGTAGAGAGCGCAACACGCGTTATTTTAGCAAAGCTAAATGCCCTGCGAGATAAAAACGATTACGCCATAGTAAACCCACAAGCCGGCGAATTAATGGCGCAGTGGCAAGCACTTGAGCTTAAATGGTTAAGCGAAGAGCATGTTAAAGAGCTGGATAAAAAATACATCAGCATTACTGATAAACTCGATGCGCATATTGCTACGTTAAAAGCTCAGCACGAGCAACAACAGCAGCGTTTAGCCGAGCAACAACGCCAATTATTAGCCCTGGCAACACTTGAGGCATTGAGCGAAGAAATAGAAAACGCGTTGCAATTAGGCTTAGAAACCCCAGAGCAAATTCAGCAAGATTGGTTAGAGGCTAAAGTAGCGCAAGCTAAGCAAACGTTAACCGATGCCCAACACGGCGATAACGCACAAACTAAGCAAGTTATTACAAAGCTTGAAAAACTATTCAATCAGGTGGCTAAACTACCAGAGCTTAGTAGCGCAATTGCACAGTATAAAATTGCTTTTGAACAGCTTAAAGCAATTGAGCCTGCGCAGCAGCTAGCTGATTACGATGATGTTTTAACTCGTTTTAATAACGCATTTAAACAAACTCGTAGCCATTTAAATGTGGTTGATGGAGCATTGCAGCAAAACTTTAAATCGCAATTAAATACGCATAAAAAGCATTTTTTAGCGCAAATGAGTGAGCTGACAAAACCGCTTGAAAAAAACCAAAGCACAGCCAAACGTAAAGCACGCGATGTAAAACGCCTTATTGAGCAAGGCCGCTTTAATGTTGCTTTTGGTGTATTTAAAGGCTTTGAAGAGTTGTTTGATAAGTTAACACCGCAATTTCAGCAGCCACTAGTAAATTTAAAAGCCGATTTAGAAGCACAACTTGCAGAAGCAAAAGATTGGCAAAAATACGCAGCCGCGCCAAAACGCGAAGCCTTACTTGAAGAAGTGGCAGGGTTAGTCGACCAACCGTGTGACGACCCACAACAGCGTGCTGAGCAAGTTAAAGCGTTTCGTAAGCGTTGGAACGAGCTTGGCCGTTTAGATACAGAGCAAGAAAAGCAACAAGGTGAGCAGTTTGATAGCAACATAGAGCTGTTGTTTGCACCGTGTCGTAGTTACTTTGCCGAGCAAGAAGTGGCGCGCGAAGCGGCAAAAGCCCAGCGTGAAGTACTGATAAACGATATGCAAGCACTAAGCGAGCAATATACCGCTATTGAAAGCTTTGATTGGAAGCAGTTTGAAAGCCAATACAACCGTTTAAATAAAGCGTGGCGTAGCGTGGGTAAAGTTGACCCTAAAACATACCGCGTACTAAACGAAAGCTTTAAAAAACAGCAGCAGAGCGTTCTTGCTATATTAAATGCATACCATAAAGGTAACGCAGCACAAAAAAATGCCTTAGTGGAGCGCGCCTCAGCGCTTTCGCAAAGTGAAGATTTAGCTGCAGCATGCCAAGAGTTAAAGCAATTACAACAGCAATGGCAAAGTATAGGTTTTGCAGGTTTAAAAGCCGAAAATGCGCTGTGGCAAAAGTTTCGCCAGTATAACGATGAAACCTTTAGCAAACGTAGCAGTGAGTTTGAGCAGCAAAAGCAGGCTCAAAACGAAACAGATAAACAAGCTGCAATAGAACTGGCTGAGCTAGAAAGTGCCCTTGAGCAAGTTAATCAAAAAGCCCAATTGCATGACCTAGAAACCAAAGTAAAAGGCTACGCACAATATAAATCGCTTGCGTCAAAAGTGGCAGCATTATTAAGTGCTATTGACGAAAAGCTAGCTTTACTTACAAGCCAAGCGCAGCATGCGCAATTTGAAGCGCTGATCACTGCACTTGAAAACAACGATGTAGTGCCAAGCCAATTTCAAGCTCCGTTAGCGACGTCGCTTAGTAGTGAACAACTTATTACAAGAATGGAAATTCTTGCCAATGTAAGCTCGCAAAATGCAGCGCTTAGAATGGCAGAGCAAGTAGCCATGCTTGATGATAAACACCGTGGTGAGCATGCTGATTTAAACTATTATTTAAAGCAGCTATTAGCGCTCAGTAAGGGTTCAGTTGAGCCTGACACACTAGCTAAAATTAAAACTATTTTTACAGCATAATATGTAATTAACTTGTATTAAATACAGGTATTGCATAATAAAAGCCGCTGTTTAAGCGGCTTTTTTATAATTACAACGAGGATAAAGGTTAGCATGAGAATTTTATTACTGTTTTTAACCACACTATTTTTAAGCGCATGTAATTCTACACAAGGCGTGTCTGTTTACTCATTTACCAGCTCAGAAGTAGAAAGTGTGCTAGGTAAACAGTTGCCTAAGTTAAGCGAAAAGGTGAGCTTAATGGGGCTGCCAGTGCAGTTTGATGTAAACGATTTAAGTGTAAATATTGGTCCAGATAACCGTGATGTAGTAGTACTTGGTGCAGACTCCAGTGCAGAAATAAATGCATTTGCACTAAAATACCCAGTACGCTTAAAGCTGCAAATTGAAGGCAGCCCGTTTTATGACAGTGAAAAAAAAGCTGTGTTTTTACGCAATGTTAAACTACTAGATTCGAGTGTGGATGCAGGTGGCTTTAAAGGTAATTTAGCGGCGCTTGATAATGAAGCGATGGAAGTAATTAATGCTTTTTTAGCCCTCAACCCTGTTTATACGTTAAATATGGACGACCCTAAAATGATGCTGCTAAGCAAATTACCCCTTGATATGAAAGTGGTTGAAGGGGCAATTAAATTAGTACCGCGCCTTTAATGTACAGCACACTGCTTGCGATAGTTTTATTACCAAAACGTTTGGTTAATTAGATCGAGCCCAGTAAAATATACGTATTAATTAGCCTGTTTCTCAGGCTAATTAGGTTTTTATAATGGCAGCTTCGCGCAGCATACCTACCTCAAGACTCTCTCGATTTGCAAAGCTTGGCTCCTTAGCCGGTGGTGTTGCAACCAACATGCTTATAGATGGCACTAAAAGTGCGCTCTCGGGTAATGGTTGGAATAATAAAGCTTTACTCTTACAACCTAAAAACATAGAAAAACTAGCTGTTCAGCTAGCACACCTTCGTGGTGCTGCCATGAAACTAGGGCAATTACTGTCTATGGATGCTGGCGAGCTATTAAGTCCTGAACTTACTCAATTACTCGCATTGCTTCGCGCTGATGCAAACCCAATGCCGCATAATCAATTAGTTAAGGTACTTAAAAGTGAATGGGGTGAAGACTGGCTTAATCGTTTTTCGCATATTGAACTTAGGCCATTTGCAGCGGCGTCTATTGGCCAAGTGCACTTAGCTTATCAAGAAAATGGTGAAAAGCTGGCGGTAAAAATTCAATACCCAGGTATAGCGCAAAGTGTACATAGCGATGTAGACAATGTTATTGCACTATTAAACATTGCGCGGTTAATCCCTAAAGAGCTTGATATACAGCCACTCATAAATGAGGCTAAAGCGCAGCTACTTGCCGAGGCTGATTATGAACGCGAAGCACACTACCTTAAAAGATACGGTGAGTTGCTAAGCCAGCACGTTAATTTTAAAGTGCCTAAAGTATATGGTGTTCACAACACTAAACGCATTTTGGCAATGGAGTATGTGCAAGCAACGCCTATAGAAGCGCTTAGCAATTTACCTAAAGGTGAGCAAAATAACATTGCAGCTAGGCTCATAGATTTATTTTTTAAAGAAATGTTTGAGTTTAAGCTAATTCAAACCGATCCTAACTTTGCTAATTTTCATTATCAGACTCAGAGTAAGCAAATTGTGTTATTTGACTTTAGGGCAACCCGAGAGATCTCGAGTAAGTTGAGCAAGGCTTACCTGTCACTATTTATTGCAGGCACTGAAAACAATAGGGCGGGCGTGTTAAGCGCAGCGCGCGAAATAGGTTATTTTAAAGATACCCTACTAGATTCTTACAAAAGCCATGTTATTGATTTGTTTTTAATGGCGTGTGAGCCGCTAAGAACCACTGGCGAGTTTGACTTTAAAAACAGCCCCTTAGCAACTAATATTAAAAATGCAGGGCTAGAGCTGAGCGCACAGTCGCAGCAATGGCATACACCGCCCGTTGATGCGTTGTTTATTCATCGTAAGCTAGCTGGGCTTTATTTAATTGCGGCAAAGTTAAATGCAAAAATAGATATTAACGCTTTATTTAAGCCTTATATTAAAGGCCACTTTATTTAACTTTTTAGCGCGTCACTTTATGGCATAATAATCGTGATATTTCGCGAGGATGATGCAATGATAAAACAATTTTTAAATGACCCCAAACTTTTACTTAATGCGGTAGGAGAGGGCATTTACGGCTTTGATTTATCGGGCAATGCGGTGTTTGTAAACCCAGCCGCTGAACGTATGACTGGCTGGAAAGCCCAAGAATTGTTGGGCAAAAAAATACATCAGTATCATCATCACAGCCACGCCGACGGCTCTCCTTATCCAGCCGATGAATGCCAAATATATTGCACCATGTTTGATGGCAAACGCCGCGAGGTTAAAAACGAAGTATTTTGGCGCAAAGACGGCACCTCGTTTGCAGTAGAATACACATCAACCCCCGTTTACAGGCAAGGTGAGTTAATTGGTGCGGTCGCGGTATTTCGCGATATATCGGCGCAGCAGCAAACCCAAAACGAACTTAAGCAAGCGCTTGAGCAAGTTAAGCATTTAAGTGAGCAGCTGCAAGATGAAAATAACTACCTAATTGCAGAGCTTAACGAAGACTGGCAAGACTCAGGTTTAGTTGGCCAAAGCCATGTTTTTCAAGCTATGTTGGCGCAAATTAAACTTGTTAGCGAAACCGACAGCACAGTATTAATTTTAGGTGAAAATGGAACGGGCAAAGAGCTGGTGGCGCGTAACTTACACCGGTTAAGTAAGCGCAGTAATCAAGCATTTATAAAAGTGAACTGCGCAGCGTTTACGCCAAGCTTGTTGGAGTCTGAATTATTTGGCCACGAGCGCGGTGCGTTTACCGGTGCAAACGAGCGACGTAAAGGCCGCTTTGAACTGGCCGACAAAGGCACACTGTTTTTAGACGAAGTTGCTGAGCTGCCATTAGAAGCGCAAAGTAAATTGCTAAGGGTATTACAAGAGCAAGAGTTTGAACGGGTTGGCGGCAGTACTACGCTTAAGGTAAATATTAGAGTATTGGCAGCAACCAACCGCGACTTATGGCAAATGGTGCAAAAAGGCACCTTTCGAATTGATTTATATTACCGCCTTAATGTGTTTCCTATTAAAGTGCCTGCGCTTAAAGAGCGCAAAGAAGACATTCCTTATTTATGCACCAATTTAATTACTCAACTAAATAAACGCTTAGCAAAGCAAATAAAAGGGGTGAGTAAAAAAGCGATTAGCCAACTACAAGCTTATGATTGGCCTGGTAATATTCGCGAGTTACAAAACGTACTAGAGCGCGAAGCTATTTTAACTAAACATACTGTCCTTAAACTTAGTCAGCCATTGCATGGCGATGCAAGCACAGCTGTAAATACATCACTTACGCTTGCAGAGGCGCAAAAACAGCACATTATTGCGGTGCTTGAATTATCACAGTGGCAAATATCTGGCGATAAAGGCGCTGCTTGCAAATTAGGCCTGCCCGAGAGCACTTTGCGCTCAAAAATGCGTAAACTTGGAATAAGCAAAAATACGTGATATATCGCGGTATTCGTTAAATATCGCGGATTAATTTTTCCGGTAATTTATAAATGTATTTAATATCAATTGGTTAGTTAAACTTTCAGCTTGGTCTGAAAGTTGCAAAAGTAGCATTAATACCGTCACTATTAAGTAGCTACTATGAAGTTTGATATTAAAGAAGAAGATATGATCATCAAGCCCTATAACACACTAGGGCCTATTTATATTCGTGAGCAAAAAGGCTTTTACCAACAAATACGCCGTAACCTTGGTTGGTTACTTATGCTTATGTTTATTGCCATTCCTTGGATTCAATACAAAGGTGAGCAAGCCGTACTGCTTGATGTAGCCACGCAAAAGTTTACTATTTTTGGTTTAACCTTACTGCCGCAAGACTTTATGATTTTAGCGCTGCTATTTATGGTAGGCGCGTTTGCTTTGTTTTTTGTCACGAATTGGCTTGGCCGCGTGTGGTGTGGTTATACCTGCCCCCAAACAATCTGGATGTTAATGTTTAGTTGGGTTGAGCAACGTATAGAAGGTACTCGTAATCAGCGTATAAAGTTAGATAAATCGCCATGGAGTACATTTAAGTGGCGTAAAAAAATAACAAAACACGCTGCGTGGCTTGTTATATCGCTGCTTACTGCAACGTCGTTTATGGCGTATTTTATTCCCGCTAAAAGTTTATACCTTGAAATGTTTACCTTACAGTGGTCGTGCATTACCAGCTTTTGGGTGTTTTTATTTGCATTTTGTACTTATGGAAATGCCGGCTTTTTACGCGAAAAAATGTGTAATGTGGCGTGTCCGTATTCTCGCTTTCAATCGGTGATGTTTGATAAAGATACATTGGTAGTGAGCTACGATGCAAAGCGCGGTGAAAACAGAGGCCCTCGCAAACGCAAAGCTGATCCTAAAGCCCTTAATTTAGGCGACTGCGTTGATTGTAATTTATGTGTAGAGGTATGCCCCGCGGGCATAGATATTCGTAACGGTTTGCAATACGAGTGTATAAATTGTGGCTTATGTATTGATGCCTGTGACGACACTATGGATAAATTTGGCTATCAAAAAGGGTTAATTAAATATGCCAGCGAAAAACAGCTAGAAGGTAAAAAAACCAATCCATTTAGGCTTAAATTAGTGGGGTATGGTGTATTAACAGGGGTATTACTTATTTCTATGATTGCGTGGGTATTGCAACGTACGCCAATAGAGGCATCGGTACTGCGCGACAGAAACGCATTATACCGTGTAAATTATGAAGGTTTGGTAGAAAACCCATACACACTCACTATTATCAATAAAACCCAGCAGCCATTGCACTACGGCGTAGCCATTGAAGGCCTACCTATGGCCACACTTAGTGCGCCAAGCTCTATTTTGGTACTGCCAGGAGTGATGAAAAAAATTCCGGTTACAGTCACCGCCGATGGCTACGACATAGCAACAAAAGTGACCCCAGTTAGCTTTGTGATTACCGCCGTAGAAAACCCTGACATAGCGATTACTAAAACAAGTCAGTTTTATAAAAACTAGCAATGGCTTGGGCTAAAATTAGCTCACGCCATTATTTAATTGCGATGAAATAAAACGTTTTGCAGCATCTAGGTTATCAAATAAACATTGGTTAAAATCTACATCGCGTTTAGCGTTTTGCATTATTCGCTGCATTTGGCTTATAGCAATAGGGGAGGTGAGGACAAATGCACTTATCAAGCAGTTAGTATGCTGCATATGTGTGCTTATGGCGACCATTTCTTGCTCTGCATCGGGCGTAGCTGCAAGTACACACGATGAGTCGCTTATGTAACCCCATTGCTTACCTTCAAATTCAGCCACTGTATCAAAAAGGGCAGTTTTAAAGTTGGCCAATAGCTCTAGGTCTAAATTTCCGCTAAATTGGGCAATAATTATATTGCCCTCAACGGATAAAGTTACCTCAGCATGCTTATTTTTATACTTCATTGTAGGTTCCTAATTTTAATTAGTTTATAACTAATACCAATTCGCTTAATTAAGTTAGCTATTTTGAGGCTAGAAAAACATGTTGATAGCTTGTCAAAAAATTCGCTATTTAGTTGTTCTTGGCAATTGCTCCTGCATTGCTCTCCCTTCTGCATCCATGCAGTCTTAAATAAAAGTTTTTTAACGAAGGTAGCGACACGTTTAGCCCCAAAAAATGATTAAGTATTATTGCACATGGGTATTAAAAGCCCCCTAAAGTGACTTTAAATAATCTAACGCGCCGGTAATAACAGCAACTTGCGCTTGAGTACACTGCTCATCTGAGGCAGTTGGGCTATCTGGGTATACTTCGGTTGTAGTTACATAAGGGGCATTGGTAAAGCCCATGCATAAGCCCAATTCGCGTGCTGCGTAATTGATAACGCCAAATTGTTCCTGCGGTACACCAATTAATTGATTGTTTTCATCACTGGGGGCAATGTGCGTCACCTTCTCAACACTATTTAAAATGGCTTTTTGAAACTCAGGTGCTGGTTTTTTGCTATCAGCCACTAAATAAAAACCATCTGGTATGTTCCAGTTGGTGTTAATTTTACCATCGCGAGCCGCCAAAGCAGGTCTAAATTCACTGTTGTCTGTGTCTGTGGTTTCGTGCAGATCAATATGCGCAACTAACTCAGTGTTTAGCGAGGCTACATATTTCATAATAGCTGCAGATTCTTGGGCAGGGCTGTTATCGTAAAAAGAGCGATTTGGATCAATAGCTTCTGGGTTCCAGCGGTTTATGGTTTCAAAACCCCACGGGCTAATACAAGGCGCAATAATAAAGTTAAAACGCGTTGTATAAGGTGCAACAGCGGTTTGAGCAAATGCCAGCGCACCCATAACGCCACTTGTTTCGTAGCCGTGCACACCCCCAGTAATTAACACGGTAGGGCGATCACTTTGCCAATTTTTACTTTTAAATAAATAAAGTGCAAAGCTAAGTGGCGAATAATTTAATTCGCCGTACTGCTCAACATCTAAAAACTCATTAGGCTGGGTAATTTTACTTACTACGAGCTGGTTATAATCGCGCTTTTTTTGTTGAAATTGTAACCATGCTGCTTTATCACTGTCGTTCCATGGTTTATTAGGGGTACCAATTGGGTATAAAGTGTCGCTCATTGTGTGCCTTTAACTTGTCGCTTTATAAAGGCGTTAGCTTATCGCTGCAATTAACGGCCTGCAACTAGAAATGCTCAGTTACACCTGCCGTGTTTTCGTACAAGGTAGCGTTTTCACGTTTATGTTTTTCAAATAAATACTCACGTAATGCCTCTTTACCACTTTTGATACTGATAATTTTTGCGGCATAGCCTAAATTAGTTTTACGGACTAAATCTATAAGCAGAGTGACTTTTTTCTTATTGGGTAGTTTAAACGTAATATGTTGCGCGTGGGTAAGGCTATAGCGATGATCGCGCGGCTTTAATAGCACGCCACTACTTGAGAGCGAAAGCACATAAAAGCGCTCGCTTTGTAAATGCAGGTCTGAATAACGCCAGCTTCTGTCTACACCTTCGGTATCTATTACCTCAGGCGCACTCAGTACGGGGTTTAAGTAGCCGTCATCGTTGAGCTTAAACTCAAGCGGAAACCACAACTGATAATGGCCCACCTCAGCTAACATGGTTAATTTAGCGTGAGACAACAAACCTTTTAGTGTATCTGGCAAAGCCGTTTTTAAGCTAAGCTGCGAGTTATCGTTTGTATTGTCCTTGTTACTGCCTACAACAGACGAAATAAAACTTAACTCTTCCTTAGTTAAATCCATATTATTTCTCGTTTAATAAAAGCTTCACATTAAACTAATAGTGCAATTTGTTCAATATTCAAACGTAAAGTTTAAGCAAATTTAAACACCTGTTTAGAGTAAATACTTAAGACGAGTTGATTGTTTTAGGAGGAGTTTACCTCAGTTTAAACACCCAATGTACACAGCCTTTGGGCTATTTATGAGGCCTGCTTGTACATGCTTTGGTTAACCAGGCTGCCACATTTAAGGCGCGGCGCGCCTTGGCGTTTAAACTGTGATAAAATTTATTTTTAATTTTAGTTTATTCAAGGTTTTATGGCGCAGTTTATTGCCACTCCAAGCTGGTTAGGACGTTTTTTTACGCGTATTAGCACCGTTACTATTAAGCAAAGTTCACTCGTTATACATTTTAAAAATAATACTTCACGCGCCTATTTAATTAGCGACTTTACTAATTTTACCCAATTTAAAAAAGGCCTGTTTAGCGGGAAAATAACCCTCAACCATAATAAAAAAACGGTAATTAGCTTTTTAAATAAACAGCAGGCTCAAACGCTTAGTGAGCAGCTAAACAGCGTTTTTGCCAATCACCTAGAAGAAAAAGTGAATACAGCAAAAACGCTTGTAAAACGTTATGCAACAAACGAGTATCTTCGCGACTCAAACGTGCCGTTATTAAAATCGGCGGTGTTTTCACTGGCACAGCAGTACGGCGCAATACCTGCACTATGGCAGCAGCATTTATCGGCCATTAATATTAAGTTTTTAACTATTTTAAGTAGCTCACCAACAGTAGCGCATGCCACAGAGCAGCTACGTAAAAGTTATGAGCAAAAAACACTAACGGCAAGAGCCGACTTCTATAATGTGGTTGAATCAAACCCGCTTACAAACGATCAACGCCTTGCTGTTATACGCAATAACGACAAAAATTTAGTGCTAGCGGCCGCAGGCACTGGCAAAACCTCAGTAATGGTTGCAAAGGCCCTGGATTTAATTGCCCACGGTGGTGTAAAGCCCGAGCAAATATTGATACTTGCTTATAATAAAAATGCGGCAAACGAATTAAATCAACGCTTTAATTTAAGGGCGCAGCAAGCAAATTTAAACGTTACGCCGCCTACTATTTTAACCTTTCATGCGCTGGGGCTTAAGTTACTGCAAAGCGCTAATAAAACACGTAGCTTATCGCCTTTTGCAAACGATGCTATGGCGCTTAATAAATGGTTTACCCAGTGGCTTAGTAATACCCTAAAAACAGACTCACGTTTTTGTAAAACCTTTGTTGAGACCCTGTATGAACCTACTGATAGCCTCAATACCGAAACTAGAACCGCAACTAAAACCGCAATAAAAGCACAAACCTATCACACCCTATCGGGGCTAAAAGTAAGCAGTTATCAGCACTTATTAGTTGCCAACTGGCTTTATATGTATGGTATTGAACACACTTACCAAAATGATGACACCGCCGATTTTTACTTGCCACAGCACCAGGTTTACTTGGCGCATTTTGTGACAGATAGGCAAGGTAATTCAGTGCAGCACGCGGCTAACTTTCACAATAGCGAGCATATTAAATATGTACGCGCGCACCATAAAAAACAGGGCCATGCGTTGGTGCAAACATTTCATTATAACTGGCAAGAAGGTCAGCTTGAGCAGCGTTTAAAAGCACAACTACAAAAACATAAAGTGAACATTAACCCCGTAGATAACCACGCAGTGTACGAGCGTTTATCTGCAACAGGGCTGTTAAAGCAAAATATAAATAAGTACTTAAACTGCCTAAGCGCAATACGGGGTGAGCAGTTATCTAACACTCAAATAGCAGCGCGAATAGCTAAAAGTGGCATTATAAATCATAAAAGTTATGCAACATTATTGGTGGCAATGCAGCGTGCATACTACGAAAAATTAAAAGAGCAAGATGCTATTGATTTTGACGACATGATTGCAAGCGCAGCTCAGGCGGTTAAGTCGGGGGAGGTAAGTGTACCTTGGCGCCACATTTTAGTTGATGAATTTCAAGATATTTCATGCGCACGCATGGCGTTTTTAAATACGTTAATAAAGAGTGGTCCACAACCTTGTTTTACTGCGGTTGGCGATGATTGGCAGGCTATTTATCGGTTTTCAGGCGGTAATTTGGCGCTCACCACACAGTTTAACGATTTAATAGGCAGTCACTCACTCACGTTATTGCAAAAAACGTTTAGATATAACAACAGTATTAGTGAGGTAGCGGGGCGCTTTGTAATGCAAAACCCTGAACAATATAAAAAGCACATCACCACACATACGCAAGTAAGCACCCCTCAAGTTGTGTTACTTGACGATTTACACCAAGGTAAAAAGTCAGTAGCACTAAAAGTGCAGCAAACTATAGCCACAATTAATAAAAATAATAGCACGGCCAGTATTGCCGTATTGAGCCGTTATCGGTTTATGCTTAATGAGGTAGAGCAGCACTTAGCAGGTAACAACTTTGCTAACCCACTGCACTTTTGGACACTGCATGGCTCTAAAGGACTCGAAGCCGATTACTGTATTATTATAGGTTTTGAGCAGGGAAAGTTAGGTTTTCCAAGCGATAACTCTGGTAATTTACTTGTTGAGGCATTATTGCCCGCACCAGATACCTTTAATCATTCAGAGGAGCGACGTTTATTGTACGTAGGGATCACGCGCGCTAAGCATAAAAGCTATTTAATTGCTCCGCCATCTGCGTGTTCTGAATTTATTAGCGAGCTAATAAACGATAATTACCCTATTGATATAGCCTCTAATTTGTTTGTAAAACAAAGTAAGCATAATAAGTAAGATTAATGGTTAAATGTAAGAGTATTGGCTGCGTAAAACGCACATCGCGCTTTTGTAACTAGCAGTCAAACTAGCTTTATACACTAATGCCATGTGTCGCAATCATTGAGACCCACATTTACTATTTAGCCTGCCATTACATGCTGTTAAACTTAACGCCTATTTAGATCATTTTTGAGAGCGTTATGCGTACCCGTGCTTTTTTTACAAAGCGAGTGAGCTTTATATTCGTTTTATTTACTTTATTTTCATTTAAAGGGTCTGCCCAGCAGCAAGAGCAAACCCTTATTTTAGCCGGTAGTACAATTAATAGCTGCAGTGCTAATACGGCGCAAAGTTGCAATACGCAAAATAACTCAAAGTCACAAAGCGTGTTTAAGGTAACCAATGCTAACCTTGAGCAAATAAAGTTAAATTGGCCTACTAACAATTCAAATAACCAAGCAAATGTTTTAAATACCTTACGTGCCCTTAGTAGCAAAAATGCAAACGCAGTCTCTAAAAGTGAGCTGCTTTGGCAATGGCGCGATATAAACAACGAGCAACTTAATAGCCTAACAAAGCAAGAGTTTAACTTTGTGTTTGATATGCTCGAACAACCTCATGTAAACACCACCCCAAAATCTGAGCCACCAAGCAACGGCATATTGCAATTTATAGCGGGGAGCTTAAAGGTTGCTAACCCAACACCTACCTTATTAATTATTAGCGCAGCCCAGCGCGACCCATACGCACAGGTAGAGGCGCTTAAAACACTTTTACCAAAAGGTGTAACCAGCCAATGGTTGCCGCTTACACCTGCACTTGCTAAAGCAATTACTAACAATACCTGTACTGATTTACCGGCGCTGCGTCACTCACAAATGAACCTGTATAATCGCAGCAATGTATACCCTGAGCTCATAAAGGCTGAGCAAACACTTTGTAATAATGGGGTTGAGGCGTTAGTTAATTTAATAAACACCAGCACCGGTGTTTTATTTAGCGACGGCACGGCTAAAAATGCTTTAAAAGCACTGTATGATGAAAATAATACTGCCTACCCTTGGACTAACGCGCTTAAAACTCGCCCTGTTATTGTAGGGCTAGGTGCAGGAAGCAAAATACAAAGTGAAAACGTCTATCTCTCACAGCACCAAAGCGAAGCGATATTAAAAGCAAAGCTTGCCCCACAGCCTACTGCGCTTAACGGGTTAAACACGTTTACCTATGGGCCACTCAGTACCCGCTTTAGTGAGCAAAATCAAACGCTAAACCTAGCGGGTACATTAAATACCGCAAAGCAAAAAAACGGTGATATTAAGCACGGTTTTGGTATTGATGAAAATACAGCCCTCGTTGTTATTAAATCCAATAAAGGAAATTTAATGACCGTAATAGGGCAAAGTGGGGTTGCGCATTTAAGTACGCAGCAAAAAGCAAACAGCTATAACTACTCGTACTGGCCTGCTCGCAGTGTAATAGATATTACTAATACCGGGTTTGAACTTAGCGAGCGCACCATTAGCCAAGCATTAGCGCCTATTAAAATACCACCTTTACCGGTGCAGCGTTTTGCCAATATTTTAAGCGATTCAAAACTACGCTCGCTTACGCAAGCTATGTGCCTAAGCCAAGAGCAAAGTGCGGTAGGGCAACACGATGACCTTTTAATAAATTTAACTGCCACAAAAAATACGCATTATTACCGCATTAATACCCAGCCGTATGGTTGCGCATTAAGTAATTTGTCACTGAATGTAGAGCGCTTTTAACCTTAAGCGCTAGTACTAAATATACTTAATAACCCGATACAAAGGTTTATGTTTATTTTAATCGGCTATAAAATAGCGCCCAAGTAATTTATACCTATTCGCTTAATTTAGTGGTTACGTTTTACGAATAGGCATTAACCAAGTAGATTTTACAAAGAGCAATTTATGAATAACGAGCACGACATAATCGACAACCTAGCAGAGCTAGAGAACTTTTTAGTAATGGTAGAAAACGGCGGCTTAGGCTTAAAAGGTGTATCGGGTGTAGGTATGGCTACAAGCAATAAAGACGGCAGCCATTTTGTTGCAGTATTTGACGACAAACAACAGTTATTACTGGCGCGTGGCATAACAGCCGAGGTATTTGAAAACGGTAAAGACATGGTGCGTAACGGCGTAGGGCGTACACACTAATAAAAACTTAAAAGCGCCGTATGGCGCTTTTAAATGCTTAAAACTAACTCTAAAATATTTAAAGCCTGTCGACTTGTTTTGAACTAATACTGGTCACAATATTATTTTCAAAACGGATCAATACAATGTACATCCCACCAATTGACCCTTTTAGTTTATAAGTAAACTCTTCTGTTTTAACTAAATTGTCGGCATTACCAATATCAACAGCTTCATTAAGTACATCTTTATAAAGTGGTGCGCCCACTACAGCTATAATGTCAGATTTAGTTTTACCCACACTTAATAGATTTCCGTTTTTAAGTCGAAAACTACCCTGAGCAAACGCAAAGCTTGAAATAAAAAGAGATAAAAGCAGAGGAAATACAATACGTTTTTTCATAAGTCATCCTTAAACACATAGTATTAAATGCTAGGTATACAAGGTAATACAGAAAAATGACAGTGAAAAAGAAATAAAGAGGAGGTTAAATGGTCGGTATGGCAGGATTTGAACCTGCGACCCCTGACACCCCATGACAGTGCGCTACCAAGCTGCGCTACATACCGACGTTGTTTGCAATAGTACGTATATTTTATTAAAAATCAATAAGTGATTGTTTGTTTGCGTGTTTATTGTGCAAATGAGCTAAAAAACTTTAAGCTAAGGACGTATCGCCCTTAGTAAGCATATGCCGTGCAGCGCATGTTAAGCCACCAAAGAACAAGGCGGGCTAATCTTTATTTAACCATTGGTTGATCGAGTCATACATTTCATCGCGTATCAGCGGTTGTGCTTCTTTATTTGGATGTAATTGATCTCTTTGCATTAAGTTTGGCTTATCTGCCACATTAAGCATAAAAAAGTTAAGTAAATGAGCATTTGTTTTTTCACTTACTTGTGTAAAACTGTCGGTGAACATTTTGCTGTAACGCGGCCCATAATTAGGGGGAATGTAAATTTCCATTAATGCAACCATCGCACCTGCTGCTTGGCTTTTTTCGATTAAATCCGTTAAGTTGGCCTGCATTTTTGTTACCGGAAAACCACGCAATCCATCATTAGCACCAAGCTCAATAAGTACATGGCTTGGTTGGTATTGCTCGAGTAAGGCATCTAGCCTGCGTAAAGCGCCACCGGTAGTTTCGCCACTAATACTGGCATTAATTAGCTCTATATTACGCTGCTCTGCATCGTATTTATCTTGTAACAATTTAACCCAGCCTTGCTCTTGTTTAAGCCCATAGGCTGCACTTAAACTGTCTCCAAGTATTAAAATCGTGTTGTCGGCCGC
This sequence comes from Pseudoalteromonas sp. Angola-7, assembly GCF_028599255.1. Taxonomy (NCBI): domain Bacteria; kingdom Pseudomonadati; phylum Pseudomonadota; class Gammaproteobacteria; order Alteromonadales; family Pseudoalteromonadaceae; genus Pseudoalteromonas; species Pseudoalteromonas sp. Angola-7. The sequence continues at coordinate 29,067 of NZ_JAQREL010000004.1, forward strand.
CGCACTAAGTGGTTTGATAACTAAAAATAAAACGAATACAAAACGTAGGATTGAATGAGTCATATGTCAGCGCTTTCTCAATTAAATATTATTCAAGTAAATGGTTTGTCTAAAGTAGTTTCTACCTTCGAAGGTGAGTTGCCCATCCTCAGCGACATCAGCTTTAATGTCAAGCATGGCGAGTCAGTTGCTATTGTTGGCACCTCTGGCTCAGGAAAATCCACGTTATTAAGTTTATTAGCGGGGCTAGATACCGCCAGCAGTGGTGAAATTACCCTTGATGGCGAGCCGCTACATAAATTAGATGAAGAGCAACGCGCGGCATTGCGTGCAGAAAAAGTAGGTTTTGTATTTCAATCTTTTATGTTGGTACAAAGCTTAACCGCACTTGAAAACGTGATGCTGCCGGCAGAGCTTGCTGGCGAAAGCGATGCCAAAGAGCAAGCTTTAGCCCTATTAGAAAAAGTGGGACTGAGCCATCGTATTGATCATTACCCATCGCAACTCTCTGGTGGTGAGCAGCAACGTGTAGCCATTGCCCGCGCTTTTATTGGCACACCTAAAATTTTATTTGCCGATGAGCCCTCTGCAAATTTAGACAGTAAAAACGGCAAAATGGTGGAGTCACTATTATTTGATTTAAACCAGCAGCACGGCACAACGCTAATTTTAGTAACTCACGATGAAGCACTCGCGCAAAAGTGCCAGCATATTGTACAAATTGAAGCGGGCTGCTTAGTTAAAAACTCAAAAGAGGACGTAGCGAATGTGGGCTAAGTTAGCACTTAAATTATTTGCACGTGAATTTCGCCGCGGCGAACTTACGGTAATTAGTGCCGCCATTGCGCTGGCGGTGTTAACGGTGCTTACACTGTCTATGGTCACTGAGCGAATAGCACAAAGCATAGCGCAAAAAAGTAGCGCGTTTATTGCCGCAGATAGAGTACTGGCAAGCGCCCATGAGCTAGATACGGCGTTTATTAGCAAAGCCAAACAAGAAAACTTACAAACTGCGCAAATGATCTACTTTGATACCATGTTATTTGCCAACGACGAGATGCAATTTACCTCGGTAAAAGCGGCGTCTAACGAATACCCGTTAAAAGGCGAGTTAAAAGTTAAATCATCTTTGCTTGGCGAAACTCAAGTAGCGCAGGGCGGCCCAAAGCCTGGCAATGTGTGGCTAAGCGAATCGGTTTTTTACAGCTTAAATATTGATATTGGCAGCCAAGTAGAGCTAGGCGCAGCAGTATTTAATGTAGAAAAAGTGGTGGTTGAAGAGCCAGATGCGCCGTTTAATGTATTTTCGAGCAGCCGCAGAGTGCTTATAAATATTGCTGATGTTGCAAAAACTGAGGTTATTCAACCTGGCAGCCGAGTAAATTATCGCCAACTCTACGCAGGCGATGAATCAGATATAACCCGGTTTTATGAATGGTTAAAGCCGCAAATGGCGGAAAATCAACGTTGGTATGGCGTAAAAGATAGGCAATCACCCATATCAAATAGCTTAAACCGTGCAGAAAGCTTTTTATTACTGGCCGGTTTGCTGGGCATTATTTTGGCTACGGTTGCTATTGCTGTGTCGGCTAAGCGTTATTGTGAGCGCCAATACGACCCCGTAGCAATGATGAAAACACTTGGCGGAAGCCGTGCATTAATTCGTAAAATATATTTTATGCACTTACTCATGGTGTGTGCTTTAGCGGTTATTGTGGGATTAGCCATAGGTTACGGATTGCAAGAAATAGCCACTGGTTATTTAGCAAAAAGCATGGATATGAGCTTACCTGCCGCCGGGTTTAAACCTTGGCTGGTGGCAATTAGCACAGGCGTTATATGTGCAGTTATGTTCTCTATTAAGCCACTGCTTGATTTATTTGATATTCCACCGCTTAGAGTATTGCGCCGTAATTTAGGCGACAGACTAGCGGTAAGCCGTGTGCACTTAGGTTTAAGCGCGCTTACGGTGTTTTTATTAATGTGGTTATTTAGTAACAACATTAAAATAACGCTTATTTTATTTGTCTCCACGCTTGCTTTGATTGCGGTTTTGTTTGTTATTTCAAAATTAATATTTGGCGGTGGCCGTAAATTAGGTTTAAAACCAGGCAATAGTTGGTCGTTAGCCATTGCCTCTATACAAAAGCGTGCCAACGTAAATGCGGTGCAGCTTATTAGCTTTTCATTGGCGATAAAATTGCTATTGTTTTTGATTGTGCTTAAAAATGACATGATCTCAGATTGGCAGTCTCAATTACCCGCCGATGCGCCTAATGCATTTTTAGTTAATATTACGCAAAACGAACTTGAGCCTGTAAATAATTACCTAGCAGAGAACGATATTTTAGTTTCGGATTTTTATCCAACCATTCGTGGGCGAGTAAATGCGGTAAATGGCGAGCTTGTTGCGCGTAAAGTGTCGTTGCAAGATAACGAGAAAAAAGATGAAGAAGCGCGTTCAGGCATTGGCCGTGAGCTTAATCTAACCTGGCTTGATAATGTGCCAGCCCAAAACGAAATTGTGCAAGGGCAGTGGTTTGGCGAAGGCGCAGTGGGTGAGGCATCGGTTGAGGAGTCTATGTTAGAGCGCCTAGACGTAGAAATAGGCGACACCTTAACATTTTTAATTGGTGCGCAATCATTTGACGCCAAAATTACCAGTGTGCGTAAAGTAAATTGGGCGACGCTAAAACCTAACTTTTTTATTATTTTAAGCCCCGATGTGCTAAAAGATTTTCCGGCAACGTATATTTCATCTGTGCGTATAGAGCCAGAGCAAAAGAAAGCGTTTAGCCAGTTACTGCGCACTTATCCAACCATTACTGCCATCGATGTAGATAACTTTGTTAAGCAAATACAATCAACCATTGAGCAGGTGTCGTTAGCTATTGGCTTTGTGCTTGCTATTGTGGTTTTGTGTGGCGCATTAGTGCTTATATCTCAGGTGCAAGCGAGCCTTGGCGAGCGAATGCAAGAAATAGTAATACTGCGAACTTTAGGCGCCAAAGGGCGGTTAATAAAAAATGCGACGCTTTATGAGTTTTTGCTATTAGGTGGCTTAGCTGGGTTTGTAGCCGCATTATTTAGTGATGTAGCCTTATTGATTGTTCAGCAGCAAATGTTTGACTTAGCCGGTAAATTGCACCCAGCAATTTGGCTAATAGGGCCTGTGTCGGGCGGGGTGTTTGTAGCCGCGCTTGGCTACTTTATGATTGCCCGTAAACTTAAACAAAATACCCAAGGCTTAGTACGTGCTTTAGCCTAAGCTATACTTTTAACGCTGAACGCCCGCACTAAGTTGCGGGCGTTTTTGTTTTTACTCGCCACTGGTAATTTATACAGTGCTCTGGCATTATTACCGTTATTGAAAAATAACAATAATGAGTGTGCTGTTTGGCCATTATTTTAGGGATAGACCCAGGTTCGCGTTTAACCGGTTATGGTGTGGTTGCGCATCAAGGCGCTAAATTTACCTATTTAGGAAGCGGGTGTATTAAATTAGCCGAGCATGAGTTCCCCATACGATTAAAAATGATCTACCAAGGGATCACGCAAATAATAGAGCAGTTCTCCCCCGAAACCTTTGCCATAGAAAAAGTATTTATGGCGCATAACCCGGATGCCGCGCTAAAACTTGGTCAAGCCCGAGGAGCCGCGATAGTGGGAGCCTCTATGGCCGACTTACCCGTATTTGAATACTCAGCCCGGCAAATTAAACAAGCCGTGGTAGGTAATGGCGGCGCCGATAAATCGCAAGTGCAACACATGGTAAAAAATATTTTAAAATTACCTGGCACACCGCAAGCCGATGCGGCCGATGCGCTTGCCATTGCAATTTGCCATGCGCACTCAGAACAAAATTTAATAAAACTAGCGGGTAGCGCAAGCAAAACCGTTAGAGGACGTTTAAGGAAATAAATATGATTGGCCGTTTAAATGGCATTTTAGTTGAAAAGCAGCCGCCCGAAATTTTATTAGAAGTAAGCGGCGTAGGCTACGAAGTACAAATGCCCATGACCTGTTTTTACGACTTACCCAATATTGGCGAAAACGCCATAGTGTACACGCACTTTGTAGTACGCGAAGACGCACAACTATTATTTGGCTTTAATAATAAAACCGAGCGCGCGCTTTTTAGAGAACTATTAAAAGCAAATGGTGTGGGCCCTAAACTAGGCTTAGCAATATTGTCGGGCATGTCGGCGCAACAATTTGTTAGTTGCGTAAACAACGAAGATGCCACAACATTGGTTAAATTACCGGGTGTGGGTAAAAAAACTGCTGAGCGTTTAGTGCTTGAAATGAAAGACCGCTTAAAAGATTGGGGTAACGATTTATTTACGCCATTTAGCGATAATGCCGTTATAGAGCCTCCTAGCGATGCAACAATTGCCAATAATGCTGCAGACGATGCCGTATCGGCACTTGTTGCGCTTGGTTATAAATTGCCACAGGCGCAAAAAGCAGTAAAATCGGTAAGTAAACCCGATATGTCTACTGAGGTTCTTATTAAAGAATCTTTAAAATCAATGTTGTGAGTAACCCATGATTGAAGCTGATCGTTTAATTGACGCGAGCGAAAAAACCAACGAAGACACCATAGACCGCGCAATAAGGCCCAAGCTTTTAGCCGACTACAAAGGTCAGCCGCATGTTAAGCAGCAAATGGAAATATTTATAGAGGCAGCGCGCAGCCGCGGTGAAGCGCTCGATCATCTATTAATATTTGGCCCGCCGGGCTTAGGTAAAACCACGCTTGCTAATATTGTGGCCAATGAGCTTAATGTAAGTATTAAAACCACTTCAGGCCCAGTACTTGAAAAAGCCGGCGATCTTGCTGCATTGCTTACCAACCTTGAAGAAGGCGATGTGCTGTTTATTGATGAAATACACAGACTCAGCCCACAAGTTGAAGAAATACTTTACCCCGCAATGGAAGATTACCAACTCGATATTATGATTGGTGAAGGCCCCGCTGCACGCTCTATTAAATTAGACTTACCGCCGTTTACGCTTATTGGCGCGACAACACGCGCAGGCTCACTTACCTCACCACTAAGAGACCGTTTTGGTATAGTGCAGCGCTTAGAGTTTTACTCAGTAGCTGACTTATCACATATAGTGGGGCGCTCTGCACATTACCTAGATTTACAAATGTGCGACGATGGCGCTACCGAAATTGCAAAACGCTCACGAGGCACACCGCGTATAGCTAACCGCTTATTGCGCCGTGTGCGCGATTACACGCAAGTAAAATCAGATGGTACAGTAAACGCCTCCGTTGCCGAACTTGCCCTTGATATGATTGACGTAGATAAAAGCGGGTTTGATTACATGGACCGTAAATACTTACTTGCCATTATCGAAAAATTTATGGGTGGGCCTGTAGGGCTAGATAATTTAGCCGCCGCCATAGGCGAAGAAAAAGAAACCATTGAAGATGTAATAGAGCCATTTTTAATTCAGCAAGGCTTTATTCAGCGCACACCGCGCGGGCGAATTGTGTCTGACAATGCGTATCATCACTTTGGTTTACTCCCAAAACAAGATTAACCCCTCTTTAGCCTGTTACAGTAAATGTAGCGGGCTACTTCCTCTGTTAAATGTAATACCAATTTGCAATAACACTTAATCATTTTGCGAGGTAAACGTGTCGCTACCTGCGTTAAAAACTCTTATTTACGACTGTATGCAGAAGGTATAGCAATGCAGGAGCAATTGCCAAGAACAACTAAATAGCGAATTTTTTGCCTAGCTATCAACACGTTTTTCCAGCCTCAACATAGCTCACTTAATTAAGAAAATTAGTATAATTTTTTAAAACTTACTCAGCTTTCAGCCACTTTGTTGCAAATGTAACCAATAAATTAAAATCGTTTTGTAATTCACTTAACGTTAAGACTGGCGTGGCTATGCTGCGTACCATTAAAACCAGTTAGCTTTAAAACAGTAGCAGCATAAGAGATTAGACGTGGCGCTAATTGTGTTAATAAGTTTTACCTTGTAATAAACATGCTTGTTATCTGAAAGTAGATAATTCAAAGATACGAACGGGTAAAAAAAGACAGTAAATACACCGTTGGTAATTAAATAGATTGTGTAATTTATACTTATTGTATGCCAAGTTGGTGGTAAAATTTAGGCAAAAAAAAGCCCGCATATAATGCGGGCAAACAACAAGTTGAAGGAAGTAATCCAGGGAACTACGTTTTACTTAATCAGGTTTTATCCAAAAAGAGTAAAACAATGTAATACGATTAAAAATCCTATTACTAAGAACTTGGCTTAATGAAAAATGTTTCATTCAGTGCGTAAGCTCGGTATGGGAGAATAATACGGAATAAGCATTTTTTGTTCAAACTAGAAAATTTAAAATTTCAGATAAGAAAAACTAATCTGATGAATTTTATTGTTGTTCGAAACTTGTACGTTAATTATTCGTTAATTTTATAAGTGGCTGAAAATTAATAAATAACTGGTCTGAGCTGTATTGTTACAGTATTAGTTATATTAGTACATGCAAAGTGGCTTGAATTACTTTTGCGTGCTTATGCACTTTTTATGAATAAACGGTGCGTTTTATTAAGTTTACTGCGTATATTTACGCACTTTTGTAGTATTAAGTTGTGTTTTACTAAACGCGGTAGTCGCGTTTTAGAAACAAACGAGCGATTAAGCGTATGTTTAACGTTTTTTGTTGCCAATTCATAGCAATATCGTTGTCAGTAAACCCTTGACTCGATACACTAGATGCAACTTATGGCCGTTACAATGGTCTTATTTACACAAAATAACCAAATTGACGTTTTTTGAAATTATTTAGGAGTTTAACGTGGGATCAGGGCTTAATTTTTTAGATCTAATTCTAGAAGCCAGTTTGCTTGTGCAGTTAGTAATGCTAGCGCTAGTAGCAATGTCTGTTATGTCATGGGCAATTATTTTTCAGCGCAAAAAAGCAATTAGCGACGCCTTGTCTGATGCAAAAAAATTCGAACAAAAATTTTGGTCAGGTATCGACTTAAGCAAACTATACAACGAAATCTCATCACGTAGCGGTCAATCTCATGGTATTGAAGCGTTATTTACATCAGGCTTTAAAGAGTTTGCACGCCATAAAAAGAACACCTTTCAAAGTGCTGGCATTGTAATGGAAGGTACGCATCGCTCTATGCGTGTGGCACTGTCACGTGAAATTGAAAAACTAGAATCGAGCTTATCGTTTTTAGCGACAGTGGGTTCAATTAGCCCATATATCGGCTTATTCGGTACGGTGTGGGGTATTATGAATGCCTTTATTGCACTTGGTGAAGTGAAGCAAGCAACATTACAAATGGTAGCGCCAGGTATTGCTGAGGCACTTATTGCAACGGCAATGGGCTTATTTGCGGCTATTCCGGCTGTTATTGCGTATAACCGCTTTGCTAATAAAGTTGAAAAACTAGAATCACACTACATCAACTTTATGGAAGAATTTGCCAATATTTTACACCGTCAAGCAGCTACCCAAATAGAGGCTAAAGCGAATGTATCAGCGTAAGAAGCGCCGTCCGGTCGCAGAAATTAATGTAGTACCTTACATTGATGTAATGTTGGTATTGCTAATTATATTTATGGCAACAGCACCGCTTATTACTCACGGTGTAAAAGTTGATTTACCAAAAATGGAAGAGTCGGATTTAGTTGATACTAAAGACACGCCGCCTATTATTGCCTCAATTGACTCGGCAGGTAAGTACTATGTAAGCATAGGCACTGATCCAGAGGAGCCGATGGAAGCACTTGATGTGGCCGCGGTTATTAAGCTACAGCTAATGAAAAACCCTGATGTACCAGTAATGATTAAAGGCTCTGGTAAGGTTTCTTACCAAGAAGTGTTGTTATTAATGGACTTTTTAAAGAATGCTGGCGTACCATCTGTGGGTTTAATGACAGAATCCTTTGAGGGGACACAGTAGTAACATGAATAGTTCTATAATCAAGTCAGTACTTTTACATTTAGGTTTAGGGGGCTTTTTGTGGGCAACTGCAAATATACACCCACCGGCACCTAAAGTAATGGAAGTGACTCTTAATTCGGCTATTCCTGAGCCTGATAATGCGGTTTCGGCGGTCACGGTTGATCAAAAACAAGTTGAGCAAAAAATTGCTGAGCTACAAAAAAAAGAAGATGCTAAAAAACGCGCTGAAGATAAACGCATTCGCGACTTAGAACGCAGAGCCGCCAATGCGCGTAAACAGCGTGAAGCCGAAGCGCGTAATATTAAAAAGCTAGAGCAACAGCGCAAAGCAAAAGAGAAAGAAAAAGCACAAGCTGAGGCTGAAGCTAAAAAAGCGCGCGAAATTGAACAAAAAGAGCGTGCTAAAGCAAAACAAGCTGAAAAGCAAAAGCAAGAAGCTGAAAACGCTGCTAAAGCTGCTGCAGATAAACGCAAAGCAGAAGAAGAGGCACTGAAAAAAGCCGAAGCAGAGCGTAAAAAGCGTGAAGCAGAAGCTAAAGAACGTGCAAAAGAAGCAGAGCGTAAACGTCAGCAAGCGCTGCAAGAGCAAATGTTACAAGAACAACTTGCTAAAGAGCAGGCTGCACGTAGTAAAATACGCCAACAGCAAGTAGTAAGCGAAGTTGATAAGTACCGTGCTTTAATTATGGCGCGCATTCAGCAAAACTTACTGATTGATGAAAAAATGAAAAACCAACAGTGTCGAGTAAATATTCGTCTTGGGTTTAATGGTTTAGTAACGCAAGTTAAATCGTTAGGGGGTGATAAGCTAGTGTGTGAAGCTGCACTTAGAGCTGTGCGCATGGCCGATACATTACCTGTATCTAAAGACAAAGACGTATTCGAGCAACTTAAGAATATTAATTTAACAATCAAGCCAGAATTTTAAAGGAATGATATGTTCAGCAAAATTAAAGTAGCCTTTGTAGTTATATTATTAGGATTTCAGGGTGTGGCAAATGCGGCACTTGAAATTGTAATAACTGAAGGTGTAGACGGCGCACGTCCTATTGCCATCGTGCCTTTTAAATACAACGGTGTTGGCCCAATTCCACAAAAATTGAGCGATGTAATTGCTGCCGATTTAATGCGCAGTGGTAAGTTTAAACCGGTAGATGTAGCACAAATGCCACAGCTTCCTAATAAAGACGGCGACATTGACTACGCAGCATGGGTAAACCAAGGTGTAGAAGCGGTTGTAGTAGGCGAGGTAGAGCAACAAACTGATGGGCGTTACTTAGTACGCTACGAATTAGTTGATGTTATTCGTGGGCAAATTACCGGTGGCCAAACTCAAATGATGAGCAGCGGTAAACTAGTAAAAAGCCAAGATCATATTTTAGAAGCACGCGAAAGCGTAATTGGTGAAAGTGGCTTTCGCCGTTATTCACACCGCATAAGCGATGTAGTATATGAAAAGCTAACCGGTGAAAAAGGCGCGTTTTTAACTAAAATTGCTTATGTAATCGTACGTGAAGACCAAGCTAAGCCATACCAATTAGTGGTTGCCGATTACGATGGCTTTAACGAGCAAGTATTATTGCGCTCAAAAGAGCCGTTAATGTCGCCAGCTTGGTCACCAGATGGAACTAAGCTTGCGTATGTAACGTTTGAAAACCGCCAAAGCCAAATTTACATTCAAGACCTATACTCAGGTAAGCGTGAGCTGATCACTAGTTACCGCGGTATTAACGGTGCACCGCAATTTTCACCAGATGGCAAAAAAATGTTATTGGTGCTTTCTAAAGATAAAACAGGTGCAACCGAAGTTTACGTTTTAGATTTAGCAACCCGTAAAGAAACACGCCTTACACGCCACCGTAGTATAGATACTGAACCATCTTGGTATCCAAATGGCCAGGATATTGTGTTTACATCTGAAAGGGGTGGTAATGCCCAGATTTATAAGTTAAATTTAAGAACTGGTAGGTCACAACGATTGACCTTCGACGGCGATATGAACCTAGCGGGTTCTATAACGCCAGACAGTAAAGAATTAGTGATGGTTAACCGTACCAACGGGCAGTACCATCTTGCTAAGAAAGAGCTGGCTACAGGCGCGTTTCAAGTATTAACGCGAACTCGCCTTGATGAATCACCGAGCATAGCGCCAAATGGTTCGATGATCATTTATAGCACGCTTCATAATAATAAACAGGTACTCGCGCTGGTATCGATGGACGGTCGCTTTAAAGCACGTTTACCCGTGCTAGACGGACAAGTAAAGGCGCCAGCTTGGTCGCCATATTTACAGTAATATTTGCTGGTTTACTCAAAAATAGGAATCTACTCAATGCAACTTAACAAAGTACTTAAAGGCCTGCTAATCGCTGTGCCAGTAATGACATTAGCCGCTTGTAGCTCATCTTCAGATATTGATGAAGGCGCAGCTAACCAATCAAATCAAAGTGCAGTTGAGCAATCAACAAACACGGATACAGTTGAAGTAGCAACAATTTCACCTGAACAACAAGCAGAAGAGCAACTTCGTCAAAAGTATGAAGCGCTTCGTCAAGAACAAATTATTTACTTTGACTTCGACAAAGCAACTGTTGAGAACAAGTACGCAGAATTACTTCGTGCACATGCTGAGTTTTTAGTTCAGAACCCTTCAGTAAAAGTATTAATTGAAGGTCACGCTGATGAGCGCGGTACGCCTGAGTACAACATTGCACTAGGTGAGCACCGTGGCCAAGCTGTAGAAAAATACCTACAAAGCTTAGGTGTTTCTGCTAGCCAAATGTCAGTAGTTAGCTACGGTGAAGAGAAACCAATGGTTAAATCTCGCACTGAATCAGCTTTCGCTAAAAACCGCCGTGCGGTACTAGTTTACTAAGATAAGAGATATTATGAAGCCGAAAATTATTTTGGCAGCCATGATATTGAGCGGGAGCACCCAAGTTTTGGCTGCTCCCGCTCCTGTTTCAGAAGCTGCAAGTTCACAGTCGAGCATAGAGAAGCGTTTAGCGTCACTAGAAAACATGATGCAGTCGCGAAACTTATTACAAGTTGAATTACAGCAACAACTTAATCTACTTCAAGATGAAGTAAGCCAAATTCGCGGTGTTACTGAAGAGCAAAGTTATAAACTTGAAAAAGTACTTCAGCGCCAGCGTGAGCTTTATCAAGAAATAGAAAACCGCGTAAGCCAAGCGTATACACAACCCGCTGCTGCGCCTGCAACCGATTACACGCAATCGAGCGACGCACAAACCTATAGCAGTGACTTATCTGAAAACGAAGCGTATGAGCGTGCAGTAGCGCTAATAATGAAAGATAAACGCTACGACCAAGCTATTCCTGAGTTTCAAACATTTTTAACAACCTATCCTAATTCTGTGTATGCCTCTAATGCACATTATTGGCTTGGGCAGTTGCTGACCATTAAAAATGATGGTGTAAAAGCAAGTGAGCATTTTAAAGTTGTGGTTAATGAGTTTCCTAACTCAAATAAACGACCAGATGCCATGTTAAAGTTAGGCACGCTTTTACAAGAGCAAGGCCTGAATCAAGAGGCACAAAAAATATTGGGTGATCTAATTAACCAATATCCAAGTACAACTGCTGCAAAACTTGCAACCGAGCGTCTAGCTAATTAGGACGCATTTAAGCGGTGTATTTAAAGCTCAAACTACATAGAAATACTCGGCGAATCTTGTATTTGCATGTAGTTTGAGCACAAACGCTTTAATTTTGCTCACCTAGGCATAAAAACTGAAAAAAAGAGACATTTTCGGTTGCACTCATTTTATAAATAAGTATTATAAGCGCCCGCAGCAAACGAATGGTTACCCCACTCAAAATGCGGCAAAAAGAGCGGGTCATTAGCTCAGTTGGTAGAGCAGTGGACTTTTAATCCATTGGTCGATGGTTCAAGTCCATCATGACCCACCATTCTTTATTTAAGTAAAGTTTGGTTCAATCGGCGGATTTACGCAGCTCACTTAATAGTAAGCACACAGAGCGGGTCATTAGCTCAGTTGGTAGAGCAGTGGACTTTTAATCCATTGGTCGATGGTTCAAGTCCATCATGACCCACCATTCTTTATTTAGGTAAAGATTGGTTCAATCGGCGGATTTACGCAGCTCACTTAAATAGTAAGCACACAGAGCGGGTCATTAGCTCAGTTGGTAGAGCAGTGGACTTTTAATCCATTGGTCGATGGTTCAAGTCCATCATGACCCACCATTCTTTATTAAAGTAAAGATTGGTTTAATCGGCGGATTTACGCAGCGTGTTAATTTTACACAGAATTTAGAGCGGGTCATTAGCTCAGTTGGTAGAGCAGTGGACTTTTAATCCATTGGTCGATGGTTCAAGTCCATCATGACCCACCATTCTTTATTTAAGTAAAGTTTGGTTCAATCGGCGGATTTACGCAGCTCACTTAATAGTAAGCACACAGAGCGGGTCATTAGCTCAGTTGGTAGAGCAGTGGACTTTTAATCCATTGGTCGATGGTTCAAGTCCATCATGACCCACCATTCTTTATTTAGGTAAAGATTGGTTCAATCGGCGGATTTACGCAGCTCACTTAAACAGTAGCACACAGAGCGGGTCATTAGCTCAGTTGGTAGAGCAGTGGACTTTTAATCCATTGGTCGATGGTTCAAGTCCATCATGACCCACCATTCTTTATTAAAGTAAAGATTGGTTTAATCGGCGGATTTACGCAGCGTGTTAATTTTACACAGAATTTAGAGCGGGTCATTAGCTCAGTTGGTAGAGCAGTGGACTTTTAATCCATTGGTCGATGGTTCAAGTCCATCATGACCCACCATTCTTTATTTAGGTAAAGATTGGTTTAATCGGCGGATTTACGCAGCATGTTAATTCTACACAGAATTTAGAGCGGGTCATTAGCTCAGTTGGTAGAGCAGTGGACTTTTAATCCATTGGTCGATGGTTCAAGTCCATCATGACCCACCACTTCTAAAAAATCTCAACACTCCCCTTATTTTATTTAAATCAGTTTCTTATTTTTATTTATAAACAGCATGCCCAGATAGCTGTTATTTGCCCGTGTATTCTCGTATAATTTGCCGTAATTAATGCACTGTAGATGAAGTGGTCGAGAACATGAGTCTAGCTCAAACTATTATGCCTGAAGGTTATATCTTTCCTCCTAAGCCAGCGCCGTTAACTAAAGACGAGCAAGGCGAATATAAAGCACGTATTAAACAACTACTGCAAGATAAAAATGCAGTGCTGGTAGCCCATTACTACACAGATCCTGAAATTCAGGCACTTGCCGAAGAAACAGGGGGCTGTGTTGCCGACTCATTAGAAATGGCACGTTTTGGTGCACGCCACGATGCAGACATGATAATCGTTGCAGGCGTACGTTTTATGGGTGAAACCGCTAAAATTTTAACGCCAAACAAAACAGTTGTTATGCCAACGCTAGAAGCAACGTGTTCGTTAGATATTGGTTGCCCTATTGATGAGTTTTCAGCGTTTTGCGATCAGCACCCTGATCGTAAAGTTGTAGTGTATGCAAACACCTCTACAGCGGTTAAAGCCCGTGCAGATTGGATTGTAACTTCATCGTGCGCGCTTGAAATCGTAGAGCACCTAGATGAGCAAGGTGAAAAAATTATTTGGGGCCCAGATAAACACCTTGGTAGCTACATTCAAAAAAATACTGGCGCCGATATGATCATGTGGAACGGCGCATGTATCGTACACGATGAATTTAAAACAAAAGCGCTTAAAGATATGAAAGCCCTGCACCCAGACGCGGGTGTATTGGTGCACCCAGAGTCACCTGCAGAAATAGTGGCACTGGCAGATGCGGTTGGCTCAACCAGTCAACTAATAAAAGCTGCGCAAACAATGGATAACGATAAGTTTATTGTAGCGACAGACCGCGGTATTTTTTACAAAATGCAGCAGCTATGCCCAGAAAAAGAGTTTTTTGCAGCCCCAACAGCGGGTGAGGGCGCGTCATGTAAAAGTTGTGCACATTGCCCGTGGATGGCAATGAATGGCTTAAAAGCGATAGAAGAAGCTCTGATAGACCCCCGTGGTAAAGAAGTGTTTGTAGATATGGACTTACGCGAAGGCGCGCTCAAGTCACTTAATCGCATGTTAGACTTTACAGCTAGCATGGCTAAGTAATTAGCCTAATACATAAAAACGGTTAAACCTTAAGGTTTAGCCGTTTTTTTATGCCTAAAGTAAATTGCTGATTGATTATTAGACACTTAACAGCACAAATTTAAAAAGACCTTGCACCTGTGTAACCTATTTCATACTATAACGCGCTGTTGCTAAGCAACACCGTGGAGGAATGGCTGAGTGGCTGAAGGCGCACGCCTGGAAAGTGTGTTTAGGTTAATCCCTAACGAGGGTTCGAATCCCTCTTCCTCCACCATCATTCAATATTAGGACGCTTTTTAGCGTCCTTTTTTGTGCCTGAAACTACGTTAAATCTTGTAGGTTGCAGTTCTATCCTTTCTTAGCTCGTTTTACCAAAACCGATAGTTTTAATTCGCTTCTATACCAATCGTGTTAGGTTTCTAAACATTTATAGGGATAGATAAATAGAGTGACAATAAGGCATAAATTTCGACATGTAGTTGCTCCACATAAGAAGTTTATAACGCCTTTAACGCTTTATTTAACACGCTAAAAAGGCTAAATATTTAAGTCGATTGGTATTAGTATCCTACAAAAAAAGCACTGCTTAGGTATACTAAAAATGTAGTTCTGCTAGTGCTAAAAATAAGCACAAGTGAAAGGAGACGTAGATTGGTCATATACAGTATGCATATCAGGGGGCTTAATTAGCATGAATCATAAACACCTCTAAACGTTTTAAAGTAGATATATACAAATAAGGAAATAAAATGGCTTTAACTCAAATGCAAATTATTCAATCACTAGGTGAAGCTATGAGCTGGTTAGAAAGGGAGTTAAGCTGGGATGTTCCCCCAACTGAGCTAAGACACTTGACCGGCCGAATAGGCGAGCTTTATGCTGCACTAATCACGAATGGTCGTATGGCAACAGAGGTTAACCAAGCAGGGTACGATGTTGTATCAAGTAGTGGTGAGCGGATATCGGTAAAAACAACAGCTAAAATGGGGTCAAGCGGCCATATAAGCTTTAACACAAATACGTTAGCGTTGGTTGACCGCATTATTATCCTGAAAATAAATACTGAAGAAATGCAGGTTGAGACTTTATTAGATGCCCCGGTTGAAAAAGCAAAACCACTCATGAATATCGGGCCAACAGGTAAGAGCGCTATTGCGATGAGTAAGTTAATAACCCCCCCTGTTAAGCCACGTATTTTACTAAATGTAAAAGAAGCTACATGGAATAACTACAAATTGGTAGAGCTTGAAAACGGCACCATAGAAGTATTTTTAAATAATGAGCTTGTAACACCCAGTAAGCCTTACCTGCGTGATATTGCTAAAGAGTTGGGTGTTTCAATTTTAAATGGTAACGGAAATCCATTTAATACACGCCAGTTGGGTTCTGTGCTGATTAAAGAGTTATTAAATTAAAGCTACTGTTGTTTATACTCCGTAGTTTAAAGACAAGAAATAAGGCCTCTAATCCACTGAGCTCAAACAAGTTTCATTAACTATGTAATTTATGTATTATGCAGATTCCTCATACAAAAGGATCGTTGATGAAGAATGTACTACTAATAGTTACCGGTGCAAGCCCGCAGGTATTAACCGAAACGCTTTTTGCGCTTTATCAGCAGGGTAAGCCTATGCCTGAAGAGATTTTTGTTATTACAACAAAAAGCACCAAGGCTATGCTTACTGATGGATTATTTGAGCAAGGTAATTTAGCTAAATTAATAGCAGATTATAAACTTCCCTGCATTAAACTTCCCGATGAAAACATATGCCTAATAGAAGACGATAAAGGCCAACCTATTAATGATGCTAAATCTGAAATAGAACAAACCTACATGGCCGATTTTATTACTCGCAAAGTGTTTGAACTCACCAATAAAAATGATATTAGCATTCATGCCTCTATTGCAGGCGGCCGTAAAACAATGGCATTTTATTTAGGTTATGCCATGTCTTTATTGGGGCGTGAGCAAGATTCACTCAGTCATGTATTTGTAAATAGCGAATTTGAATTTGTTAGAGACTTTTACTACCCAACACCTTATGACCACATTATTGACGGCAAAAATGGCACTCAAGTAAACTGTATTAAAGCAAAGGTTACCCTTGCCGAAATTCCCTTTGTACGAATGCGCCAATCTATCGACGAAACCCTCATTGCCAATATGCAAAGTGCATCGTTTAGCCAAACAGTAGCAAGCTTAAACTCAGCGCATAAAAAAGATTTAACCCTAGAGGTAAACACAAAAGCAAAAACACTCACCTTTGCAGGTATCGAAATTAAACTTACCGCAAAAGAAACCGCCTTTTATTTATGGTTAAACCAATACAGCCAAAGTGAACATAAAAAACTAGTTGTGGGTCGTGATTTTGAAGAGTCTTTGCGTTACAGCAAAGAATACCTCATGCTTTTACAGCAAAATAGCAGTGATTTACGTATATTTCGTGATACGTTTGGCATAGAGCCCGAAGATTTTAGAGATGGTTTGCACAGTAATTTAAAGGTAATGGAAAAAACCTTTGTGCAGCAAACTTGTAGCCGCATAAAGAGTAAAATAAATAAGGTGTTACCCAACGAGCTTGCTAAAAAAATAGCGATTGACTCCAATAACCAAAGCTTTGAAACAAGCTACTGGTTAAGTGCAGTAACACACAATATAAAAATAAATATAACGGCTTAATATTCGCAAGCTTGCAAACGCATAAAAATAATAACGCATGGTAAATTAGTTGATAAGGAAGTAATCAGGAATGAAGCAATCAATGAACTTTGAACATATTCAATCTAAGTGGCCAGAGCTACACCAGTTAGCCGCTTTTGCAGAAGACTATGCGATTACCGATCCACAAAGCTCACTGGTTAAGCTGCGTTGCTTTGCCGAAAAAGTAGTAGGCTACTTATACAAAGAACTTAGCTTACCTGTTTTACCAACGTCTAACATTTTTGATAAACTTACCGCCGACGACTTTACCAGTGCCGTACCGCGTTTAATAACCGATAAGCTACACGCCATTCGTAAAAGTGGTAACCAAGCAGCCCACGAAGGCAAAGTTGATCAACAACAAGCTATTTGGATATTAAAAGAAAGCTACTTTGTAGCCTCGTACTTATTTATGGCGTATGCAAATGGTACGCAGCAAGAATGCCCAGAGTTTAAAGCGCCTGAGCAAACACAGCCGACTAACCAAAGTGATGCCGAGTTTGCTAAAAAAAACAAGCAACTCACTCAGCAACTAGCCGAAAATCAGGCCCGTTTAAAACGCGCACTTGACGAACTAGAAGCCGCAGAGCTTGCACAAAAACAAGCACAGCAGCAAGCAGCAAAACTAAAACAAACTATTGATGCAGAAAAGCTAGCTCAGGTTAAAACCCGCAATGAGCAAATTGTTAACTCTAGTTTTAACTTTAACGAAGACGAAACCCGTAAACGCATTATCGATTTAGATTTACGTAATGCTGGTTGGCACGTTGCACTTGACGACGAATCAACAGAAGACGTTGGCAAAGAAGTAAAAGTAACCGACCAACCTACAACAACAGGCGTAGGTTATGTTGATTATGTATTATGGGATGACGACGGTAAACCACTTGCGGTAATAGAGGCAAAACGCACACGCGAAAATATCGAAAAAGGCCGCCAGCAAGCAACGCTTTATGCCAATGCGCTCGAAAAGCAATATGGCCAACGCCCCGTTATTTTTTATTCAAACGGCTGGGATATAAAAATTCTCGACGACACGCAAGGCTATAATAGCCGTGGTTTATACGGTTACTACTCAAAAGGTTCCCTACAGTACTTAATAAAGCAGCGCACACTTAAAAAAGACTTAAATAAAACGCCGATAGATACTGCTGTGGCAGGGCGTTTGTATCAAATGGAAACCATAACCCGAGTGTGTGAGCGTTTTAGTGATAAACACCGCAAAGCGCTTATTGTGCAAGCAACCGGCACAGGTAAAACACGCGTATCTATTGCCCTTGCCAAACGGCTGCTCGATGCAGGTTGGGCTAAGCGCGTACTATTTTTATGTGACCGAAAAGAGCTACGTAAACAAGCGGGTAACGCCTTTACCGAATTCACCAAAGAGCCAGTGCATATTGTAGGTAAAAGCGCTAAAAACACAGCAGCCAGCGCGCGGGTGTTTATAGCAACGTACCCAGGTATGCTACGCATAATGAACAAGTACGACGTAGGCTATTTTGACCTAATAGTTGCCGATGAATCCCACCGTTCAATTTACAATATTTATGGTGATATTTTTAAATACTTTGACGCGCTAGAAGTCGGCTTAACCGCCACACCGGTAGAAATGGTATCGCGCTCAACGTGTGATTTGTTTGGTTGCGATTACAAACTACCCACAGCTAACTACCCATTAGAAGATGCTATAGAACAAGGCAACTTAGTCCCTTACAAAATAGTAAGTTACACCACGCAGTTTTTGCGCGAAGGCATTAAAAAAGACAACCTAACTGATGAGCAAATAGCCCAATTAGAAGAGCAAGGCATTGACCCTAACGAGCTCGATTTTGACGCAAAACAAATAGACGAAGCTATTAAAAATAAAGACACCAACAGGCTCATACTGCGTAACCTAATGGAAAAAGGTCTGCGCGATAAAGACGGCCAACTGCCCGGTAAAACAATTATATTCGCCCGTAACATAGCTCATGCCGAATTAATGGCCCAGTTATTTAGTGAGCTTTACCCGCAGCATGGTGCTAATTTTTGCCGCGTTATTCACTCAAAGTACGAACGAGCCGAAGAGCTAATAGACGACTTTAAATCAAGCGACGAAAACAGCATGCGTATAGCAGTGTCGGTCGATATGCTCGACACCGGCATAGACGTGCCTGAATGCGTAAACCTGGTATTTGCAAAACCCATAAAATCAAAAGTAAAGTTTTGGCAAATGATTGGCCGTGGCACACGCTTATGCGAAAACCTCTATGGACCAGGGCAGCACAAAACTCACTTTTTAATATTCGACCACTGGGCAAACTTTGAATACTTTGACGAAAACCCAGAAGAAGACGACGTAAAACAAGCAAAATCGTTACTGCAAAAACTATTTGAGGCACGTGTAATCCTTGCACAAACTGCCCTCAAAAAAGCCAATATAGATGTGTTTGACCAAACAATAAAATTAATTCACGACGATATTTGCTTACTGCCAATGGAATCAATATCGGTGCGCGACAACTGGCAAGTGGTCGAAACCTTTAAAGACCTAAAACGCCTTAATCAGTTTATCCCTGATGATGTACAAAAGTTACTCGAAGAAGTAGCGCCGCTTATGCAATGGCGTAACATAATGGGGCAAAGTGAAGCCTATAAGTTTGATTTAGAGCTAACCACTATCCAAACACTAATATTTACCGATGCAAACCAAATTGATTTAGCTAAACAAAGTATAATGAACAAAGTTGAATCGCTTCAAATGCACCTAAACGAAGTGCGTAGCAAAGCACCTGCGATAGCAGAAATACAAACACAGCAATATTGGCAGTATTTAACCCATGCAGCGCTTGAGCAAAGCCGCATTAATTTACGCAGTATTATTCACCTGCGTAATAAAAGCGTGAAGCCGCCAACAAGTGATTTTGTGCTTGATATAAAAGAAGACGAAAATCAAATACACGAAGCCGACAGGCTTACAAAAATAGTCTCTATTGATTATCAAATATATCGCCAAGAGGTTGAAAAAACACTCACCCCATTATTTGAAACCGACAGCGTACTTAAAAAAATCCGCAACGGCGAACAAGTAACCGAAGCCGACTTAGCGCAATTAAGCTCGTTAGTGCATACGCAAAACCCAAGTGTAGATTTAAATACATTAAAAGAGTTTTTTCCCGAATCAACCGCGAGCTTAGACAAAATATTGCGTACCATAGTCGGCATGGATAAAAACGCCATAGAGCAGAGCTTTACTACCTTTGTGCAGCAAATACACACCCATGTAAATGCCAAGCAACAACGCTTTATTGGTATGTTAAAAAACCACCTGATTCGCCACGGCGCTATTGAAATAGCCCAGCTTTACGATGCGCCCTTTACCCAAATACACGACATGGGGCTCGATGGCGTATTTAGCCAGCAACAAGCCGACGTAATTGAGCAATTTATTAAGCAGTTTGATGTACAATTGGGTGATAAAAACCAAACGGTAGATAAAGAAGTGATAGTGTAAATGGCTAATCAAGTAGAAGTGTTTCAAAATGAAGATGGTAGCCTACAGTTAGCAGTGCAAGTGCAGCAAGAAAGTATCTGGTTATCGCAATCTCAGCTTGCTGAACTGTTTAAAACATCAACAGACAACATTAGTTTACACCTAAAAAACATATATCAGTCAGGTGAACTTGATGAAAACGCAACTACCGAGGATTACTCGGTAGTTCGCCAAGAGGGTAAACGCCAAGTAAAACGTAAATTAAAACACTACAACCTTGATGCAATAATATCTGTGGGCTACCGCGTTAACTCAACCCAAGCAACACGCTTTCGCCAATGGGCGACTAAAACGTTAAAGCAGCACTTATTAAAAGGCTACACCTTAAATCAAGAGCGATTAGCACAAAACGCAACAGAGCTTAATAACGCATTACAACTCGTTAAACGAATTGCTGTTTTGCCACAAAACAGTGAGTTTGGAGCAGGGCTTGTAGATATAATTGCCAGTTACACGCAAACCTTTTTATGGCTACAACAGTATGATGAAGGACTGCTTAATTCACCAAAAGGGGAGTTAGGCGGCGCACTTACACCACTTAATGATGCAAAAATCGCGATTGATCAGCTTAAGCAAAACCTTATGAACAAAGGCGAAGCTACCAAGCTATTTGCACAAGAACGTGATGATGGTTTAGCAGCTATTTGGGGAGCGTTAGATCAAACCGTATTCGGTGAACCTGCTTACCCAAGCGTAGAAAGTAAAGCTGCGCATTAATTGTACTTTGTTGTGAAAAACCACCCATTTAGTGATGGCAATAAACGCACTGCAGCGTTTTTGTTTGTCGATTTTTTAAATCGTAATCAACGCCTGCTAAACGAGTATTATCAACCAGTAATAAACGATACAGGGTTAGCGGCCATTACTTTGCTAGTGGCAGAGTCAAACCCAAAAGAAAAAGACACCATTATTCGCTTAATCGAAAATTTATTAAGCCAAGCTGAAATAGCATAAAACGTAGGTCGGATAAGCCAAAGCGCCATCCGACGATGTTGGATAAGCCAGAGCGCCATCCAACACCATGATATAAAATTTAATCAATACAACGAGCGTTATAAACCGCTCACACTAGGAAAACTATGATCACCGGACCTTTAAAAAGTAAAATAGACAAGCTATGGGAAGAATTTTGGACAGGCGGCATCACTAACCCGCTGACCGTAGTAGAGCAAATTACTTTTTTAATGTACGCCCGTATGCTCGACATGAACGAACAAGCCGACGAAAAACGCAGCGCACGTACTAAGCAGCCGTTTAACCGCCGCTTTAACGACGATGAGCAACACATTCGTTGGCAAAACCTGCGCCATTTAGGCGCAGAAGAGTTATACAAACTGGTTAAAGATGAGCTGTTTCCGTACTTTTCAAAAACCTCAGGCGATGTATCGCCAGAAGGCGCGATATTTAACGAGTTTATGAAAGACGCGCAATTAATGATTCAAAAGCAAAGCCTATTGGTAAAAGCGGTTGAAATGGTAAACGACTTACCGCTTGAAAACTCAGACACCAAAGGCGATTTGTACGAATACTTGCTTAGCAAACTCACTACAGCAGGCATTAACGGCCAATTTAGAACGCCGCGCCATATTATACGCGCCATGGTCGAAATGATGGACCCAGATGTAACCAGCCAAATATGTGACCCATCAACCGGCACTGGTGGCTTTTTGTCGGTAAGTTACGAATACCTATTACAAAAATACACATCAGCCGAGGGTATAGAGCGCGAACCAGTGCTTGACATAAATGGCAACGTGCAATGTGATGACAGCGGTAAACCGCTCGAAAACTTGCTCTACTCAGGCGATTTAATAACCCCAGAGCAGCGCAGCCACATAGATGCGCACATGTTCAACGGCTTTGACTTTGACGCCACCATGCTTCGCGTAGCCGCCATGAACCTAGTAATGCACGGCATTAAACAACCGGGCATTCATTATCAAGATACCCTAAGCCAAAACTTTAAAGAGCACTACCCGCAAAAAGCAAAAGAAGGCTTTGACATAATACTCGCCAACCCGCCATTTAAAGGCAGCCTAGACGAAGAAGACGTTTGTCCAGAAATTTTACGAAAAGTAAAAACCAAAAAGACCGAGTTGCTGTTTGTTGCGTTAATCGAGCGTATGTTACGTGTTGGTGGTCGCTCAGCGACTATCGTACCTGACGGCGTATTATTCGGCTCGTCTAATGCGCACCAACAATTGCGTAAATTACTGGTAGATAATAACCAGCTAGAAGCCGTAATTTCGCTACCAAGTGGGGTGTTTAAGCCCTACGCTGGTGTATCAACCGCCATACTTATATTCACCAAAGGCGGCAGCACTGATCATGTATGGTTTTACGACGTGCAAGCCGACGGTTTTAGCTTGGATGACAAACGCACGCCAATAAAAGCAAACGATTTACCAAGCTTAATCAGCGAATTTAAAGCTCGCGATAAAGCCATAGCGACAAGTGATAAAAATGATAAAACCCAGAAAGCCTTTTGGGTAAGTAAAGATGACATAGCCAGCAATAAATACGACCTGTCAATCAACCGCTATAAAGAAGTGGTGTACGAGGAAGAAAGCTACGATCCGCCAAAAGAGATTTTAGGTAAATTAGTGAGCTTAGAAAATGAAATTCTTGACGACTTAAAAGCATTGGAGAAAATGCTGTGAGCAAACTACTAACTAGAAGGAAGTTGGGGGAACTATGTAGCGTTGTGACTAAAGGGACAACACCTACTTCGCTTGGGATGGCATTTGAAGATGAAGGAGTTCCTTTTTTGAGGATACAGAACCTATTTGGTTCAAGTGTGCACTTGAAAGATATTTTGTATATCAGCGAGGACACTCATAATGCCCTAAATCGCTCAAAGATAATGGCCGGAGATTTTTTAATAACTATTGCTGGTACTATTGGTCGAGTAGCCATTGTTCCAGATGACTTTCCAGAAGCAAACTGCAACCAAGCCGTTGCAATCTTAAGGTTTGACAAGAGTAAGTTATTTCCGAGGTACTTGTTACATTGGTTAACAACAAATGATGCACTTCAGCAAATAAGTGGTAAGAAAGTTACGGCAACTATTTCAAACTTAAGTTTGGGACAAATTAAAGAGCTAGAAATCCCACTGCCACCACTTGATGAGCAAGAGCACATAGCCGCGATCTTAGATAAAGCGGACGCCATCCGCCGCAAACGCCAACAAGCCATCCAACTCGCCGACGACTTCCTACGCAGCGTCTTCCTTGATATGTTCGGCGATCCTGAGACGAAAGGTTGGGAAATTACTACTGTTGAAAAAGTAGCTGAAAGTACAAAAGGGAGTATGAGAACAGGGCCATTCGGTAGCCAGTTATTGCATAGTGAGTTTGTTGAAAAAGGTATTGCAGTATTAGGTATTGATAACGCAGTTGAAAATAAGTTTAAGTGGGGAAAACAGCGGTTCATCACAGAAGAAAAGTATCAGCAGTTAAAGCGATATACAGTCAAACCTGATGATGTAATTATAACTATTATGGGCACTTGTGGCCGATGTGCAGTTGTACCTGAAGATATACCTACTTCAATTAATACTAAACACATATGCTGTATCACTTTAGATAAAGATAAATGCTTATCTAGTTTCCTACATTCATATTTTTTATATCATCCAGACTGTCAGAAATATTTAGCAACTAATACAAAAGGTGCAATTATGGCTGGATTAAATATGGGAATTGTAAAAGGTATCCCAGTTCCCTTAGTCCCTTTGAATCTGCAAGTTAAATACGATTCTATGGCTAGGCGATTGAATGGATTGAGTAAGGAGTTATCAGAACATAAAGAGAGTGGAAATTCATTATTTAACTCACTAAGCCAAAAAGCCTTTGCAGGCGAACTGTAGAGTTTGATTCATTTATACACTAAAGGATTTTTATGAATATTTATGTAATTGTTATTGTGGCTATTTCGATAGTTTCTTTGTTTTTAATGATTTATTTAATCACTGAAAATAAAAAACTTAAGTCTTATAAATCCGATAAAGAAGAAGCGAAAAGAGAAAGTGCCCTGAAATTAGCTTCGGATGATGTAGATAATTTTAAACAGGGGCAAGATGAAAGTATTGCTTCTAATTTTAAAGTAATGGACTCATCAGGAAATAATATAATTACTGCTCACGAAATATATAAACTTCCTACAAACTCTGTTGATATTACTAATGACAGCGCGATGAATGGTTGGGCAACTCACTTTTTAACTGATGCAACAAAAGCAGGTATGTCTATACCTAATAGGACAATTGAATTGGCGTTTAAAGCGGATATACAAAAAGGTTTAGATGCTGGTAAATATACAATTATGACCACAAAGACCAACGAGAGACTAGCTGATGTAATTGATGTTAATACAAAAAAAATAGTGGGCAAAGGTCGTATTGTTGAGGGGGGAAGAGTAAAACAATTTGCAGCAGGCGCTTTTCATATAGCGAGCATTGCAGTTGCACAATCTCATTTAGCTGATATTAGCAAAAATTTAAAAGCTATTAACTCTTCATTGGGTGATATTAGTAAACATTTAGAGGTATTAGATACAGGTAAAATCAAAGGCGCTATTTCATATTATGAACAAGTTGCAGCACTTATCGAAAAGAACAATAACCCTGACAGTTTAGGCAGTTCAATTAAAGTTAACATAGAAGCTAACATTAAAGACTCTCATGTATGGGTTTCATCGGTATTTGATAAATTTAAATATTTAATAAGCCAAATTGAAGGTCTGGATGACGCCGATAATTTTGGTACAAGTTCGACTTATGCAGATTTTAAAAAAAGAGTAAAACAAGTCGAATCTATTGGTAGAGATTACGATTTATTAATGAAATTTAACAATATGTCTATCGCTATTCTTGGTTATTTAGATCCCCAAAATACTGAATATACAAGGATGGATATTAAAGAAGCCGATTGGAAAGTATTAGTTGAAAAGTATGTAGTTGCATGCCGAAATAAATCTATTCAATATTTTCAAGATAAAGGGTCGCTATTTAATTCTTCAGAAACTCTGGAGACGCGATCTGAAAATATAAATAATACAGCTACTTTAATCTCACACTCATTACTTAGTGATTTAAACTTAATGGCTCAACAAAAAGAAGCAATTGAGCAGCATCTTGAAATATTCAAACAGGATGAAATGAGAATGAGCATCAAGTTTAATAATGAAGGCAATATTGAAAAATCAGTATTACTGAAATAATTATTATTGGGTTAAGGAAAAGCCATGAGAATAAGTAAATTATCATTAACTAACTTTCGTTCATTTAAAGAAAAGCAAACAATAGAGTTCGCGCCTGTTACTTTATTATTTGGTCCCAATAGTGTAGGTAAAAGCTCTGTTTTAATGGCTTTATTTTATTTACATCAACTATTAACTAAAAAAATTACTAATCCAAATCAGATAAGTGCTATTAAAGGTAAGTACATTGATGGTTTTTTTGCTTTAGTAAATGGTAAAGACTTAGAAAAAGACATCACAATTAATGTTGAATTAGATAAGCAAGGTGCTATTGGTGTTGAGTATTTAACCGAAACAACCCAAATGGTTGAATCTCTTATTGATAAAGGCAATATAAGTGATGCCGATCCGCTATTTGTATTAGCTTCGGTTCAAGAACAAGTTGAAAAATTGGAATTAGAGTTTGTTATAAGTTGGTCTCATCAAAAGCAAAATGCATATCTAAAGTCTTATACAGTTTTTGGTGACGGTGAGCTTTTAGGTGAAATGAGTACAGAATCAAAAGATTTTAAGACGACGATCTCAAAGCTTAATTTAAAACATGTAGCTTTACAGCCCTCAGATCAATCTCTTTATATTGATAATCTAATTAGTGAATTTGACCTGATCCATCCTCATTTATTAAATAATATATATAACAATGATATAGAGCAGGAGAGAATTTCTGAAGATGGCTTTGTCTCGGCTCTGCATCACTATCTATTGCATAAAACACCTGGCCTTTTAGAAATGGAGTTTTATTCAAATGATGATGCGGCTATAAAGCCAATTTATTTAGGGCATAGCAAACTTGGTATTCCTCCTTTAGGTCAAAAACTAGAGCTCGCTATTACTGAGCCTGAAATAGGCATAAACGGTGATTACTTTCATAATCAACAGCTCTCGGCATGCTTAACCGAATTATTTATAGCTCCTTTAGATATGTTGTGCGGGTTGTTATCTGAGAGTGTTAATATCGGACCACTGCGGGTAGTTCCAGATCAAAACTTTAATATTTACTCAAATACAGAGCAAAAGCATTGGTATGATGGAAGAGCTGCATGGGATTTATTGGCTAGAAATGATGCAAAGCTAAACAAGCAGGTAGATGACTGGTTAAAAAGTAATAATAAATTAAGTACCGGTGTGGGATTGATGTTGGAGTCCGATCCATTAACTGCTGACTTAGAGCAATCTAGCATTAAGCAAAAATATCACTCTAAAGCAGTTACCCCTTTTTTATGGGATATAAATTCACGAATACCAGTTTGGCCTACCGAAGTAGGGGTTGGTATATCACAGTTGACTCCACTTTTAGTCGCAGCACACTATGTTAAGCGAGGCATAATTGCAATAGAGCAGCCTGAACTTCATATTCATCCTAGATTGCAAGTTCAATTAGGCGATTTACTTATTCAGAAAAGCTCAAAAGCGAGCTTTTTAATAGAAACACACAGTGAACATTTAATATTAAGGTTATTACGAAGAGTTAGAGAAAGCTCGGAAGGCAAATTACCGGTTGGTCAAGTACCGGTTTTACCCAATGATATTAGTGTGATTTCTTTGTCTAAGTCAGAAGAAGGAGCCATAGTCAAAAAGCTTGATATAACCTCTGATGGTGACTTTGAAAAAGATTGGCCTGGTGGCTTTTTTGATGAACGAGATGAGGAGTTATTCTGATGTATCAAGAAGTAGCCTTCGATCCTCGCTGTCTAGAGGAGTTCCATTATTACGGACTATTAAAAACTGAGTTTGGCTTTGAGAAGGGTCGTTATATAGTTGCCCCTGTTAAGCCTTGGGCTAAAGAAGCATTTAAAGCTGCAAAAAATTCGGTACAGCTTAAACCTGTACAAAGGAAATCTATAACAAATTACTTGAATAAGCTTCAGAGGGAAAAAATCAATCGCTTTATTTTATTACCGAAGTACCGCAAAGATTCTATTGACCCTTGCTGGAATAGTTGGTGTGAGAAACAAATAGCCTTAGCACCGTTTCAAAATATAATTTCTGAAAACTTTCAGGGTGCTATTAATTATAATGACATTTTAGAAAGTAATGAGAGCTGGTTGATAAGTCCAACTATCACAGTTGATAAAAATGTAGTAGCTATTACTTCAATAATAAAACCACTGATGAAGTTAGGTGGCATTATAACAATTGTTGATCAGTATTTCCGTCTCGCAGAGAATAGAGTACTAGATGAAATTTTAGGTGAAGCGAACAGTTCCTCTTGCATATCATCTATAAAGTTGGTTACGAGTATTCAGACTGCGAATCCCGAGCATAGTTTTGCTGCACAATATCGAGATAAATACACAAATTTACCCTGTTTTGAATTAGTTATAGTGCCTGAAAGGTTTTTTCATGACCGTTATATTATTACTTCTTTTGGGGCTATTAAAGGGGGGCATGGTTTTTCTGAAGCTATAACTCAAGGTGCACAAGCTGATAAATTAAGCATAAGTTTATGTGGTGAGAGTGAAGCTAAAGAAGTTTTGGATTGGATTGATAAAGTTGTGAAAAGTGGGAAAGCGAAATATTGCATATTAAATGATGAAACTCCAACTTTGCGCTTCAAACGCACTTAATAAATACCTAAAAGCTGATTTACCTCGCTTGCCACATGAACTCGGTAAACAAGCGGGGGTAAATACCCTAATCAGTGACGGCGATAATTTTAACTGGCAATTACAGATTATTGATAACAGCTATAAATCTCGTGAAAAAACAATCATTGTTTGTGAGGCGAATAGCCGTTTTACGTTTTTTATACCGGTTAGTTTAAAGCTATCGCAACAGGAGTTAACTCAACTCTTAGAATATGAGTGGCAATTAATGATGGCACAAACGCTTGAGGTGTATCAGCTAATACCACGCAGCAATATAGCGGTGCTGTTAAGTGAGCTATCTAAAATAGAGTTTCCCCCGCACTGGGTTAAAAATACCGATTTAAGTATAAGCGGCCATATTAGCGATGCCGCACTTTGGGTTACTCAAACACTACAAGAAGAGGGGCTTTATGATTTACCTAAAGACCTTGCCATTGAGTTAGCTATTTATTTAAACACCCAACCTAAACGTATTACTAATAAAACCACTGGCCGAAAAGAGAAGTTTATACCTATAGAGCGCCTACTCACTTACTGCCAAGGGCTTATCAGCTCAGAGAAACTAGTTGATGAGTCATCAAACGAAATAGTTGATACCAGTAATATCATTAATTTTAGTGATTATAAAAAAGATTAAAGCCAGCTAGATTAAATTTTCACAAGCTTGTGAAATTATATTTTTATAAATTTTTGTATAGCATTACAAAAAATAAAGCAGTACTAACAAACACCTGATTGTTAGTTAAATATTTAAGGAAGAAAATGACCCTCTCATTACAAAATTTTAACAGAGCCCTATCTGAAGCAGAACAACTATTAGCATGCTTTGAAACGTTAAATAACCATCCAGAATTATGCTCATATGATGTTTTAAAAAAAGCGAGCTTAATAATGACGCTAACCGCATGGGAAACCTATGTTGAAGATGTGGTAACTGAAATTTTTGATGCCAAGTTTAGCTTAATTAAAGGCTCTCAATTTGGTCACTTTGCAGAAAAACAATTGCATGAGCGTTTAAAGTTTTTTCATAATCCAAATTCAAATAAAACCAAAAAGCTTTTTGAAGAGTTTTTTGGAGTAGATATTACTGAGCAATGGTCATGGCCTAATGTACTACCAAAAGATGCCAGAGAGCAGTTAAATAAGTGGATTTCGAAAAGAGGGGAAGCCGTACACCGCGCACAGCTTGATACAACTCAACCACAAATAATTAAAAAAGATGAGCTTGAAAAGTGTTTGCGCTTTTTTAAAGCGCTTGCACAAGCAACAGACAAAGCATTAGTAGTAATTTAAAGGAATAAGTAATGAGTTTACAAACAAGAATAAAAAAATTAATTGATCAAATTTCGGTCGGAATGCATGAGCGTGAGGAGATAATCCCGGTTGCATTACTTGGCGCACTAACTGGGCAAAATACATTTTTATATGGCCCACCAGGTACAGCTAAAAGTTTGATATCGCGACGTATTGCTAAAGCATTTGATAACCCGCCTTATTTTGAATATTTAATGAACCGTTTTAGTACACCAGAAGAGGTGTTTGGGCCGGTATCGATTAAAGCGTTAAAAGAAGATCAATACACACGTAAAACTGAAAATTATTTGCCTAAAGCAGAGTTTGCGTTTTTAGATGAAATTTGGAAGTCGAGCCCTGCAATATTAAATAGTTTATTAACACTTATAAATGAAGGGGTTTATAAAAACGGACAGGAGCTTGAAAAAGCACCTTTAAAAGCTCTAATTGCAGCATCAAACGAAACACCTGAAGAAAACCAAGGCTTAGATGCGTTATACGATCGCTTTATTATCAGGTTAATGGTTGGCCCAATTGAAGTAAAAGAAAACTTTGAAAGGCTAATTAGTAGTAAGCCAACTTATGCTGAAGTGCGAGTTACTGATGAGGTAGTCATTAAGAATAACGAATGGGCTAGCTGGCTTAAAAAGATTGATACGGTTGAGCTTTCAAAAGAAACGTTAACAATAATTCATTTGATAAGACAAGAGCTGTCGGAACAATTTGAAGAGCTTGGTGTTTATGTATCAGACAGGCGTTGGCAAAAAGCAGCTCAATTGCTAAAAGCCTCGGCATTTTTTAATAACCGAAAACAAACTAACCACAGTGATGCTTTATTATTACGTTATTGCCTTTGGACCACCGAGAATAATCGCGAAGATGTTGAGAGCATAGTAAATAATGCTATAGAAGAGTCTGGCTTCTCACCAGAGCTTAGCTTAGCTGAGCTTGATAGAAAGAAAGATGCACTTGATAAAGAAATTACTCATGAAATTTTTCATGAAAAAGATGTGTACGATACTGTAAATATTGATGGAAATGAATTTTTTAAAGCTGTGATTAATTTTGAGTTTGGTAGTCATTGGGATAAGAGGAAAGCGAAGAAGACGTTGTATATTGAAAAAAGCAAAATGAGAAGTGATGATGAATTTAACCCGGTGAATGTTCAAGGGCAAGAACTTGAAAACTTTAATTGTAGTTTCGATAAGCAAGGAAGTTGCTTAATTAATGCGAACGACGTTAACCATACTTATTATGATGCTGAAGCCATTTTCACTCCAGAAATTTTATACAAAAAAGGTCAAAAGAAACAAAACGTCAATAACCGCTTAATTAATGCTTTAAAAGCCGAAGTTAATGAGCTGACACAAAGCTTGAGGAGAACTTTAGAATTATGTGAGGCTAAGCAAACAGAGTATGTGTCTAGCTTGTATTCACCGTTTGTATCTAAACAATCATGCAATATAGCGCTAAATGGTATTAATCAGCAAATAAGTGATTTGAAGTTACGAATTAAAGATTGCGACCGTTTAAAAGGGTTATGTAGTGCGTAATATTGATGAATATGCAACCACTATGCTGGCTGAAATAAATAACGATTACCAAAGTACCTTTGAGCACGCTCCAAATTTAGCATTACAAGTTGAAGATCGCCTAAAAAGCTGGGCTGATAAAGCGAACCGACATTGTTTGTTAGAGTTCCCTTATTACGATGATCAAAATGAGTTGGATGTTTTTAATAGCTTAAACTTTGATAGCTTAACTATTAGAAAATATGAACTTGCGTTAAATAAATACAAAGCTTTGTGTGCAAAAGGTAACGTTAATTTCAACAAAGACTTTTGGGATACAGATTTAGTTCACCTCAAAAATGAGGCTGTCGCGTCAAAAAGTAAGAACGTTAAAGCTGCTAGTGATTTAGCCACTTCTGCTAATTTATTGGCAAAGGAGTGGCAAAAGTTACTGTGTTCACTATATGAACAGTGGGAACTAGAGCAAATAACTTTATTGAGAGAAAAGTTTTTAAAAAGCTTAGTTAAAAAACTAAAGCTTATTGACGAAATGCTTACCTTATTGAGTTCCATAGATATAGAACCAGGCATTTTACTTGACCTTTCTAGTGGTTCTTTAAGGCTAAATAATTTAGCTAAAGTTAAAAGCTTAATGGAACGAATTCATAGTGATGAAGGAATTAAAAAGCTATTAGACTTGTTAGGTCGTATTAACCAGGTTAAAAAAAGTGAAAAAATAGAAACAGTTACTCATTCTTATATACAAAAATCTCCAATAATTGATATTAACTCTAAAGAAGAAATAGTAGGTATTAAATTATCTAAAGATATTGAACATGCTCTTCCTTCTGAATTAGCGCTATTAAGTGACGAGGACACATCAATTCTATTTGACCTTAAGTATGTGGAGTCATCCTTAATGTGCTTTGAAATGTCGGGTCAGCAATTTGTTGATGAGGAATTTGAAATAGAGGAGGAGTTGACAGTTGATGAAGATGAACAAAAAGGCCCTGTAATTATTTGCATTGATACCAGTGGTTCAATGCAAGGAACGCCTGAAACTGTTGCCAAAGCTGTTGCTTTAGTTATGTCATTAAAAGCGCAAGCTAAAAATAGAGATTGCTATATTATTAACTTTTCTACTTCGATTGATACCTTAGATCTATCCAAAGGATTTAGTTTAGAAAAGTTGACAGATTTTTTATCAATGTCGTTTTATGGTGGAACGGATGTAGGACCAGCTATTAGCCATGCAGTTAATTTAATGACAGAAAATACATACAACAAGGCTGATTTACTTATCGTTTCTGATTTTATAATGGATGGCCTTCCAACTTCGCAAACAGAGGCTATATCTGCTTTAAAGCTGAACGGAAATAAGTTCTTTTCTTTAGTGGTGGGTAACTGTTACCTAAGTAAACGTCTCAGAGAAGTATTTGATCAGGAATGGATATATAACCCTCATAATGGAAGTATTAATGAGCTGGTTGCTATTGAAAGCTGGATGGATTGAGTTTTGTTTCTTCATTTTATTTAACTATCCGAGGTTTTGACTTCTCCAAAAGTTAAACGTTTAAAGCGTTTTAAACTATAGTTTTATGTCACTAACGAAATTAAATACCCTAAAACTACGTCACGTTTTTTAGGCTAACATTAGATTCCTCTGCATCAAATACAAGGTAGCTTACGCGTATGAACTTACGAGTTTTAAAACACAATTTAGTAATATGTACAGTATTAGCAGGCGCCTCCCTCCCATCGTACGCTTCTTTTAGTGGGCTTACAGAGCAAGACGAATTTAATATTAAGCTAAGGTCAATTTACTTTGACCGCGATTACGATAACGACGCCAGCGACGACTCAACGTTTGCACAAGGCATAGAGCTCAATTATCAATCGGGCTATTTTAATGACTTAATTAGCATGGGTGTCTCTACTTATACGGTACTTAATTACAACTCAACCGGCAGCGCACAAAATAATATTTTACCCGCAGGGGATGAAAAAGGCGGCGTTGACGATAGTTTTTCTAAATTTGGTCAATATTTTATCGACGTTAAACTTGGCGACAATGGCCATGTAAAAATAGGCGGGCAAAAAACCAAAAGCATGTTGTTAAAAAGCTCAGGTAGCCGCGCAATTCCCAATACTTTTAGAGGCGTATTTGGTGACTACAAGTTTGGCAATACCAAATTATATGGTTACGCCTACGATAAATGGAGCCGCCGCCACGATGACAAGTGGGAAGATTTTTCTACCGACCAGTCAGATAACGGCGCAATTAGTGTTATTTGGGGTGTGGGCGCAAGCTACAAAAAAGACGCGCTAAAAATAGACGCAGAGTATTTAAACTCCCATGACTACTTATCAAAGCTTGGGCTTAAAGGCAGCTACGCTATTAAGCTCGATCAAAGTAAGTTAACCCTTTCAAGTGGCGTATTTACCTCACAAGACGATGGCGATTTATTTGTAACCGGCGCAGAGGGTGGTGATTTAGATGATGAAGATGCACTCGGTGCGGTTTCAGGCGTTACTAAAAGTGAAAACGATGGTTTTGCCTATTACCTAGATGCCAATTGGAAAAAAGATATTTGGACACTAGGCGCCGCATTTACCAAGGTGAACGATGCCTGGATTGAAGATAACTTTAGTGGCGATCACGGGACTAACCCGTTTCCCACGCGCTCATTAATTGGCGCCGATTTAACAAACCAAAATGAGGCAACCTGGCAGGCTCGCTTAGGCGTTGATCTAAAAGCAGTGGCACCGGGTTTAACCACAAAGTTCTATTACACCAGCGGCAGCGATGCAGAAAACTCAAGTTTGGGTAAGGCAGGTGGCACAGCCGATGAAAAATATTGGGCCATTGATACACGCTACAAAGTCGCGGCTGTAAAAGGCTTAAGCCTACGTTGGTTATTTTTAGATTACTCCACAGATGAAACTGGCAGTGTTGATGGTGTTAAAGGAGACAGAGCAGATCATCGTGTATATGTAGATTACACCATCAAATTTTAAGAACTACACCTTATTAAAATTTCAAAAGTAGAGATAAAGTTACACTATTAAAAATGCGGCTAAGTTGTATTCGTTTAAGCCGCATTTAAAACTGCCCCTAAATTAATACTTTCTCTTTTTAGGAATTTTTAACTGGCTTTCAAATTCATCAGGAAAAAGCACCGTGCCGTCGTCCTCTTCGGTAGGGAACACCGCAATCAGTAAGTCGTCTTCTTCAAGGCCGGGTGTCCAGCGGCTAAACCAATCTTTAGTCGGAATGGCTTTTGGTGTACAGCCTTCCCATTCGCCCGTGGCCCAAGCTTGTGCAAAATCGCGGGTTGGCCATACTGGTACACAGTCGTCATCTTCGTTGGCAAGCATTACGCAGCCATCATCGTCGTTTAAAATCCATACTTGTTTGTACTGTTGTACGGTTTCAAACATAAAAGCGAGTCGTTTTTTTGCCCCTAGCCCTAAAATTACGGTTTGTTCTTCAGTCGCATTTGCAGTTGTCATAATTGGCTCACTCTTTATTGCTTCAAATTTGAATTTTACTGTTACAAGTATATCGAGTTATGTGACAGTGTGTTGAAAAATTATTATTTAACCTGAACTCTGGATAATAAATCTATCTCTAGCAGCTATTTTAAGCGCTAACTGCGTTGAATTTACTGAAAATCTCTGGCTAGAGACAAAATAAGCTTAACTATCATCATGATAAAATATGTTAGTAAATCTCTTAACCAGAGTTAAGGTTATTTAATTTTGTAATTCAGATCTGTTTTGGTACTCCCTAAGTATATTTTGAGCGAGCATTCAAAATTACCCTTGAATGTTGTTAAAAAGGCCGCATCTCATATGCATACTCTTAATGAAGGATTTAACAATGACCACAGATTTACTGGCCCCGTATAAATTAAACGACTCACTTGAACTTAAAAATCGCGTTTTTATGGCGCCTTTAACCCGTTGTATGGCTGATGATAATTTAGTACCCACGCAAGATATGGTCGAATATTATGCACGCCGTGCCGATGCCGGTTTAATTATTAGCGAAGCCACTATTATTCGCCCAGATGCACAAGGCTACCCAAATACACCGGGGTTATTTACCAGCGAGCAAATTCAAGGTTGGAAAAAAGTAACCGATGCCGTACACGCAAACGGCGGTAAAATGTTTGCACAGCTTTGGCATGTTGGCCGTGTTGCTCACCCTCACTTTTTTGACGGCGAAGTATTAGCGCCATCGGCAATTGGTGTTGAAGGCTCTGTACCACGTATGCGTGAACTGACGTACATTACGCCAAAAGCGGCCACTAAAGAGGATATTAATTCACTGATAGCCGACTTTGCTAAAGCGGCCGAAAATGCCATTGAAGCTGGTTTTGATGGTGTAGAAATTCATGGCGCAAATGGTTATTTAATTGATCAGTTTTTACATTACGCTGCAAATGAGCGCACAGATGAATATGGCCAAACACCTGAAAATATGGCGCGTTTTGCAATAGAAGTGACCGATGCGGTTATTAATGCAGTAGGTAATGAGCGTACGGCAATTAGGTTATCGCCAGGTGCTTATTTTAATATGGAAGAAGATAAGCGTGATAAAGCGGTATTTGATTATTTATTAGCGCAGCTAGATGACAAAAAACTGGCTTACATTCATGGCGGTATTTTTGATGACAGCACTCAGTTTGACTCTTTAGAAGGTAAGACAACCTCGCAGTATTTGCGCGCTAACACTAAAACCAGCCTTGTAGGGGTAGGTAGCTATAGTTTTGATGATGCAAAACAAGCAATAAACAATGACCAGTTTGATTTAATTGCGATTGGTCGTCCATTTATTGCTAATCCAGATTACATTAGTAAAGTGGCTAATAATGAAGAACTTGTTACTTATAGTGACGAGATGTTAGCTAAACTATTCTAATTAATTAGGGCGTGTTGACCTTTGGCGTTTGAATTTGCAGCAGTATGTTTGGTTTTTAGGCAAGGCAGAGCCTATGAAGTGTGGTTACTCCCCATTAATAGGCGATAACGCAGCATAAATGCCAAACATGCGCTGCCCTTCGGGTTCTGCCTAGGGGCGATAAACTCTTTGTTGCCTACATGGATGTAGGTAAGGGGCGTGAGCAGGACGCGGAAGCTTTACTCGGTTTTTACTTAGCCCACTAGGTTACAAACCTCGTGCCGCGATTTAATCACCCCTAGATTGAACAAATTTCAATCCGCAAAGATCAACACGCCCTAGTATTTATATATAATTCAGCCTAGGTTTTTGTACTTAGGCTGACTTACAAATGACATAACAAAGCCATAAAAACCCCACATTTTTTTAACACCCCTGTAAATAAACTTCATTTTTGTTGTCATAATTCGAAATCATACTGTGCCCGCTTTCATAATTACTTTAGATAATTAAAACCAAACGGGATCACAATGTACGCTTTAACTAATAAATCGATTTTGAGCATGGCAATTGCTATGGCTGTATCAACGTCAGCTTATGCAAATGACAACGAAATAGAAGAAATAACCGTTACTGCAAAACCAACCAGTTACGCAAATAATGTGATTGAGCCTGCAATGCTTGATCAACAAACAACGGTTTCGAGTGTGTTATCGGTTATCGATAACTTACCTGGCATTAGCATAAACGAAGGCGATGCATTTGGTGGCGATGACTGGTCTACCACAATTACTATGCGTGGTTTTAGTATTGACTCAAACCAGCAGCAATTAGGGATGACCGTAGATGGTATTCCTAACGGTGGCTCAAACTATGGTGGTGGCGCTAAAGCAAACCGTTACCTAGACACTGAAAATTTAGCCACTGTAGAAGTAGGCCAAGGCACCTCAGATATTAAATCGGCATCGCTTGAGGCACTAGGCGGTACATTTAACTTTGTAAGTAAAGCGCCAAGTCTTGATAGCAGCACCACCTTTGCTTACACCTCGGGTAGCCACGATGCGACCCGCTTTTACGTTAAGCACGAAACGGGTACTTTATTTGATAATACACAAGCGTATGTAAGTTACTCACAAACTGATACTAGCCGCTGGATTGGCTCGGGTAGCAACGGCGGAAAAGATAATCAACACGCTGAGCTTAAATTTGTAACAACGCTTGCTGATTTAACAATTACAGGGCGTTTATCTTACGATGATGTAAGTGAGACTAACTACAACAGTGTAAGTGTTGCGCAATTTGAACAAACGCCAGAGTGGGATCAGTTAACGTGGAACTGGACAGGCGTTCCACATTACGACCAAATGTTTGCTGAGGGCTGGGGTACACTGCGTGAAAATACACTAGCGTATTTAAAGTTTGAGTATGCGCTTTCGCCAACATCGCTTATTACAGTGAGCCCTTATTATCATAAAAACTCGGGCCGTGGCGATTGGATCCCACCGTATTTAACAACTCCAGTAGATGAAAACGGCAACCCAACCACAGAGGGTGGCACTAATGCAGGCTCTTACGGTTTTGTAGATAGCGCAGGTAACGCACTGGCACCAAACGAAGGGTGTACGGCAAGTTTAAGCTGGCCGTGGGAGTCGGGCCCTGGTTTAAACCCAGCATGTTACGATGATACGGCAATACCTGTAATGTCGTATCGTCATACGCATTACAAAAAAGACCGCATAGGGGTTACTGCCAACTACCAAGCTACGTTTGGCATGCACGACATAGAAGCCGGTTTTTGGTATGAGCAAAGCGACCGTGACGAGTCTCGCGATTGGCACAAAGTAATTAATGCCAGCATTTACCACCACTTTGATAGCACGCCATACTGGACCCAGTATAAAAACACCTTTGAGACCGACACCCTTAAATGGTACGCGCAGGATTCAATGGCCCTTGGCGATTTCACGCTTAACGTAGGTGTTAAAAAGTACCTTGTTGATATTGAAAAGTACGACCATTATCAAAATGCCACAACCGCTAAAGTTAATAGCGACTCTGATGTGTTATTTAGTGGTGGTATTTTGTATCAATTAAATAACTCAACCGAGCTATTTACCAGCTACAGCGAAAACTTTGCAGCTATTAAAGACGGGGTGCTTGAGCGCGACAGCTCTGATTTATCAGCCATTGAAGCTGAAACCGCTGAAAACATCGATTTAGGTGTACGTTATCAAAATAACGCGCTAAACCTGACCGCAACAGCGTATTCAATTGAATTTGATAACCGTATTACGTTCATTGCCCCAGGTAGTGACACTGGCGGTATTGATTACACCATAGGTACAAATGGCTCTTACTTAAACGTAGGGGGTATTGAATCGCAAGGTTTAGAACTGTCGGCAAGTTACATGCTAAGCCCACAATGGAGTGTATATAGCTCGTACACGAATAATGATTCAGAGTACAAAGGCGATGCACCCGGGTTTGAAGCCGGTGAAAAAGTAATAGACTCAGTAGATGACTTATTTGTGCTATCGACCGATTACTTTAGCGGTGATTTCCGCTTTGGTTTATCGGCTAAATACACCGGTGAGCGTGGCGAAGTTGATGGCTATACCGTGGTTGATTTAAACGCAGGTTACGCAACCGATATAAACGCAGGACCATTTAAAGCTATTGATGTTGCCTTTGTTGTTTATAACGTTACCGATAAAAGCTATTTAGCGGGTGGTACGGGTAATGGCAGCACTTACTTTATTGGTGCGCCACGTACAGCAGCACTGACGTTATCGGCTACGTTTTAATAGCCATAATGTACAGTAAATAATTAAAAGCCCATCTTTGATGGGCTTTTTGTTAAATGTACACAGTAATTAGGTACACAGTAATTATGAACTCAATTATAAAAGCCACGATATTTAGCATCATTGTATTAATCAGCAATACCGCAAGCGCAGCGCAAAATGTAGTTCTAGTAACCCTTGATGGTGTGCGCTGGCAAGAGGTGTTTAGCGGGGCAGATAAAAACCTCATTAATAATGCCGATTTTGTTAAAAACCCAACGCAATTAAATAAGCAATTTTGGGCGCCTACCGCCAATAAGCGCCAGCAATTACTCATGCCATTTTTAACTCAACATGTGGCTAAAAAGGGCGTAATTGTAGGTGATAGAGCAAAAGGCTCTAATATGTCGGTGAGCAACCCTTGGTATTTTTCATACCCTGGGTATAACGAAATTCTCACCGGCGAAGTAGATGAAAAAATTAATAGTAACAATAAAGTATTAAACGCGAATAAAACCATTTTAGAGCGCCTAGATGAGCGTGCAGACTTTAAAGGTAAAACCGCTTTGTTTGGGAGTTGGGATGTATTTCCTTACATTGTGAATACACAGCGTAGTAACGTGTATGTGAATGCGGGTTTTATGCCCATAGAAAACGATTTATTTGCTGATGCTAAGCTTTTAAACGCATTGCAAAATGAAATTCCAAGCCCATGGGAAAACGTACGCTTAGACAGTTTTACTTACCGATTTGCCAAAGCGTATATGCAGGCAAAAACGCCGCGCTTATTAGTCATTAGCTTAGGTGAAACCGACGACTTTGCGCACGATGGCCATTACGACCAGTATTTAAAATCTGCAAGGCAAAGCGATGCGTTTTTAAAAGACTTATGGAACACAATTCAAACTACACCGGGCTATAAAAACAATACAACGCTTATTGTTACCACCGACCACGGCCGCGGAAGCAGTGCAAGTGACTGGCAACACCATAGCTCTAAACGTGCGTTGGCTGAGCTGCATTTAGCGGGTAATAAATTTCCTGAGGGCATTGTCGGCTCTGAGCATATTTGGCTTGCTGCCATTGGCCCTACAATAAAAGGGCACGGTTTAATTAAAACACAAAATGAGCTTAAACAGGCGCAGGTTGCAGCCACTGTTTTAAGCGCATTGGGTATAAACCCAAAACACCTAAATTCAAACATGGCACCGCCAATAAGTGAGATTTTAAAATGAAGCAGTTAGTAAAACCTATTACACACGCCGTATTAGCATTAGGGTTAGCGTTTAGCGCAAATACTATGGCAGCCCCTTCAAAAATTTTATTTGGCTCGTGTGGGCATCAAGATAAAGACATTCCAATATTTGACACCATTAATAAAGAGCAGGGCGATTTATTTATATTTTTAGGTGACAATATTTACGGCGACACCAACGATATGACGGTACTTGCCAATAAATACCAAAAATTAGGTGCAAAACCAGGCTTTAAAACGCTAAAAGCGAATACGCCAATCATTGCGATGTGGGACGATCACGACTTTGGTCAAAACGATATTGGTAAAGACTACCCACATAAAGAGCAATCTCGCCAAATTATGCTCGATTTTTGGGGCGAGCCTAAAAGCTCACCTAGGCGCACCCGCACGGATGGTATTTACACGTCGTATATGTATGGTGAGGATGAGCAAACCGTACACGTAATAATGCCCGATTTACGCTGGAACCGTGATGCGCTTAACCACGTAAGCGAGCTTGAATATTACACTAAGCGTAAGCTTAATAACCAAGGCCCGTATAGCCCAACAGAAGTGAAAGGCGCCTCTATGTTAGGTGAGGCGCAGTGGCAATGGCTTGAGCAAGAACTTAAAAAGCCTGCGGCTATAAAGCTAATTGCCTCAAGCTTGCAGTTATTACCCGATTTTACAGGGTGGGAGTCGTGGGCTAATTTCCCAGAGGATCGTAACCGTTTATTTGCGTTAATTAAAAAGCATCAAGTGAATGGGGTTATTATCATCAGTGGCGATACGCACTGGGGTGAAATATCAAAGTATCAACAAAACCTTGATTACCCTTTAATAGAAATGACCAGCTCAGGCCTCACTGAAAAGTGGAAAGACGTAAGCCCAAATAAACACCGTGTAGGTGATTACACTCACAATGTGAATTACGGCGATTTAAGCATAGATTGGCAACAAGCAGATCCGGCCATCTCACTTAAGCTCAAAGGGATAGATGGTAAAGTGATTATGCAAAGCGCATTTAGCTTATCAAGCATTAGCCCTTATAAATAAAATAACCTGAGCAATAAAACGCACAGTGATTAAAATTAACGCTGTGCGTTTAAACTCCCTGCTAACTCGCTGATTTATTAGTGCCAATTTGCTGATTGCGCTACCCCTACAAATGAAAATATCTTAAACTGGTTTTACTTCAAGTAAGGACTCCAGTTGTATGCTCAATATTATTCAATCAAACCGTATGGAAGCGCTGCAGGCTCAGTTTAATCAACTATTAAAAGTAAACCCGTTGCAAAGCCCATTCGATAAAGAAGTGGTATTAGTGCAGTCGCCGGGTATGTCGCAGTGGCTTAAAATTGGTTTAAGCGAAAACCTAGGCTTAGCCGCGCAGGTCGATTTTCCGCTGCCATCGAGCTTTATATGGCAGTTGTATCAGCAGTTATTGCCCAATGTGCCTAAAGAGTCGGCATTTAATAAACCTAACCTTGCTTGGAAATTATTTGCAATACTGCCCAGCTGTATTGATGAACCGCTTTATTTGCCGTTAAAAACCTATTTAGATGGCGACCTAGACGGGCAAAAAACCTTTGCCCTGTGTGAAAAAATTGCCGATGTGTACGACCAATATTTAATGTACCGCCCGCATTGGATTGCCACTTGGGATAGCGGCAAAGACGAACTTGACGATGTTGATGTAAGCATTGCCCCGTGGCAAAGCGATTTATGGCGAAAGCTGGTGGCGCACAGTAAAGCGCTTGGACAAAGCCAATTTCATCGTGCCAATATGCAAGGGCAGCTACTCGCTGCGCTTGAGAATATGGATAATAGCTTACTACCTAAGCGCATTAGTTTATTTGGTATATCGGCGATTGCGAGCTCGCAGCTTGAGGTGTTTGAAGCGCTGAGCAAAAAAACAGAGGTGTTTTTATTCTTTTTTAATCCTAGCGAGCATTATTGGGGCGATGTGGTTGATGAAAAAACAGCAGCCAAAATAAATGCCAAATATGCCAAAATGCCGCTTTTAGAAGCGCAGCAAAAAAAACAAACTAACCCTGATGAAGAATACTACTTTATAGGTAACCCGCTTTTATCGTCATGGGGAAAACTAGGGCGCGACTACTTTGAGCAACTCGTACAACTTGATGCGCGTTGGATTGATGGCTTTATAGATGCGTTTGACGATAGCCTACTGGGTCAAATTCAAAGCGAGATTTACCAACTGGCATTTAAAGGTGAGTCGCT
Organism: Pseudoalteromonas sp. Angola-7; assembly: GCF_028599255.1. Lineage (NCBI taxonomy): Bacteria > Pseudomonadati > Pseudomonadota > Gammaproteobacteria > Alteromonadales > Pseudoalteromonadaceae > Pseudoalteromonas > Pseudoalteromonas sp. Angola-7. The sequence continues at coordinate 71,224 of NZ_JAQREL010000004.1, forward strand.
TACCGATAATAAGCAATGGTTTATAAATGATGAGGGCAAACTGCCCATTAGCGATACCGACACCAGCATTACCCTAAGCGATTGCCACACACCGCTTAGAGAAGTTGAGCGCTTGCACGATTACTTACTTACTTTGTTTAATCAAAACCCGTCGCTCACTCCTAAAGACATTATTGTAATGATGCCTGATGTAGGTACGTACAGCCCGTATATTGAAGCGGTATTTGGCGGCGCGCAAAACACCAGTCGCTTTATTCCTTATGCATTGGCCGATTTAGCCATAGAGCAAGAAAAACCGGTGCTTAGCTCGTTTGCCAGCTTAGCCAATTTGCCGTTTTCGCGTTTTGGTGTTTCGGATATTCTTGATTTACTGCAAGTAACACAAATTGCCGAAAAATTTGCGCTAGAGGCGCACGAGTACGAACAAATTCAATATTGGCTTGAGCGTGTAGGGGTTAAATGGGGTATAAATGCTGAACACAAAAGTAGCTTTGATTTACCCGCAATAGATTTAAATACCTGGCAGCATGGTTTAAACCGTTTGCTGCTAGGCATAGCCCAGCGCGATGAGCAATGCCCATTTAACGGCATTTATAGTGCCGATGAAGTAGAGGGCATGGCGCTTGATACCCTTAATAAACTGGTGCATTTTATTGATGTACTGCAGCGCTTTAAAGATGAGCTAACCCCTGATGATACCCTTAGCAATAAAGCGGATATTTTATCTGAGCTAATAAATGCTATTTATTACAATGAAGGCGACGACAGTTGGGATTTACTGGTACTGCAAAATGTTTTAGAGGAGCTTAAAAAGCACCACGATAATGGCGATTACGATAAACATGTATCGCAACGAATTGTAAGTTACCTGATAAAACAAGGCATTCAAGAAAAAGGGGTAGGGCAGCGATTTTTAGTGGGGCAAGTTAACTTTTGTACACTAATGCCTATGCGCGCTGTGCCGTTTAAAGTGGTGTGTATGCTTGGCTTAAACGATGCCGATTACCCACGTACGGTGCAGCCAATAGGGTTTGACTTAGTGCCGTATTCTAAAAAACAAAAAGGTGACCGTTCACGTAAATTAGATGACCGCTACTTATTTTTAGAAGCCCTCCTGAGTGCCCGCGAAAATTTATACATAAGTTACATTGGCCGCTCGTGTTTTGACAATCAACCACGTATGCCCTCAACCTTAGTAAGCGAGCTTTTAGAGTACATAGGCCGCAGCTTTACGTTAGCAAATGACAGCGAAAAAACGCTGCCTGAGTGTTTAATTAATCAACAGCACTTACAGCCTTTTAATCGTGCGTATTACACAGCAGACACTGAAGCGGATGAACAGCTGAGTAATCACAGTTTTAATCCTATTTGGCTGCCAAGCGAGCGTATAGACGCGCAGCCGCTAACAGCCATTGATGTAACAGCGCCCGCGCAATTAGAGCTTGATGTATTTATTCGCAGTGTGTGCAACGCACAAGAGAGCTTTTACCAGCAAACATTAGGTTTACGCCTACCTGAATTTAACGAAGTAGCAAAAGATGAAGAGCCTTTTAGCCTTGATGCGCTGCGCCGCTACTTTTATTTAGACGAAATACTGCAAGCCAACATTAATGAGCAACCTTTAAGTACAGAGCAAATATTGCAACGGGGGGAGCTGCCACAAGCCAATGTGGGCAATTTAGTGTATGAGAGCATGGCGCACCGAGTAGATGCACTAGCTGGGCAAGTAAAAGAGCATATTAAAAGCGGCAAAACCGACCCGCTTGAGGTGTCTTTGCGCATAGAAAACACCACTATTGAGGGCTGGCTTAATCATATTTACCTTCAAAAACAAGTGTTTTATCGAAGTGCCAGTATAAAGGCCAAAGATTTAATAAAAGGCTTTATATATCACCTTGTAGCACAAAGTATGGAGCAAAATGTAGAAACCCTATTACTGGGGCTCGATAAGCAAATTAGCTTTGCACCACTGAGTAAAAATGAGGCCGATGCCTTGCTCAGTGATTGGTTTTCACTATACCAAGCCTTGCGCAAAGAGCCTGTGGCATTTTATCCGGTAAGTGGCTATGAATACGTTAAAAGTGGTGGCGATATTGGCAAAGCCATTAGCAAGTTTAACCCACAATACATAGGGCGCGGCGAGGGCGAAAACCCGTATATTCGTTTAACGGTGCAATCGCTCAATGACTGCCAAGAAGAATTTATTAAGTGGAGCGAAAAATTACTCTCCCCATTATATGCACATGCAAAGGAGAGTGACCATGCAAGCGCTTAACCCGCTAACAATGCCGTTAAAAGGGCAAAGTTTAATAGAAGCCAGTGCGGGTACAGGTAAAACCTACACCATTACCGGGCTTTATTTACGTTATTTATTAGGCTTGCAAATACCAGGGGAGATAAACACCCCGTTAAGCGTTGAGCAAATACTTGTGGTTACCTTTACCGATGCTGCAACGCAAGAAATTAAAGACCGCGTACGCAGCCGTATTATTGCTGCGCGCGATGCATTACTTGGCCAAAACCCAAATGATGAATTAATAGAAGGCGTAATAGCCGCAGTAGATGATAAACACCGGGCCTTTGATTTACTCGATGCCGCCGCTAAATCTATGGACGAAGCCGCTATATTTACCATTCATGGTTTTTGCCAACGCATGTTAAAGCAGCATGCGTTTGAATCAGGCGTTGCCTTTAACCTTGAATTTATTTTAGATGAGCGCGACATACTGCTCGACACAATTAAGGATTTTTGGCGCGCCTTTGTATACCCACTTAATAAAGAACGCACTGATGCTATTTTAGAGGTGTTTGCAGCCCCTGAATCGCTATTTAGCCAAGTTAGTAGTGTGCTAAATAAAGCTAATGCGAACATAGTGCCGCAAATAAACTTAGATGACGTATTTAAAGCTCGCGATGAGTACATTGCTAAAGTACCCGCTTTTAAAAAAGCAGTGCTGGAGCAAGAGTTTATAGCTGCAATAAAGGGCTCGGGTTTAAGTGGCTCTAAAACACCTGGGCGAAAAGGCAGTTTAACGGCCCTTGAAGGATTTTGTTTAGGTGATGAGTTATTTTTTGAATTTGGCACCAATAAATACTCGTTTGAGGTGTGGAGCAGCGAAAACTTAAGTGATGCCAGTAATTATAAAAAAAATCAGCCATTATTTAGCCACCCTCTGCTTAGCCTGTTTGATGAGCTCAGTGCACTTAATACTAAAATTAATCAGGGTCTTAAAATTGCCGTTGTACAAACCGCAGCTCGGTGGGTTAAACAGGCAATTGTAAAACGCAAGCAAGAGCAAAGTGTGATCACCCCAGATGATTTACTGACTAATTTACACAGTGCTTTAAATGCCGAGCAGGGCGGGGCTTTATCGCAAAAAATAGCGCATCTATTTCCTGTTGCCATGATTGATGAGTTTCAAGATACCGATCCGATTCAGTACGGAATTTTTAGCAAAATATACGGCCAAGAAAAAACGACGCTTGCCATGATAGGCGACCCAAAACAGGCTATTTATGGCTTTAGGGGCGCTGATATTTTTACCTATATTGGCGCAAAAGAGTCGGTAGAGCCTGAGCAGCAATTTACTTTAGGTACTAATTTTCGCTCAAGCACCGATATAGTAAGCAGTGTAAACAGCTTGTTTTCTAAACATGCCAATAGCTTTATTTATAACGATGCCATACCGTTTAACGCAGTAGCAGCAAAAGGCAAAAAAGCCGATGAAACATTTACAATAGATGGCAAACCTGCCACCGCGTTTGAATTTAATGTATTTGTAGATGAAGCTGCAGATGAAAAAAACAAACCCACCAGCAAAGGCGTTGGGCAAGGGCATTTGGCCAGCTATTTTGCCAATAAAATAGTGACATTGCTTGAGCAAGCCGAGCAAGGGCGAGCGTGCATTGGTAAGCATAAGGTGACCGCTGCCGATATTTGTATATTGGTGCGCGACCGTGTAGAAGCGCAAATAATGAAAAAAGCACTTAGCAATGCCAATATTGCTAGCGTGTATTTATCGCGCGACAGTGTTTTTAGCCAAGAGCTTAGCCACCATTTACTTAACTTTTTAACGGCATTGCATGGGCAATATAACGAGTCATTACTGCGCGGCGTATTAGCTGGGCCGTTATTTTGTTTAAGCTACAACGAAATTTACGCCCTTGCTGATGATGAAAATAAATGGCAAGAGCACTTAAACTTTTTTGCTCAACTTAGCCATATTTGGAACAAGCAAGGCGCAATGGCGATGCTTGAGCGTTTGTTAAGCCATAATCAGCTGAGCGCTAAGTGGCAAGGGTTTGGCTATAACGTTGAGCGCTGGTTAACCGACTTTAGACACTTAGGTGAAATACTGCAGCAAAAGCAAATAGAGCTGGAAGGCACTTTGCGCTTGCTGCGTTGGTTTGCACAAAAGGTTAGCCAGCAAGATGGCGAAACCGTGCAAGTACGCCTAGAGAGTGACGCCAACTTAGTTAAAATTGTGACTATGCATGCCTCAAAAGGGCTCGAGTATCCGCTGGTATTTATGCCTTTTGCCAGTGGCTATCGCGAAACTAAAGAAGCGCTGTATCATCAAAACGGCCAGCTAGTTTACGATTTAAGTAAAAACGAAGACGCCTTAGCACAAGCCGAGCAAGAACGCTTAGCTGAAGACTTACGCTTACTTTATGTTGCCCTTACCCGCGCGGTACATTTTTGTGCACTTGGGGTGTATAACATAGGGCAAGGGCAAAGTAGCCGTTTGGCTATACAAAGTAGTGCATTAGGGCATGTGTTATTTGCAGGGCTTGAGCTTACGAGTAGCCAAACATGGCGTACCCACTTAAGTGAATTTTGCGACGCTCACACCGAAATGCACTATCAGCAATTTACGGCTGAGCAATTGGCTGAACAAGGCCAATTAACACTTAATAGCGCAGTGCAGCAAAGCCAAGCGTTAAGAGTTAATACGGTTACAGCCAACATAGAGCGAGATTGGCGAGCAACCAGCTTTAGCGCGCTGAGCTTTAAAAAGCACACCGATCATATTGAGCCTGGGCGCAGCGATGAAGATCATGAAAAAGATGCATTTGCTAACAGCCAAGATGAAATACCATCGCCTTACAGTTTTCCCAAGGGGGCGAAGCCCGGAAGCTGTTTGCATGAAATATTTGAGCAAATAGACTTTACCAGTGCGCAAGTACACCCTACAAATCCAGAGCAAAATTTAGCAGAGGTAGTAAAACATGCGCTGGATAAATACCATATTAGTGAAAGCTGGCAACACGTGACCGAGCAGTGGGTGCTTGATTCGTTAACCTGCCCCTTAAACAATGAGGGATTAAGCTTAAGTCAATTAGCCCCGACAGACTGCCTAGTCGAAATGGAATTTAATTTACCTTTAGATAGTTTGAGCGCGCCTAAATTAAACGAAATACTGGTTAAGCATTTTGGTTTTACCCAAAGTAAACTCGAGTTTTCTCATGTAAAAGGTCTGTTAAAGGGATTTATAGATTTAATTTTTTGCTATCAAGGGAAGTATTATATTTTAGATTATAAGTCTAATTACTTAGGTAATACGCCCGCTGACTATGAAAGCGACCTGCTAGAGCAGGCCATGAATAGCCATCAGTATCATTTACAGTATTTAATTTATAGCGTTGCGCTGCACCGATTACTCAAACAACGCATTAGTGATTATGCAATAGAAACCCATTTAGGCGGGGTTTATTATACGTTTTTACGCGCCATGCCGGCGGGCAAAGGGGTGTATTTTAATAAGCTTAGCGCAGAGCAAATCACACTATTAGATGGCTTATTTAGCCAAGGAGCCATGTTATGAGTGACTACCCTATGCAGCAAAGCTTGTTTGATGAGCCGCCAGCACCTGCCCAACCGTTAAATGCGGTGGAGCTGCTTGACTACTTATTAGATGAAAAACGCATAAGAATGGTAGATGTAAAGCTTGCCTTAATGCTGTGCGATAACCAGCAAAACGACGTGTTTTATATAGTGTTATTGCTGTGTTTAGCACAGCAAAGCCAGCATAGCTGTTTAACATTAAAAGAAGTCGACTGGCAAAACCCGTTTAATTTACGCCAAAGCGACTTTACTAAAACCGAGGGCAATGTACCAAATATTACATCGCCTTTTAACGAAGCCTTTAACTACCTCGATGCGCTTAGCTGTTTAAGTGCCCATAACAGTGTGGGCGAAGCCAAACCCTTACAGTTATTTAACGAACGGCTTTATTTTGCGCGCCTTGCTGATTATGAGCACACCTTAGCTACACGTTTACTTGCGATGAGTGAGCGCCATTTAAATATAAATACCCAGTTACTCAGCCAATTATTAAATGACTACTTTGTAGATAATTCAGCGCTTGCGATTGATTGGCAAAAAGTAGCCTGTGCTATTGCCGCAACAAAAGGCTTTAGCGTTATTACGGGCGGGCCAGGGACAGGTAAAACCACCACCGTGACTAAGCTATTAGCTATTTTACAGTCGCTTTATAAAAGCGCACCTTTAAGCATTAAACTGGTGGCGCCTACAGGTAAAGCAGCAGCCCGTTTAAGTGAATCAATTTTAGGTGCAAAAGAGCAACTTAAAATTATTCCTGAGGATATAAAGGCCTTAATTCCCGATAGCGCGCAAACCATTCACCGGCTTTTAGGGGTTAAACCCTTTACTAATAAATTTAAGCATAACAGCACCAACCCGCTGCATTTAGATGTACTTATTATTGATGAAGCCAGCATGGTTGATTTATCGCTCATGGCTAAATTAATAGAAGCACTGCCTGTGCATGCGCGTTTAATATTGCTTGGCGATAAAGACCAACTTGCCTCGGTAGATACCGGCAGTGTAATGAGTGATTTATGCCAAGGGTTAGCATTGGGTGAAACGCCTAATTACTCGCAAGCACGATGTGATGAGCTCAATACTTTATGTTTTAAAGGAGAGGCTAAATTAGCGGCGCCTGGGCATAGCGAATTTAAACTAGCCGATTGCATTGCGTTTTTACAACACAGCTACCGGTTTGATGCACAAAGTGGCATTGGCCAGCTTGCGCTGGCGGTTAATACTAACCATAACGGTATTTTAAAATACGTAGAGCAACAAAGCACACAAGGGCAATTTAACGATGTTATTTTAGATTATGACTTTGTTGCAAAACCCATAGAAAAATTAATAAACAGTGCTGCTAAGCATTACGCTCATTATTTAAATTTAATTGCACAAGGGGCTAGTGTTGCAGATGTTCACGCGGCGTTTTCTCAATATCAATTATTAGCGGCCGTTCGTGAGGGTGATTACGGCGTAAATAGCTTAAACAGCCGCATTGAGCGCGCACTTGTGCAACAAGGATTAATATCGGTAAGCCCAAACCAGCGCCATTACAGTGGTATGCCCATTATGGTGAGCCAAAACGATTATCAACTTAAGTTGTTTAATGGGGATATTGGTATTTTAATGCCCGATGAAAGCGGGCAGTTAAAAGCTTTATTTATTGATGAGCAAAACACGGTACGGGCGTTTTCACCTGCGCGCCTGCCTGCTCACGATAAAGTGTATGTTATGACCATACATAAATCGCAGGGCTCGGAGTTTAGTTATACAGCTATGGTTTTACCGCCGCTTAAACACGCCAGTATGGGCGTAAATAGGCAGCTGGTGTACACAGGCATAACACGTGCTAAAAACACCTTTGAGCTGGTGGCCGATAAAAAAGTACTGCAATTGGCCATGAGCAAAAGCGTATCAAGAGCCTCAGGATTGTATGAGCGCTTAAAATACTAATACCTGTTTATATTTAAAGATAGAACTAATTACTAAAAAACCTAACGTATTTTTATGCGTTAGGTTTTTTTTTGCTTTAGTACTGCCTAGTTACTAGGTATGTGTAAATAATACTAAATATTGCAATTATTTAAATTTAAGTAATTGAATATACAGTCAATATAGGTTTAGCTGGATTTAAATGATAATAAATTGTTGCATTTTTGAGCGTTGTTCCTAATACTGGTCAATGCATGTGCGCCTGCACATGTGTAAATGAATACCTTAAGTACATAGGCATAAAAATAAAACACTGAACACATTAAGGATTTATATGAACAACTCTAAACGAACACACACACTTAAATATCTACTTTTTGCCAGCGCTGCGTTTTTAATGAGCTTTTCTGCACTGAGTAAAGAGCACAAAATTATACTGATCCACGGCTTACAGGTATCGCAAATAACCAATAAGTCGGGCAGCGATGTAATAAACGACGGTGAAACCTATTGGCAAACCTATTGGAATAACCGTGCTGATGAACGTATTGATTGGCCTGCCTATGAGCGCATTGAAGGTAAAATTGCGACCGATTGGGTATGGCCTAAATTAAAGCAAATATCGCGTTCTAACTTATGTGCTGATGGCTGTGTGCTAGTAACGCATTCAACAGGCGATTTAGTTGCTCGCCATATTATTGATAACCAAGCTAATTGGCTTGAAAATGCAGGCCTTACACCACTTAATATTGTAGCGACCTTTGATTTAGCGGGAGCAGGGGGCGGCAGCGAGCTTGCCGATATTGCTGTAAGTGCTTTAACTGGCGCAGCATGGAACTTTGCAGTGGATGCAGCACTCAAATGGTGGTTAGGCAGCGATGTAACAGAAGCGGTGGGCGTATTACACGATTTAAAAGTAAATAACGCACGCAAAATTTCGCCGTTTCCAGATGCGCGTACGCCGCGTTTACGTTTTGTAGCCGATGGTAATGAGTACCTAGGTTTAACGGGCGGGTTTTTAAAAGGTAATGATGATTCGGTGGTGGCATCGCATTCATCGTGTGGAGCAAGCGCGGCTAAATCGTTTGGTAGTTGTAGTAGCAATATTGATACTAATGGCCAGTTAAAATCGCAAGGCGATGCCGTTAATAGCTTTATGCCGCACCATTATCCAATGATGATGAGCGACAGCTACAGCCACAACGAGATCCATAATGCGCAGCGCAAAGGGAATGTCACAATTGCCATGAACAATATAAATGTAGATGGTCAAAATGTTGGCTTTAACACATTTGATAAAACAACGGGTACTTGGTTTTGGAAAAAACACTACCGCTATATTAAGGATTCAAACACGCAAAGCGCCTCGGCACTTATTTATAGCGTGCTCCCTTAATAAGTACCTAAATTTTATAAACGCGTTAGGTATTAAACGCTAGAGCGTGTAGTTATTTGCTGCACGCTTTGAAAGGATTGATGCAACATGAAAAAGTTTTACATTGGTGCCGCTGTAGTCAGTATTGCGATGTTTTTACTGTGGTTTACAAATAAAAATGAAGTTAAAACGCTTGAGCCTCCCGCTGCGCTGGCAATAAAAAACAAGACAGATCCAGCAAGCCCAGATAAAAACACGGTAATAACCATTGATGTGCCAAAACAAAAACAGGCAAAAAGCCCTCCCAAAATACATTATGATCAGCACTTGGCCAGTGCCGCAGAGCATGTGGCAATGCAATACCAAAGCGCACTAAAATACCCGCCTTATTCGCAGCCTTTAAGCGCACTTGATGGAGACCGTTTAAAGCCTAATCAGTTTTACCCAGTTACAAGCCCCATTGACGATGCGGGTAATGCCCTCGTTGTTAGTTTAGATAAATATCGGTTTGTATATCCGCAAGAAATAACCATTAATATTGCTGCGCAAAACCTAGCAGAGGTAAATGTAGCGCTAAGCAATACCGATACTAAAGCCTCAATCAGTTCAAAAACCACCACAGCTCAGCAGGGTGAAGCCACGGTTAAATTTAAAGCCAGTGAAGACTACCCGCGAAATTTACAGCTATTCGTAGAGGCAAATGTTGCAGGTAAAAAGGTACCTGCAGTTGCGCAAATACAGTATATGCCACCCAGTGCGACGCTTATTGATTTTGATAATGCCTATGCACAAAACGAAAACATGATAGCCATAGCTCATTTAAAAGTGCTTAAAACTGGCTTATATAGAATTAGAGCTAATTTATACAGTGATACGAGCCCACTTGCACATTTGGTGACTAAAAAGAAACTTTCACAAGGCAGTCAAACGGTGGATTTAAAGGCGCATTGGTCGGTATTACCACAAGGGGTGGTTAACATGCGTTTAAGTGACTTTGTGATAGAGCGCATGTCGCCAAGCCCAGGTGAGCGTAATAGTTTTGGTAGCAGTGAGATTACTGAGTTTGAAATTACAGATTTTGCCTACGATAGTTTGCAACAGTTGCCTTATCAAGCAAACGAGCAAGAGAGAATGAGTTTAGAGTTTTTAAAAGGGTTAGCTGATAAAGGCGCTTAGCAGGATTAATGAGTATAAAAAAAGGGGCGAGTAGCCCCTTAGCTGTATTTTTAAAACCGTTAGCTTAGCTTAGGTTAATAGTAACCACATCAGCTTGTTGCTGTTGGTTTTCATCTTCATCGCTGACAGGCGCGTTAGGTATATCTGGTTTATCGAGTGCTATATCGCCGCCATCAATAACGTCGCCGGTTTTTAGGTTTTCAAAGTCAAATAGTTCTGTATCGGCTAAATGCGAAGGCACCACATTTTGCATTGCAGTAAAAATACTCTCAATACGCCCAGGGTGGTCTTTATTCCATTGCGCTAGCATGTTTTTAGTGTGTTTACGTTGCAGGTTTTCTTGTGAGCCACATAAGTTACACGGAATAATAGGGTAGCCTTGGCTAAATGCGTATTTACTTATATCGGCTTCTTTGCAATAAGCGAGCGGACGAATAACCATATGCTCGCCGTTATCGCTCATTAGCTTAGCCGGCATGCTTTTAAGTTTACCGCCGTAAAACATGTTTAAAAAGAGTGTTTCGATCATGTCATCGCGATGATGGCCAAGGGCAATTTTAGTTGCGCCCATTTCTTTGGCTGTACGGTACAAAATACCACGACGTAGGCGTGAGCAAAGCGAACACGTGGTTTTACCCTCAGGAATGATATCGGTAACAATGCTGTAGGTGTCTTCTTCTACAATTTTGTATTCAATATCTTGTTTATCAAGGTACTCAGGTAAAACGTGTTCAGGAAAGCCTGGTTGTTTTTGATCGAGATTAACAACAAATAAATCAAATTTAATGGGCGCCACACGCTTTAAATGTTTAAGCATATCAAGCATGGTGTAACTGTCTTTACCACCCGATAGGCATACCATTATACGGTCGCCTTCTTCTATCATGTTAAAGTCCATGACGGCTTGGCCTGTAAGACGGCGTAAACGCTTTTGTAGCTTATTTAAGTTGTATTGAGCTTTGGCTTGAGCTGAGTGAGACACTACGCCCCCTTATAAAACAATGCGGCAAATTATTTGCTGAAAATAAAGGGGCGTATTATATACCCAAGTACTATGGGTATTAAAGCGCTAGTTAAGGCTTTGTTTAACTTTTGGCAAGCGGGCTTACGTAGCCATCAGGTTTTAATGCCAAGACATCGCAATCAAGGCTATCAATTACGTGCTCGGCAGTGTTGCCAACCAATGCGGCACTGAGCCCCGTGCGCCCTACGGTGCCAATCACCACCAGTTCGCTATTTAAGCGATTTGCTACATCGGGGATCACATCCTCCGGTAGGCCTTCTTCTATAAAGCATTGCTCATTAGTTAAACTAAAAGCTTTAGCAAGCTCGTTGGTGGATTCTATGTGGTGTTTTTTTACAGATTCGTTATAAAGGCCTGGGTTAAATTCTGGTATCTCTATGGCAATATTAATGGGTGTAGCAGGGTAGGCATTAACTAAGTTAAGTGTAGCGTTGGCAAGTTCACATAAAAATTGTGCATCTTTAATAATGCGTTTATTAAGGGCTACATGCTCATCGTTTTCACTAACCGCATTGACCGCGGCTAAAATATTACCTTGCTCAGGCCAAGCCATTTCTTTTACAAATAACACAGGTGTGGGGCATTTACGTACTAAGTGCCAGTCGGTAGGGGTAAAAATAACCGATTTTAGCGCACCATGCTGATGGGTACTTTTAACAACTAAATCGTATTCTTGTTCAATAACGGTATTAATAATGGCTTCAAAAGGGCGGTTATGCCAGACCACCTGGGTGGTGATATTTACATCTGGGTAGGTAGAAATTATATCCTTAAGCCATAATTCTCTATCGTTTATAACGGCTTTTCGCATTGCTTCGCGCTCTTCAAACGACAACATGGTGGTCATTTCGTAAGAAAAGTCGTAAACAGTCATAAAGGCGGTAATACTGGCGCCTGACTTTTTGGCTAAATCAATCGAGCGAGCTAAACCGTGATGGTCATCCTTAGTGGGATCAATAACGGCTAAAATACGTTTAATAGTGTTCATATGCTACTCCCTTTTTAACTTACTTTCAGTGTAACGTAAATACACAGCAGTTAAAGGGGTAGCACACAAATTGTTGTTCTAAATCAAAGTTACAACACCTATTTGCTTAGCAAGGCTTAATTATTGCTGCCGTTTTGGCAAGTGCGTCACTGTCTAAAATAGTAATAAATTTACCTTCTACCTTTATTAAGTCCGCTTTTTGAAAACGGCTTAATAAGCGGCTGATGGTCTCAACGGTTAGGCCTAAGTAGTTACCTATTTCACCACGAGTCATGGTAAATCTAAACTCTTTACGCGAAAATCCGCGCTCGCCAAAGCGCTCCGAAAGGTTATAAATAAAGCTCGCTAGGCGTTCTTCTGCCGATTTTTTATTAAGAAGTAGCAGCATTTCTTGATCGTAGGTAATTTCGCTACTCATTAAACGCATAATTTGTTGGCGAAGTTTGGGTAATTTACCTGCTAACTCATCGAGTGTATCAAACGGGATTTCGCATACCATTGATGTTTCTAGTGCTTGCGAAAAGCTCTGATGAGCCATTTTGCTAATGGCATCAAAGCCGACTAAATCGCCGGCTAAATGAAAACCGGTAATTTGCTCATCACCTTGCTCAGACAATGTGTACGATTTAAATGAGCCTGAGCGTACTGCATAAATTGCATTAAGCGCAGCACCGGATTCAAACAAGTAGTCGCCTTTGTGCAGGGGCTTTTTGCGTTCAATGATTTCGTCAAGTTTATCCATTTCTTGGCCATTTAACGAAAACGGCAAACACAATTGGCTGATGCTGCAGTTGTTACAGCTAATTGCACAATTACTTTTAGCGCGACTTTGAGAGAAATCCATAATTTAATCCGTTTTAATTTTTATACACAGCAATGAAAATAAACCAAGTGGCTTAATGCCGCTGACGATTAATGTACTAGTTTGTCGATGGCAATGATCAACAGGTACATACCATACCAAATTATAATACTGCCTAACACAATTCGCGTCCATGGGTGGTTAATAACACTATTAAGTTTTTGGGCGGCCAGGCCTAAGGTGATCATGGCCGGAAAGGTGCCAAGCGCAAAACAAAGCATCACTAAGGCACCATCAAATGCGCTAGGGCTGGTCATTGCCCATGTGAGCGCTGAATAAACCAAACCACAGGGTAGCCACCCCCACAACGCGCCGTAACCCAATGCTTTAGCTGTTGAATCTACCGGCATTAAATATTTATTAAGCTTAACAATATGCTGCCAAATAAGTGTTTTACCTATTTTTTCAAGCCATTGCAAAGTGGGGCCTAAGCGCATTATATACACGCCTACCAGCAGCATAAAAATAGCCGCAATGAATGAAAGGGTTACAGAAAAAAACGTATTTTGCTTTGCAAATTGGCTACTTATACCCGCAACGAGTGCGCCAGCTAGCATGTAGCTAAATGCTCGGCCAATGTTATAAGCAAATGAATAAATAACAGATTGGCGCTTGTTACTGGCCAATTGTAATGAGCTGGCAATACCACCGCACATTGCAAGGCAATGCCCGCTACCAATTAAGCCCATTAAAAAGGCGCTGGTGTAAAGTGGGTCAATCATTACTTTTGTTGTGTTGTTCTTTATCATCTTCAAACAAAATACTATGACCTTGTTTGTTTAAATCAGAGAATTGCTCGCTTTTAACGGCCCAAAAAAACACGCCAATGGCAATAATCACAAATAATATGGCAATCGGGATTAAAATATAAATTATGCTCATAACTTTAAAAGCCTTAGTGAATTACTAATCACAATAATTGAGCTGGCAGACATACCAATAACGGCCATCCACGGGGCAACAAGCCCAAGCGCTGCAAGCGGTAAAATAGAAGCATTATACAACAAAGACAGCGTCAGGTTTTGCTTAATGATTCGCCTGGTTTGCTTAGCAACATTGAGTAGGTGCGCAATTGAGGCTAAATCACTGTTTAACAGCACTACATCGGCGCTGTTTTTAGAAATGTCGGCACCGGTTTCCATTGCAATGGATAAATGGGCACTGGCAAATACTGGGCTGTCGTTAATGCCATCGCCTACCATGGCAACCACTTCGTTTTGTGATGACCATTGCTCTACGGCGGTTTGTTTATCTTTAGGCGACAGGGCGCTTTGGCTGCTGTTGAGCTTTAACTGTTTTGCTATTTTTTGTCCGGCGTCTGATGCATCGCCTGTGAGCATATGACAGCTCAAGTTTTGTGCTTGTAAGGTACTTATAAGCTCACTGGCACCGGGTTTTACTTTATCTATAAAGTAAAAACGAGCAACTACGCGTTTATTTATAAATAGGCTTGCTTGGGCATTTGTTTTTTTACTGTCAAACCAGCCGCTTTTACCAATAGCGTAATGTTTATCTGCGCTTTGTGCACTAATGCCCATACCTGGGTGTACAGTAATGTTTGTAAGGGCAAGTTCGGTGGTAGCGTATTTATTAAAGGCACTGGCTATGGGGTGCTCAGAATAACGCTCTAACTGGGCTGCAATATTAAGCGCTTGCTCTTTAGAGATTGTGTCATCGAGTATATCAATGGCATCTAAGCTAAATTTACCCTGTGTGAGGGTGCCTGTTTTATCAAAGGCAAACAGTGTTAATTGCGAGAGGGTTTCGAGCACATGCGCTTGTTTAATTAGCACCCCTTTGCGGGTGAGCGTGGCTACAGCGCATGTTAATGCGGTAGGTATAGCAAGGCTAAGCGCGCAAGGGCAAGTGGCAACCAATACAGAAATAGTGATCCAAAACGCGTGCTCTGGGTCAATTTGGTACCAGCCAATGGCCGTTATAGAGGCAAAAACTAGCAAGCAGGCAATAAACCACTGGGCAACTTTATCGGTAATTTCTACCAGTTTAGGGCGCTTGGTAAGCGCAGTGTGTTGTAAGTGTATAATTTGGTTTAGTAGGGTGTTTTGGCCGATTTTATTTATTTTTATTTCTATTACGCCATCGTGATTAACACACCCAGCATACACATTGTGGCCAATAAACTTATTAACGGGCTGATGCTCACCGGTCATCATCGACTCATCAACGCTTGTTTGCCCCTTGATAA
Source organism: Pseudoalteromonas sp. Angola-7 (assembly GCF_028599255.1). Lineage (NCBI taxonomy): Bacteria > Pseudomonadati > Pseudomonadota > Gammaproteobacteria > Alteromonadales > Pseudoalteromonadaceae > Pseudoalteromonas > Pseudoalteromonas sp. Angola-7. The sequence goes on from NZ_JAQREL010000004.1 coordinate 86,617, forward strand.
GCTCTCCGTCAGCGGGAATAGTTTCGCCAGCTTTGATGAGTACAACATCATTAAGTTTAAGCTTTTTAGCAGCAATAATATGCTCTTGGCCGTTATCATCAAGGGTGCGGGCGGTTAAAGGCAGCAGCTTTTGTAAGTTGGCAGTAAACTCGCTGGCTTTTAATCGGGCTCTAAACTCAAGGTATTTACCTAATAATAATAAAAAGGTAAACATACATACCGATTCAAAATACACTTCGCCTACTTGCATAAATGTGGCATAACAGCTGGCGCTATACGCACCAAAAATAGCCAGCGAAACGGGTAAGTCCATATTTAACTGTTTTGCTTTTAAGCCATTAATAGCATTAGTTAAAAAGGGTAATGCGCTGTATAAAATAACGGGGGAGGCAAGTACTAGGCTTATCCACCTAAAGTATTGCTCAAAGTTATTATCCATACCCGAGAACATGCCAAAGTACATGGCAAAGGCAAACATCATCACTTGCATTGTCATCAGCCCTGCAACACCTAAGCGGCGTATATAGGCTTTTGCTGTTTGTTGCTTTTGTTGGGCTTCGTCATCGGCTTGAAACGGGTAAGCTTTATAGCCAATTTTGGCTAAGGAAGTAATAATTTCGCTTAGCGGGGTTTGGGTTTTATCCCATTGGATCATGGCACGGTTAGTTGAGGTATTAACATCAACGCGCTTTACCGTTTTTAAGCTAAGTAATTGCTTTTCGATAAGCCATGCACACGCGGCGCAGGTAATGCCTTCAATACTTAAAAGTACTTGGGATAAGTTATCGGTTGTGGCTATAAACTCATCTTGTATGTCTTCATTGTCGTAGCTTTTAATAAACGCGAGTTGCTCAGGGACTAACTGCTCTACTTTACCAGCGCGTACGGTGCGGTATTTGTAATAGTCGGTCATGCCTTGGTCAACAATGTTTTGCGCAACCGCTTGGCAGCCAATACAGCACATAGGCTGTGGCGTGTTATCTATTGTTACGGTTGCGCGAAATCCATTTGGCACACTTTCAAGGCAATGAAAGCAAGAAACGCTCATAGTGGTGGCTACTTATAATTTGGGGTAACTAACAAAGGCTGCTCTGTAGGAAGAGTAATGTTTTCTTTTAACTTCCAACTACCATCCACCGGCTCTATAAATACAGAGTAAGCACCTGGTGTGTAGTTATCTAAAAGGGCAGTAAATTCTTTATTTGCATTAGGGGTAAGCGTTGCTTCAAAGTCATGCGCTTTGATGGTGCGATGATAAAAAGACAGCTTTAAAGCGTGTACGTTACTATAATCGCCTTTGGTAAAGGCAAAACTGGCACGCTCGTTTGTAACATTAAGCTTGCCATGTAAAAACAGTGCTTTGGCTTTTTCAAACTTAGTAAGTTCTAAGTTTATTGCTTTGCCTTTTTTATAGTAATCATCAACCACCATATCTGGGCCGTTGCCCACAGCAGTAATAATTAAGGTTATGCACCCAATAATGGCCGCTAGCGGAAAAAAGATTAAAAACCAAGGCCAAAAATTTTTATACCACGGAGTAGGTTGCATAGTTGCTCTAAAATTAGTTTAGGTAGGGCTATTTTATAGCAAATATTTGTAAAAGACTAAAAAAAAGCCTCCGACTGGAGGCTTTTTTGATCTGGATTAATCTGTTGAAATAAAAAGATTAATTAATAGTTAACTCGGTGTTTATTTATCTTGCGATAAACTGTAAACATAGGCAGTTAACAGGTGAATTTTATCTTCACCTAAAATGTCTTTCCATGCTGGCATTACACCGGCGCGGCCATGGTTAAGGGTTTCTTCAACAGCGCGTTGAGAGCCACCGTATAACCAAATGTTATCTGTAAGATTTGGTGCACCAAACGGTAAGTTATGTGCAACAGAGCCTTTACCATCTGCACCGTGACACGCGGCACACATCGCAAACTTAGCGGCACCTGCAGCGGCATCTTTTTGGTTAACAGTACGACCAGACAAGCTAAGTACGTGGGCTGTCATTTCTTTAACGCCTTGCTCACCAAGTGCTGCACTCCAAGAAGGCATTGCTGCTACACGACCATAAAGAAGCGTTTCTTTAATTTTGTCTGGTGAGCCACCGTATAACCAATCTTTATCAGTTAGGTTAGGGAAGCCAGTTGCACCACGTGCATCTGAACCATGACATTGCGCACAGTTTTGCGAGAATAAACGCTGACCAATTTCAAGTGCTAACTGGCCGTCTGTTTGTTCATGCTTTTCGCCATTTTCAAGGGCTACTTGCTGCGCTGCATCACCTTCAAATTTAGAGTTAACTAAATCTAATACTGGTACTTGTGCAAGCTTGTTAAAAATAGGACCAAAGCGCTCTTGTGCTGCTTCGTATTCTTTATCAAGCTTTACATAGCGGCCTTCTTCTTTTGCTTTAGCCGTGGCTTCTTTAGATTCCGCTAAAGAGGTAATACCTTGGTTAGAGCTTGTCCATTTACCTAAGCCTTCCCAGTTACCTAAACCTGGATAAGCTGCTAAGTAATATACCGACCAAATAAATGTTGCGAAGAACATGTACGTCCACCATTTTGGGAGTGGATTATTTAGTTCGGTAATGCCGTCATATTCATGTCCGCAGTCTTCACCTTCTTTTACGCCAGCATAGTTCTTAAGGTTCCAAACTAATAAGCTAAAAATGATGATTAAGCAGGCTAGGGTTAATACAATAACCCAAATACTCCAAAAGCTAGTCATTTTTCAGACTCCTTTTCCTCGTTAGAGAGTGTGTTGTTATGTTTTTTTTCATCTTCGAAAATGGCATTAGCAGCGTCATCAAAACGATTTTTGCTACGCTTGCTGTATGCCCATACAACAATCACAATAAACAATACTAAAATTACCAGAGTCAAAATGCCTCTGTATGTTCCGTAATCCATAATAATTACTTCAAGTGGGTGCCAAGTTGCTGTAAATACGCGATTAGGGCTTGCATTTCTGTTGCGCCTTCGCCGTTATTCATAGCGTTAACTTTATCAACATCTGCTTGTAGCTCTTCGTCGCTGCCATAACCTAAACCCGGGTGTTTAGGGTTTTCTGGGTTAATAGCAAAAGTATCACGGAAAATTTGTAGTTTTTTCAGAGTCAGGCTGGTATCAACCTTAGTCTCTGCTAACCAAGGAAAACCTGGCATGTTCGACTCAGGAACCACGGCGCGTGGGTCAACTAAGTGTGCATAATGCCAATCGTCCGAGTAACGGTTACCTACACGTGCAAGGTCAGGACCAGTACGTTTAGAACCCCATTGGAAAGGGTGATCCCATACTGATTCGCCCGCTACAGAGTAGTGACCGTAACGCTCAACTTCATCACGAAAAGGACGAATCATTTGTGAGTGACAGTTATAACAACCTTCACGTACATAGATGTCACGACCTTCCATTTCAAGCGCGTTAAGTGGGCGCAAACCTTCTACAGGTTTTGTTGTATCGTCTTGGAACATTAGCGGAGTAATTTCAACTAATGCACCAAAACTAATAGCAAAAACAGTCAGAATAGCCATTAGGCCAACGTTCTTTTCTACTATTTCATGTTTGTTTTGTGAATTTTTATTGCTCATCATCTCACTCCGTTATGCTAATTGTGCTTGCGCGTCTAACTTCAGTGATTCTTTCTCAGCTGAAATTGTACGCAGAACGTTGTAAGCCATAACTAACATACCTGTAACGATGAATACACCGCCTACAAAGCGCATAATATAGAAAGGATGTGATGCTTCTAAAGACTGAACAAAGCTGTACATTAATGTACCGTCAGAGTTAACTGCGCGCCACATTAGACCTTGCATAACACCTGAGATCCACATTGCAACAATGTAAAGTACAACACCTACTGTGTGTAACCAAAAGTGCGTGTTAACCAATTTAACGCTGTACATACGACCTTGTGCGAATAACGCAGGGATAAGGTGGTAAATAGCACCAATTGAAATCATCGCAACCCAACCTAGTGCACCTGAGTGTACGTGGCCGATAGTCCAATCTGTGTAGTGAGATAATGCATTTACAGATTTAATTGCCATCATTGGGCCTTCAAACGTAGACATACCGTAGAAAGACAATGAAACAACTAAGAAACGCAGTACTGGGTCGGTACGTAGCTTATGCCAAGCGCCAGAAAGCGTCATTATACCGTTAATCATACCACCCCAAGACGGTACAAATAGGATAATAGACATAACCATACCTAAACTTTGCGTCCAATCAGGAAGCGCAGTGTAGTGAAGGTGGTGAGGACCTGCCCAAATGTAAAGTGAAATAAGTGCCCAAAAGTGAACTACCGATAAACGGTAAGAGTAAACTGGGCGACCTGCTTGCTTTGGTACAAAGTAGTACATCATACCTAAGAAACCAGCCGTTAGTAGGAAACCTACAGCGTTGTGACCGTACCACCACTGAACCATTGCATCTACCGCACCTGCGTAGATTGAGTATGATTTAGTTAACGACACAGGCACTGCCATGCTGTTTACAATGTGTAGCACTGCAACAGTAATAATAAAGCCAGCGTAGAACCAGTTAGCAACGTAGATGTGCGATACTTTACGTTTGATCAGCGTACCAAAAAATACCACTGCGTAAACTATCCATACTACCGCGATTAAAATATCGATTGGCCACTCAAGCTCTGCATATTCTTTAGAGCTAGTAATACCCAGTGGTAATGTAATTACGGCTAATACAATAACAAGCTGCCAACCCCAAAAAGAGAAAGCGGCGAGTTTGTCTGAGAAAAGGCGCGTTTGACAAGTACGTTGAACGACGTAATAAGACGTCGCAAAAAGTGCACTGGTACCAAATGCGAAAATTACTGCGTTCGTGTGTAACGGACGTAGTCGAGAGTATGTTAACCATGGTGTATCAAAGTTAAGTGCTGGCCAAGCTAATTGGGCAGCAATCAGAACCCCAATACTCATGCCAACGATGCCCCAAATCACTGTCATAATAGCGAATTGGCGTACAACTTTATAGTTATACTCAGTTTGTGATGCTACTGTTTGGCTCATTTTCTGGCTTCCGCTGCAATAAATGCGTTTAGAAATGAATTACCCACCGTTTAAAGTGGGGCCTACTATTTTCCCCAAGCGTATTACCTAAAACGTTCAAAGCCTGAATGCTTCAGAAAACAAACTCGAGAAACCCTTATTTTTTGCGGGTGAAATGATAAATTTTTTGGCCTAAAAAAGATAGGTCAATTACATAAAATTATGACATCAATCAAAGTTTGTGAGTTTGTTGTTTATTTTTTGATACAGATTGTACCTATATTAACCAAACATCACACTGGCTATTGTTATTTCAAAGCATGCTAATTAAGATTTGTTTTTATTTAGCGCGGATTTGTTATGCATATATTTAGATTATCTTTGTTTTTAATGCTGTTTTTTGTATTAACAGGCTGTGACAATGCCAACCAAAAAGATCAAAAAGCACTGTTAAAAACAAATTGCGACACGAATCAGCGCTGTATTTATAATACCGGTGTTAAAGTATGGTTAAGTGATAAAAATATTACCCCCGAAACCCCCTTTAGTATTTACCTTGATTTACCCGACCACCTAAAAATAGATAACGCTAAGCTTGAAAGTATAACCATGTATATGGGTTTTATTCCGCAAAAGTTCACTAAAGAAGCAACTATTTATAAAAGTGACACTATGGTGGGCATATGCTCTGAGAAAAATATGCTGTGGCAACTGGTGCTTAATTTAAGCAATGTTCAAACTGGTGAGCAAATCACTCACTTTTCTAATTTTTATGTAACGTATTAAGGTACCTTTTTCCTGCCAATCATTTTTTTAGCTGGCGCATAACAAAAGTCAGCTATTAATTAGGTATTACTATAATAAGCTACTCCTATAATAAGGCATTACTATTAAGCGGTACGTCTTATATATGCAGCGCTGCAATAGTAGGTGTATAAAATTGTATTTAAAGCACTAACACACATTTAAACCTCTTTGCTGCCTTGTATGCCGTAACCTATTTTTTCATTCTCATCTGTTTTATGTTGGTGTGCTTACTCGTTCTTTTTATGGAGTGAATTGCCTTACGCCAATAGGGGGGCTTCGTAATGTTTATAGTAAAAGCGTCTTGCTTGCATTACTGAGCATGTAAAAAAGTAAATCCTGCTTAGTTTCATGATAACTATTTTAATAAAGTTAAACGCCCTCAAATTAAGACCCTCTAATGATTTGCTAAATTAAATAACGCCTCCCGATCCGAGCAAACGTTGAAGTCTCGCTGAACAAAAAATATTACCAAAAAAACTAGATAAATAGCTTAATAAGACTATTTAAGCGGTAAATCTGCATATTTATGGTTATTAATTTTATTACAGCTTTACGGTTTTACTAATGCGCTGTGATTAATATGTTAATTTTTCTAAAAAGGGTATATTTATCCATTAATTACATTTGATTACAATCTGCATAACTTTGATTTCAGATGTGTTTTAATTGCTTTCTGTTGGTTGCATATACATGATTTTTAATTGTTTTTTTTAGTTAACACTGCAACAAGTTATAACCTTTGTACCTTTTTTGGTTATTCTTTTTTGGTGTTGTATATATAACGATCTTCTATTAAGTTTTTGTTCAGTTAACTCAGCCTAAGTTGCCCCCCTGACTCACAATTCTTATAAAAAGTGAGCATTACCAATCAAGGTAAATTTCCAACAAGTAGGGTTTATTCATGAAAAAATCAACTCTTGGTTTAGCTGTAATCGCAGCAATCCCAATGTTCTCAAGTATGCAAGTAGTAGCGGCCGAAGATGGCGCAAACGCTATTGAAAAAATTCAAGTAACGGGTTCTCGCATTAAGCGCGCAGATATGGAAACCGCTAGCCCAGTTACTTTAATCGGTGCAGATGACATTGCTGCAACCGGCGCAGTTTCGGTTGATGCCGTATTACAAAAAATGACTGCTACTGGTGGTGCAATGACCAACCCAGGTATCAATAACGGTTCTGGTGGTAATGCTTCTATCGATTTACGTGGTTTAGGTTCACAACGTACACTAGTACTTGTAAATGGCCGTCGTATGATCAACTCAGGCACAGGTGCTGCCTCTACTGTTGATTTAAACACTATTCCTGTTTCAATGATCAAGCACATTGAAGTACTTAAAGATGGTGCATCTGCAGTATACGGTACTGATGCGGTAGCAGGTGTTGTAAACATCATCTTAAAAGATGACTTTGAAGGTTTAGACTTAAATGTTAAATCTGCAATCACTACAGAAGGTGATGCTGATGAAACGTCTTTCGATATCACTATGGGTGGTAGCTTTGGTCGTGGTAACGTTGTAATCGGTCTTCAGTACACTGACCGTGGTGACGCATCTCAAGCAGATCGTAGCTTCTCTGATTGTCCATTAACTGAAGATGGCGACGGCAGTGCACCTTACTGTTCTGGTTCTTCATACACGCCAAATGGCCACGTATGGTCAGGTGATGAATCACTACAAGGTCAAGCAGACAACGGTTGGCATGACTTTGGTTCTGATGATGCGTACAACTACTCATCAGACAGCTACCTATACACGCCTATGCGTCGTTTAAACCTTACAGGTATTGGTAGCTTCGATTTAACAGATGACACGCGTTTATACTCAGAATTCACATACTCTAAGCGTTGGTCAGAGCAACAAATGGCACCACAGCCAGTATGGTTTGACTTTGATTACACTGAAGAAATGGGCGATTCACTAACAAGCCACAATATTAACTACGGTGATGAAGTTTCTTACGGTCGTCGTATGACAGACACTGGTACTCGTGATTTCTCACAAGTTGTTGACACTGTGCGTACTGTAGTAGGTGCTGCAGGTTACCTTGACAGTGGTTACGATTGGGATGTGTCAGTAATTTTTGGTCGTAACGATTCAGTTGACCGTTTAAGCAACCTTCACAACATGGGCTCTATCCAAGATGCAATCGAAGCGGGTGACTTTAACCCACTTATGCAATCTTCTTGGTCTGCTGAGAACTTAAGCGATTACGTTTACACTGAGCAAAACTCAGGTGGTAGCCAATTACTAATGTTCACTGCATCATTAGCTGGTGAAGTAATGGAACTTCCTGCAGGTTACGTAGGTTTTGCTGCTGGTGTTGAGCGCCGTGAAGAAAAAGCATGGTACATCCCAGATTCAATCACATCACAAGGTCTTGCAAACGACCCACGTGTTGAGCCTACAAGCGGTCGTTTTGACGTAAACGAAGCGTACTTAGAGCTTGCAATTCCTTTAGTTAGCGATGCGTTCTTAGCGCAAAACGTTGAACTAAGCACTGCAATCCGTGCTTTCGATTACAGCACTTTTGGTTCTGACGAAACATGGAAACTTGGTTTAACTTGGCGTGTAAACGACGAAGTAATGCTACGTGGTGTTCGCTCTACAGCATTCCGTGCGCCAACAGTAGCTGAGCTATACTCAGGTAATTCACCTTCGTTTGAACAAGTTAGCTTCCCTGGTGCACAAGACCAAGCAGAAGTAACTGTTGGTGGTAATGACCAATTAACGCCTGAAGAAGCTGATACGCTAACAGCAGGTATTGTGTACGAGCCAGAGTGGTTTGAAGGTTTCTCAATGACGTTAGATTACTACGACATTGAAATTGAAAACGCAATTGCTACTGTTAACAACCAATACATTGTTGACTCTTGTTTAGCAACAGATGGTTCATTAGCTAACCAAAGTACTGCGTTATGTAGCTCTGCTGCGGTATCGTTTAACCAAAGCACTGGCCGTATTGCTTTTAATAACCAACTACAAAACGTAGGTTACGAGCAAACTAAAGGCTACGACTTAAACTTAAACTACACATTTGATGCAGCTGGTCTTGCGTGGAATACATCACTAGATGTTACTTACCTAGACGAGTACCTAGTAGATGTTGTTGAATCAAGCATTGATTACGCTGGTTTAATTACTTCTGGTATCGGTGGCTATGCAGATGTTAAAGCTAACTTTGAACTAACTGTGAAAGGCGATGCTTGGAACGCAAACTACAAAGCACGCTACATTGCAGGAATGGATAGCTACAGCTGTCAAGGTGATGAGTCATCATGTTATGCGCCTACAACCCCTTCAGTTGTATACCATGATATAAGCGGTGCTTACATCTTTAACGAGACTGTGTCAGTAACAGCAGGTGTTAACAACTTATTTGATAAGCAACCTCCTTACTACACAGGTAACAACGATTCTAACACTGACCCGTACACATACGATGTACTAGGTCGCCGTGTATTTGCTGGTGTAAACGTTAAGTTTTAATTAGCACATTAATCGTATTAAGGCTCAGTGTTTACTGGGCCTTTTTTATTGAACAAAATTAAGGAGACCAGTACACTTATACACTCAATAAAAGGAGAGTTGTTTGATAAAACAAGACGAAAATTTATCTTTTGTCATAGAACCAGAGTTATCCCCTCGCTCTGAGCAGCGTATCGACCTGTATTTTTCTATACCCAATGAAATGGGTATAAACGTGCAAACCCTCAGTGAAGAGTCTTATTTTAATAACCACTTTAAATCGCACTTAGCTTATAACGCTAAAAACATACACTTACCCTTAGTGCGTAGCCGCTTTGTTAGTAAAAACAAAGGTGAGCAACAAGATTACCGCCAAAACCTTAATTTGTACTGTTATCAGGTGCGTTTAGCGCTCGACGCTGATATTAAAGATGCATTAAAAATTCAAGAAGTGGATGCTTTTTATGCCCGTGCACAAGAGCTATTTGAGCAAAGTGAAGGGCTGTTAAAAAAGCTGCGCAGATATACCCCCGATGATGAAAAACTGGTGCCGTTTTACACCAATGCCGATAACTATTTAAGTTGGCATGTTGAGCAGTCGTTTTTAAAGCTATTAGATGAAGGCCCGCGCAGCAGTGACTTTGCGAAAGAGCGCAACGACTTACTGCAATTTTGTAAAAACGAAAATACATACCGGTTTGAGCAAAATTATAACTCAGAAACCACGTTGCAAGATGGTAACCGCATCACGAATAAAATGCGTTTACTGCAGCGCCTAATAGAGCACGGCGTTATTTTGCATCGCAATACGCGTTATTTAAATAGTTACCTAAAGCGTTTAGTAAAAGGCACGGTTACAGCTGTCATTATGGCATTTGTAATGGTGGTTATACTTAACGCGCGCTCAACCTTTACCGAAGTGACCGCTACCCTTATTTTAATATTAGGGGTTATTTACGGCTTGCGAGAAATATTTAAAGAAGACATTACGCGGGTAATTTGGCGCGCTATTGTGCGCGGGCGTCCTAAATGGCGGTTTGTATTTAAAAACAGCATTACTAAAGATCGCGTTGCAAGTCAGTTTGTGTGGCTTGAGTATATGCGTTTTAAAAAAATCCCTAGTGAAGTAAAAACAATATTTTCAAAAAGGCGTCAGCAAAACAAGCTAGCCGCGCAGTGGCTGCATTTTGCCAGTGAAACACGTGTTTCTGCTAAAGAGTTTTTACCAGGTTACGATACTCTACAGCAAAGTATGCGCTTTAATTTGGCGCCTTTTGCACGGTATTTAAAACGCGGCGAGGGCAAGCTGTATCATTTAGATGGTAATAAAATATCAAAGCAAGCGGTTGAAAGGCGCTACCAGTTAAATTTGGTGATGGTATTAAAAGACGAGGAAAGAACTTTATACCAGCGTTACAAAATAACCCTTAATCGCAGTAAAATAGTTAATATTGAACTTATTTACTCTAAAAAATAGAAAATAAAAAAGGGATAGCAACGGCTATCCCTTAGTGTCATGTAAATTTACCTAATTTAACGCAGTATTACTGTGTAATACCGTGCTTAGAATAAATAGTTACCTTGTCTGAAACGAGTGTTATTTCAATGTTTTTAGACTCATCACCCCATACACAATTAGTATGTAGGGTTTTTTCTACGCAGTTATCAGCAGAGCCTAAAATAGCTTCTACTTCGGCTTTATCCATGCCAACTTCAATTTTTTCGTAGTTTTCTAGGCTTACTTTTGAACAAGCTGCCAGGCTTAGCGTTGCTGCGATGATCAGGAGTTTTTTCATTGTTATGTCCTATTGATTTAGTGTTTATACTTTCGTATTTGTACAATCATGCCCATACGAGGATGATCAAAGTAATGGATTTCACCACTAATTACACGTTTAAATTGTGAAAAGCGGGCCGATTCTATATCCCCATTAGGTAGTTTTTCGTTTACGTCAAAATCAGCGGTTATGTAAAGGTAGTGGCGTAAATGTATTTTAAATAAACCATCTAGCTCCCAATAGCTTAGGGGCTGCTCTGAGGTATCAAATAGCTGTGGCTTACTTTGTACTAAGCTAATAAAGTCGGGATTTGAATAATTAGGCGTAGTGTTAACGTCGCGTTTTATATGATCACCAGAAATTAAATGTACGCTTGGCGCACGCGATTTACTTGCCCCTTCAAAGCGCCAGCCAGTATGCAGTAGCGGGGCTAAACCTTTTCTGTCTAAAGCGCGGCGCTGGGCAGTAAATTGTAATTGCTCAGGTGCGAGTAAATAGGGCTCATCCATCGTATCTTGTGCCGGTGCTAATGGCGTAACGGGCAACTCGTCGTAACTTTTCATAAAGTCGATACTGTTATCACACACACCCGATTGTGGGTTGGCATTAACTAAAGAATCGGTAAACGAGCGTTTTTGAAAGCGACTATCGCCATCTATACATGCCTGCATAGCTTGCTCTGTGTATAAAGGGGTGAGTAGCTCTAACGTATTTTTCGCCTTAATGGGCTCGTGCTTTAAGCTAAAGTCTTCTTGTAAATAGGGGGCAGGGCGCTGTTTAAATACCAGCACTTCTACTTCAAACCAACGTTCTGCAAATGCGGTGCTGCTAAATAAGCAACATAACACGATAAGCGATTTTTTTAGCAACATTAATGGCTAACCTTTTTTTCGAAATCTGCAATCATTGCAGTGACCATTTTTAAGCGTTCACGAGGGTTTACCTCATTAATTGCAAAGCGCAATTTATTTGCGCCATCCATTTTGTACACATGGGGTGCACTTTGTATCAAGCCTATGATGAAGCTAGGATTAACCTTCGTATTTTGGCTAAATTCAAAGTAGCCCCCTTTAGGGTTTGCCTCTATTTTTGTAATTCCTAAATCGCTAGCACGCATTTTTAGTTGCTGCATACTAAATAGGTTTTTAGTGGCATCAGGTAATAAACCAAAGCGGTCTATTAGCTCTACTTGTAATTCGTCCATATCGGCAAGGTTAGCACAACTTGCAATGCGCTTGTACATACCTAAACGCGCATTAACATCGTGTATGTAATCATCAGGTAGTAAGGCAGGGAGTTTTAAATCAACTTCAGTTTGCTGCTGAAGCAGGTTTTCAAGCGTTGGCTCTTTACCATTTTTAAGGGCATTAACCGCTTGCTCTAGCATTTCCATATACAAGCTAAAGCCAATAGTTTGCATTTGCCCTGATTGATCGTCGCCTAATAGCTCACCCGCACCACGTATTTCTAAATCATGTGTGGCAAGGGCAAAACCTGCGCCTAAATCTTCCAACGACTCGATTGCTTGTAAGCGTTTGGTGGCATCTTTAGAAAGTGCTTTAGCATCGCCGGTTAATAAATAAGCATACGCTTGGTGGTGGCTTCGCCCAACACGACCGCGTAATTGGTGTAATTGCGCAAGGCCAAGTTTATCGGCTCTGTCCATAATAATAGTATTAGCAGTAGGCACATCAATACCGGTTTCGATAATGGTGGTACATACCAGTACATTGTATTTTTGATGATAAAAGTCTGTCATTATTTGCTCAAGCTCTTGCTCGCGCATTTGCCCATGAGCAGAGGTGACACTAGCCTCTGGCACCCATTCGCTGATCTCTTGCGAGACTCGCTCAATAGTCTCAACATTGTTATGCAAAAAGTACACTTGCCCGCCGCGTTTAATTTCACGCAGTATGGCTTCGCGTATTAAGTCGCTGTCGCGTTGGCGTACAAAGGTTTTAACTGCTAAACGCTTAGCAGGTGGGGTGGCAATAATAGATAAATCACGCATGCCGCTCATCGCCATATTTAAAGTACGCGGAATAGGCGTTGCAGTAAGCGTTAATATATCTACATCAGCACGTAATGACTTTATTTTTTCTTTTTGGCGTACACCAAAGCGGTGCTCTTCATCAACAATCAGTAAACCTAAGTCGTTAAATTTAATATCTTGTTGAATTAATTTATGCGTTCCAATAACGATATCAAGTTTACCGTCGGCCATTTTTTCAAGCGTGTCTTTTTGCTCTTTAGTTGAATTAAAGCGCGATAACACTCCCACTTCGATAGGGAAATCGGCAAAGCGGTCTTTAAAGTTTTCATAATGTTGCTGAGCCAGCAGGGTGGTTGGTACTAACACGGCTACTTGTTTGTTATCGTTAACCGCTACAAACGCGGCGCGCATAGCCACTTCTGTTTTACCAAAGCCTACATCACCACACACTAAACGGTCCATAGCAAGTTTTGATTGCATATCCCCAAGTACGGCTTCAATAGCATTACGCTGATCGTCAGTTTCTTCAAATGGAAAGCTGTCGCTAAATTGGCGATAGCTTTGCCCATCGAGTGCAAATTTATTACCTGGTTTTGCTTGGCGCTGTGCGTAAATATCTAACAGCTCCGCGGCTACATCACGTACTTTTTCGGCGGCCCGTTTTTTGGCTTTCTCCCACGCATCTGAACCAAGTTTGTGAAGCGGGGCGCTTGCTTCTTCACCGCCCGAATAACGGCTTAGCATATGCAGTGCCGATACCGGCACATACAGTTTTGCTTCACCGGCATAGGTAATGGTAACAAACTCAGTGATTACACCTGCCGCGTCAATTGTTTGCAGGCCTTGATAGCGACCAACACCGTGATCAAGGTGCACAATTGGCTGGCCCTCTTTAAGCTCGGCTAAGTTGCGAATTAACGCATCTTGGCTTGCTTCGTATTTATGTTTACGGCGCCTGCGTTGCGACACCTTAATACCTAACAGCTCTTGCTCGGTAATAATAGAAAGGCTCGGTTTTGTACCCAGTACAACACTTTGCTCAAGAGGGCTTACAATTAAGCCTACATCGCTTTGGCTTTGTGTAAATTGCTGTAAGCTTTCAAATTCTTTAAACTTTAAGCCGCTTGGCTTAAGCACGCTTAATAAAGACTCGCGGCGACCATCAGACTCAACACTTAATAAAATACGGCTTTTTTTCTTTTTTTGTTCTGCCACATAGTTAATAAATGCGCCGTAGGGTTCGTGTTGTTTATGATCGATTCGTACTGCGGGCAGCTCGCTCACATTTAAGTTTTTATTGCCTGCTTTAGTGGGTAATTTAGCTTGCGATAAACGTATTCGTGCAAACTCACCTAAATTAGAAAACAACTCATTAATAGGTTGATACAACTCGCTGGGCGCCAGTAGTGGACGCAGGGGATCTACTTTACGGTTTTCGTAGCGTACGTTTACATCGTGCCAAAAGGTATCTGCGGCGTGTTCTAAATCACCTAGTTGCATAACCGTAGTGGTGTTTGGCAAGTAATCAAAAATGGTGGCAAGCTTTTCAAAAAACAGCGGCATGTAGTATTCAATACCGGCAGGCCAAGTACCTTTGCTTACTTGCATGTAAACAGAGTCTTGCTCTGAACTGGCACCAAATTTATCGCGATAATTTATTCTAAAACGCTCAACGTCTGCTTCGTTGGTTGGAAATTCATGCGCGGGCAGTAACTCAATTTTATCTACTTTTTCATCTGAGCGCTGGGTTTCTACGTCAAATAAACGAATAGAGTCGAGTTCATCGTCAAAAAAGTCGAGCCTAAATGGGTGCACACTGCCCATTGGGTACAAATCAACAATAGAGCCACGAATTGCGTATTCGCCATGCTCCATTACCTGTTGTACGTTTAAATACCCTGCTTGTTCTAAATTACTGCGCAGGTTATGGGTGTCGAGCTTATCGCCTACTTTAAAATTAAGGGTAGAGCCATAAATAAACGAAGCAGGCGCAGTACGTAGCATTAACGTAGATACAGGCACTATAAGTACGCTTTGCTGCTCGTTTTTTAAAGTGTTTAAAGTGGCTAAACGCGCTGAAATAATATCTTGGTGCGGCGAAAAATGGTCATACGGCAAGGTTTCCCAATCAGGAAATACCATTACCGGGTTATCTGGCAATAAGTATTCGAGCTCGGTTTCAAGTCGCAATGCGCTTGGCGTATCAGGCGTAACTATAAGCACTAAATCGTTTTGCTGTTTTACACCTTCTGCAATGGCTATACTTAGTGCACTGCCAGTTAGCTGCCCCCATTGAATTTTATCTTTTTGAGATTTTACCCACGGCAAGGCTGCCCATTGCTCAAACGCCATTTAGTGCTCCATTTTTTAGTTGGCGTTTGCTCACAAACGCCATGCAGTTATTTAGTCTCGGTAAATTTTTGTTAAGTCTTGATAGTGATCAATTCTGCGGTCGCGTAAGTACGGCCATATACGTCTTACGTTTTCAGAGGCTTTTTGATCAAGTTCTACTACTAAAATTTGCTCATCAGTATTGTTCGCCTCTGAGAGCATTTCCCCTTGAGGGCCTGCAATAAACGAGTTACCCCAAAATTGTATACCTTCGCTTTGTCCGCTAGGGTCGTTTTCGTGCCCTACACGGTTACAGCTAATAACGGGGACGCCGTTCGCAACCGCATGCGCACGTTGGCTTATTATCCACGCGTCTTTTTGGCGTGTTTGCTCTGCGTTATCATCACGTGGGTCCCAGCCTATTGCGGTTGGGTAAATTAGTATCTCTGCGCCAGCCATGGCCATTAAACGGGCTGCTTCAGGGAACCATTGATCCCAGCATACTAAAACACCTAATTTACCTACTGAGGTTTGAATTGGCTCAAAGCCTAAATCACCTGGGGTAAAGTAAAATTTTTCGTAAAAGCCCGGGTCATCAGGAATGTGCATTTTACGGTATTTACCCGCAATGGTGCCGTCTTTTTCAAGTACCACCGCGGTATTGTGATAAAGCCCAGTGGCACGTTTTTCAAACAGTGAAGCCACAATAACGATGCCGAGCTCTTTAGCAAGCTCGCCCAGTGTATTTGTGCTTGGACCCGGAATTGTTTCGGCTAAGTCAAATACATCCACATCTTCTGTTTGGCAAAAATACAGACTACGATGCAGCTCTTGCAAAACCACAAGCTGTGCGCCTTGCTTAGCAGCATCACGAATGCCAGCAATCGACTTTGCCATATTTTGGCAGGCGTTATCACTGTTAGTTTGTTGCACTAAGGCAACGGTTAATTTTGCAGGGCTTGTCATTGTGCTGCTCCAGCTAAAAATCCACGAGGTAACTGCATGGTAATGCAATGTAAACTACCAAATTGTTCAATAATAGGTAGGCAATTAACGCCAATAATAGTGTGCGCTGGGTATGCTTTTTGAACTTGCGCTAGCGCCAGTGCGTCGTTGTCATCGTTATACGTCGGGACTAAAACCGTATTATTGATAATCAAGTAGTTTGCGTACGTTGCCGGTAAACGGGTGTTGTCATCATCAAACACTGGTTTTGGCCACGGCAAATCAATTAACGTATATGGGGTATTATTTTGCGTTTTAAAGCTTTGCAGCTTCTTTTCCATCGCATCTAATGCGTTAAAGTGCTCATCTTCTTTAGCATCGCACTTAACATACACAAGTGTATTATTGGGGGCAAAACGTACCAGAGTGTCGATATGGCTGTCGGTATCGTCACCGGCTAAGTAGCCATGATCTACCCATAAAAAGTCAGTTGCGCCTAAATGCGTTGTTAAAATTGACTCAATATCGCCTGATGATAAATCGGGGTTGCGATTTTTATTCAGTAAACATTCGCTGGTTGTAAGCAACACACCGTGTTCGTTAATTTCAATGCCGCCACCTTCAAGTACCACATTCAGGGCTTGGTAATCAGTGTTTGGATTACTTAGCTGGTTTACCAGTACGGCGTTAATTTTATTATCGAGGGCACTTTCGAACTTATTACCCCAGCCATTAAAGATAAAGTCGTAAATTTTAAGTTGGCGAGCGTCGTTAATATTTGCGCAGGTAATAGGGCCGTGATCCCGTGCCCAGGTATCGTTTGTTGGTGTAACAACAAAGTGCACGTGGCTTAAGTTTATATTCGCTTTTGTTAGCAAGGCAGTAATGTGGCTTTTAAGCGCCGTGTTATGGGCAACAATAACAAGCTGCTGCACGGCTGTGATATGCGTTGCAAGTTCAACATAAACAGGCTCTACGCGTTCAAGCGTATCAGCCCAGTCGGTCTGTGCATGGGGCCAGGTAAGCATAACGGCGTCTTGCTCAGCCCATTCAGGTAAAAGTCTAAAGTTCATGAAGTTTTGATACAAATTACGGTGGCGCTAGTTTAGCATTTTACATGCATATGTCAGCTATTTATCGCTGCTAGAATCATCGTCAATTTGCTCGAGTTCTTGGCGTTTTTTTAGCTGGCGTGTTTGTGCATGTAAGCTGGCTCTGACAACTAATTCTTGGTCTGTGGTTCTTATTGCAGTAAACAGTAATGTGTATTGGTAGTGTTCGCTGTCTTGCTTTTCAACGGCCACAACTTCTGTATAGCAGTAAACGGCTGAGGCTTCGTGGTGCAAAAATAGCTTTGTTCTAAATGCTTGGCCTATTGCGTATACATCAGGCGAAGTAAAGCGAATGCCGCCTCCGCCGTAGCTATCGCAGTGTATGGCGTTATCTTGAGCTTGCTCTGATGCTAAAATGTGGCTCATTATTAAATCAATTTTACGCGACTGTGCTTGTAAAAAAGCTGCCAGCTCTTGTGCTAAATCGCCTAGGTTTCTAAGGGGTCTTAAAGAGGCCTGTTCAAGCTCACTGACTTCGTTAGCTAGCTTAAATAGAGGAGGTATGTCGTCTTCAAGCGCGAGTTGAGATTGCGGCACTAACTGATTTTCTACAGCAAATAAGTTTACTCGAATGCTTTCATTTATTTGAAAGTATTCTTCAAATTCGCTTAATCTTTGACTGTTCATAATTATCTCCACTGCGTATTCATTAAATAGTAGCGTTGTGGGGAGTAAATTGCTAGCAGATAAAAATGCTAAATGGTTTGTTTATAAGCCAGTTTTTAAGAATGTTGATTAGGGCGTGTTGAACTTTGCGGATTGAAATTTGTTCAATCTAGGGGCGTTTAAATTGCGGCGTGAGGTTTGTAACCTCGTGGGCACGATAACAGCTCCTGCGTTTCGCCTATTTATGTAAAATAACTACACTTGATAGGCTCTGCCTTGCCTAAAAACCAAACACGCTGCTGCAAATTTAACTATCAAAAATCAACACGCCCTAATAAAAAAGCGGCCAATGTCATCCTAACATCGGCCGCTTGGGTATTGATTAATTAGCGCTGGGAGTGCTTATTTAAGTAGAGCGGCTAATTCATGTAAATCTTTCACAACGTGGTCTGGTTTTTTTGCCAGTGGGTAAAGTGTTTTACCTGGGCGGGCGATAAAGGTTGTTTGTAACCCGGCTTCTTTAGCACCTGCTACATCCCAACCGTGCGCCGCTACCATCATTGCTTCATTTGCTTTTACATTTAATTTTGTTAACACCCACTCATAGGCACGTAAGTCTGGTTTATAAATTTTAATATCTTCAATGCTGTAACGCGCATCAAAGAACGACATTAATCCAGCGCTCTCAAACTGGGCTTTAACGCCTTTGTTTGAAGAATTTGTCAGACTTACTAACTTATAGCCCTGTGCTTTGAGTTTTGCCAGTCCTTCTTTCACATCTTTGTGAGGAGGTAGGGTTAAAAGCGGGGTGACAATGGCTGTTTTTGCTTGTTCATTAGTAATGGCTATGTTGTTATTTTTGGCAACCATGCGCAGCGATGCAACGCCAATTTGACCAAAATCGTGGTAATTACCACTTACAGTATCAACGAGTGAATGATGCAACATGGTCGAAAACCAAAGTGGTAATAAATCCTCACGCCCGCCAAGCGTTTTGCCTATAGAGGCGCGCATGGAGGTTAAATCTAACAAGGTTTCGTTTACATCAAAAATAAGTACTTTAGGTTTTACTTGCGCTTGTGGCTCCTCAGCCATAGCGTAGCCAGAGGCAAGGCTAGTACCAACAAGAAGTGATAGGGTAAGGGTTTTTAACGATTTTAAAATAGACATTAGTGTTGCTCCGATTCAAGGGCTGCCAATATATCAGTAGGCTCTGCGCGTAGGGTATAGTCTTCGTTTAAAAAGGCATACGTAATTATGCCTTTTTGGTTAATTACATAGGTTGCTGGTAAAGGTAATGTATAACTTTTATTGCCGTAGTACTTTTCAAAATCAATACCAAACTGGCTATAAAGCGCCACAATACGCTCATCTAAAGTAAACAGTAAACCAAATTGCTCGGCTACCTTGTTATTAATATCTGAAAGCACATCGAATTCAAGGGCATTTTTTTGTGCGCTAGATAACGTCTGGTCGGGTAATTGTGGTGATATCGCAACTAACTGCGCATTGTGCGTTTTAAATTCGGGTAAGTGATCATTAAGTGCTTTTAGCTCTAAATTACAATATGGACACCAGTTACCACGGTAAAAGCTAATTATTACCGGGCCATTATTTAATAAATCAGCGAGCTCAACTTGCTCAGCGCTATGATTGTTTAAGCTGAAATTGCTTACTTTAGCGCCTACCTGTAGCGCATTATCTTTTATATGCTGAGCAATGAGCTCTTCATTTGTCTGCGCCATAAGGGCTAATACATCGCCAGGTAGCTTCGCTTCTTTTTGCACGTTATAGGCATCAATCTGTGATTTTAAACTCATTATTAAATCTCGAATATAACTGTATGGCGATTATGGGTGTTTTAGTTATTTAAATATATATTGCAAAACTGAAAGCTTCATTCGAAAATATTAAATACTAAAAACTGCCTAGCCAAATGTATGTATAATTTAAGTGACCTAGAAACATTTATTGCCGTCGTGGAAAATAAAGGGGTGCTTGCAGCTGCGCGTGAGCAACGTTTGTCGCCGGCAACAGTAAGCCACAGGCTAAGCAAGCTCGAGCGTGAGCTGTCAACCGTGTTAGTGTTTAGAGACAGCAGACGAGTAAGGTTATCGCCCGCCGGTGAGCTATTTTATCATCGTGTAGGGGCTATTATAGAAGCTCTGCACGATGCAGAGCACAGCATTGGCGCACGAAGCTCTTCGGTGAGCGGGTTATTACGCGTGACTATGCCACCGTGGGTTTTTTCAAAGTATGTTATGCCTAAGTTGACCGAGTTTGAAACCCAATACCCGCAACTAAAGCTCGACTTTTTAATTACTGATCATTTTGTCAATGTGGTCGATGATGCACAAGATGTGGCAATTAGAGTAGGGCAATTAACCGATTCTGGCCTGCTTTCTCGTAAAATTGTCAACAACTCCCGTATTTTATGTGCAGCGCCAAGTTATATAAAAAAGCATGGTATGCCTTGTACACTAAGCGAACTGAGTACGCACTATTGGGTGTGTTTGCCCTGGCAAAGGCAGTTAAAACTGTATGATGAAAATAATAAAATACACACCTTTAATGCCAAAACGCGCTTTACTATTTCTAATTCCGATAACATGACGCAAGCAGCCCTTGCCGGACATGGCATAGCCATTAAATCTAAAATTGCGATTAACGACGAGCTAAGTGCCGGAAACTTAGTAGAGGTGATGCCCAATGTAATGGCCCAAAGCGACGCGCCGGTGTGGTTTTTACGGCCTCAAAATAGCTTAACAACCCGTAAAACTGAGGTGTTTTATGAGTTTATGAAGTCTTTATTTGCCAGCTATGAATAAGCGGTAATACCCGCGCTTAATAATGAATAAGGTTACAAAGCCAATAAACTCAGCAAAAATAGCAATAATAATGGCGCTAACAAGCGCTGCTATTATGGAGTCTTTTTTTAACACTATTTGCCCTTCAAAGCGTTGCCATACTTGCTTTTTAATGGTGAGAAAGTCGCTGGTTAAAGTAAATAAATAGGGCGATTGGTTAAAGTTATTAACTGCCACTTGTAAAGAGTGCTGGCGATTATTGAGGCTTTTAATATGGGTAGCCCCTTTACCAACAATATCATCACCAATATTTTCATAGTGGGCAATTAACTTGTTTAAATCGTTGTTAAAGTAGTTTTGAGCATCTTTTTTAAACGGGGCTAATGCGTTATTTGCTTCAATTAAATGTGCATCTAAAGCGTGCCCAAAGTCGCTTACAAAGGCTGGTATTTGTACCCCTAATAGTAAACCTGCTGCAAAAAAACTGAGCCTTATGTAATCTAATAATTTACTCATTTGATCTCCTGTTTACTCAAAACCCACCTAAACAACGCTAAATTAACATTTGCGCTTGTTTTTATGCCAAAAACTCGTAATCTATCGGTAATAAAAATAACAATAGGCCTATGTTAAGGATGACTACCAAAGTAAATATGACATCAACGTTTGTTGATATCACTAAGCAGTTAAAACGCTTTGTGTCGCGTATTGTACAGCCCGATGACGTAGAAGACATTGTGCAAGAAACCTTTATTAAAAGCTACGAAGCTGATTTAAAACAAGATATTCAGTTTAGGCGCAGTTACATGCTTAAAACTGCAAAGCACTTAGCGCTTAATCATATAGCCAAGTGGGATAACAAGTTTAATGACTCGTTAGAGCACGACGCAGAATTACCCCCGCTGCTTAAATCCTCACAACTTGAGGATGAGTACACCTCAAAAGAGCGTTTTTTACTTTTTTGCAGAGCAACGGATCAACTAAATTCTTCTATCCGTAAATGTTTTATATTTAAAAAAGTGTACGGTATGAGCCAAAAAGAAATCGCCCAGCACATGCAATTAAGTGAAAGCACAGTAGAAAAACACATTGCCAAAGGTTTATTACAAACCATGTTATACATGAAAGAACATGAACAAAATCATAACCAATCTGCGGCGCATAATTCTGCTTGTAATTCGGCTCTATCAATTGAGAGGGCAGCGAAATGAGTAATGTTCATCAATTTACATCAAAAGATTTAATTTTAGAAAAAGCCTGCCAATGGATCAGCGCAATTGATAGGGGCTTAAGCGAAATTGAAAAAGAGCAATTTAAGCTGTGGATGATGCAAAGTACCGCCCATCAAGATGCCGTCTACGAACTTGCGCAGCTATGGGATGAATTGGCCGTATTAAACGAGTTAAGCAGTTTATTTCCGCATAGAAGTGTAAAACAACCCCAGAAAAAAAGATGGGCGTTTTCTAGTGCCATTGCCGCGAGCTTATTTGCAGCATTAATGGTGTGTAGTTACTTATTAATTAACCTTGAAAACGGCTACAACGAAGAGCTGGCTAAAATAAATTACACCAAAATTTATACTACGAAGGTGGGCGAACAAGCCACGTATGTTTTACCCGACGGCACCATAGTGCAATTAAACACGAATAGCCTATTAGAGGTAGCTTATAGCAAAGGGCGTCGTCAGTTATTACTGAGTAAGGGGGAAGGGCGTTTTAATGTAGCAAAAGATGCATCGCGCCCATTTAGTGTGATGGCTGGCGATAAGAGCTTTACGGCACTTGGTACTGTATTTAATGTACAGCGCAATACCTCTTCTGATTTAGAGCTGGTTGTAACCGAAGGGAAAGTGATGATCACCGACCCAAGTGTTGCGGTAAGTGCCAACGATTTTAGAGACTACCAACTGGCTGATAATAACGCTAAAAAAGTACGTAAAATCAATGCCAATATTGTCATCTCTGGCGAAAAAGCAATTATAGAGCAAAGCATTACTAAACCTATCACGCAGCTTTCTGTGGATGACGTACAGCGTGATTTAGCGTGGCAAAATGGCATGTTAATTTTTAATGGTGAGCATTTAAGCGATGCATTAAATGAAGTGAGCCGCTACACCTCTACGCGTTTTGAGCTTTCAAGCGATGAGCTTGCCAATATAAAAGTGGCGGGTGTATTTAAAGCTGGCGATGTTGAGGGGCTACTTGAGAGTTTACAGACTAACTTTGCAATTGAGCATGAGCGTTTAGGTGAACATATGGTGAGCCTAACACAGCAAACTAAATCATAAGAAATGTTATGCATATCAAACAAATGTTAGGTGAAGTTGCATCTTTAAATGTTATTAGTAAAAAAAAGTTTAAAAAAAAGATAAAAAACTATAGAGGAATTTTGTTTGTCAGCTGTTTATATAAATTGCGCAGTAACCAAACGCATTTATTTAGGGGTTTAAGTGTACTTGTTCCGGCTATTTTTAGCTTGAGTGTGCAAGGGGCAACACAGACCACTGGGCAAATGGTGCAATTTGATATACAAGCGCAGCGAGCAGACAAAGCCTTAATAGAATTTGCGAAACAAACAGAGCAAACCGTGGTGTTTTCTTATGAGTTGGCAAAAAATTACCAAGCAAATTCGGTTTATGGTTTTTATACCCAATTAGATGCACTGCAAGCATTATTAAGTGGGACTGAGCTCGATGCGGTTGTTGATCAAAATGGTTTACTGAGTATAAAACTCAAACAAATCAATAGGAAAGATAACAACATGATGAAGCTTTCAGGGGTTAGTGCAGCTGTATTACCAGCATTGCTTGCAGCAAATTCACACGGTGTGAATGCAGCAGAGGATGTTGCACAAGAGAAAATAGAAAAAATTGCTATTGTAGGTAGCCGCGTAGCAGGGCGCTCAGTAGAAGATTTACCCGTACCCGTTGATATTTTAAGTGCTGAAGCACTTGAAAACACAGGCCAAACCGAAGTTGGCCGTATGTTGCAATCTATTGCACCTTCATTTAACTTTTCAAGCTCGTCAATCAGTGACGGCACTGACGCCTTACGACCTGCAACACTGCGTGGTTTAGGGCCTGACCAAACACTTGTGCTTATTAATGGTAAGCGCCGCCATCAGGCAAGTATTATTCATATCAATACCTCAGTAGGGCGTGGTACCGCAGGTACCGATATGAATGCTATTCCAGCCTCAGCTATTAAACGTATAGAAGTTTTACGAGACGGCGCAGCAGCGCAATACGGCTCAGATGCAATTGCCGGTGTAATTAATATTGTACTAAAAGATGGCAGCGAAGGCGGCAAAGCAGCGGTTAATTACGGCCAATACTCAGAGGGTGATGGCGAAACAGTAAACGTTGATTTTAATAAAGGGTTTGCCCTAGGTGATAGCGGCTACTTAAATGCAACACTTAATTACCGCGACCGCTCGCCTACTAACCGCGCAGGTTTGCACGGCTCGTGTCAGTTTTATGGCTGTACAGAGCTTAGCGACGGTACTTTACTAGCAGGCGATCCGCGTGAATTGACCGCCGACAGAGACACTTTTCGTATTGGTGATGCCGACTCACAACAATTTGGCTTAACCGTTAATGCAGGGTATGAGTTAGGTGATGGCGAGCTGTATGGCTTTATTACTTATTCAACGCGCGATAACGAATCAGCAGCGTTTTTCCGTCATAATGCAAATGCGGGCGGTAACCCTGTTTTGCAAGATAACGACGCAACTATCCCGTTAGGCTTTTTACCTAAAATTAATACCACAATTGATGATATTTCTTACAACTTTGGTTACAAAACCGACTTTGATAACGATGCAAGTTTAGATGTATCGTATACCTACGGTGAAAACAGCATTGATTACACAACAAGTGACACAATCAATGCCTCGTACGCTAACTTTTTACGTTACGAGCAAGGTTTAAGTGCCGCTGATATTCGCAGTACTATTCCGCGTGAAGCCTATGCCTATGGCATGGAGTTATCACTGCAAACCATTAATATAGATTTTACACAAAACTTTGATGACTACTCACTGGCTATGGGTGCAGAAATTCGTACCGATGAATACCGTATTTTAGAGGGCAGCGAATATGCTTATCGTGATTACGACACCCTTGATGGGGTAAGTATTTATAGTGGTTTAAGTGGCGGTGTAGGCTCTGAAGATGCCTCTGGCGGTACGCAAGGTTTTGGTGGTTCTTCGCCGGCATCATCGGTTGATGAGTCACGCGATGTAATTTCGTTTTACCTTGATGCAGAAACCTACCTAATTGAAGATGTCATTTTATCAGGCGCACTGCGTTATGATAATTACAAAGGCTTTGGCGACACGGTAAACTTTAAGCTTGCGGGTAACTGGGCAATTACTGATGATGTGTCACTGCGTGGTGCATTAAGCTCAGGCTTTAGAGCGCCATCAATGCAGCAATTGTATTTTAACAATATCAGCACACAATTTGTTGTGGCTGAAGACGGCTCATTAGTTGCTGAAGAAGTAGGTACATTCAGAAACGATTCAACCCTTGCACAAAGTTTAGGTATTCCAAAACTTAAAGAAGAAAAATCGCAAAACCGCAGCTTAGGTATTGTCTACAACGTAACGGATAACATTAATGTTACTGTAGATTACTACTCAATTGATATTGACGACCGCATAGTAATTAGTAATCGTTTAGGTAAAGGGCTTTCTTCAAGCCTAGATGCTGCATTAATCAGCTCAGGCGCAGGTGCAGGGCAGTTTTTCTTAAATGGTGCAGATACCGAAACTTCGGGTATTGATTTTGTAGCTACTTGGAATACCGAGGGATTAGGTGGCACGCTTGATTTTACTTTAGCAGCTAACTTTACTGAAACTGAGGTGGTATCGTTATTTACACCATCGGGCTCAGGGCTTGAAACCGTACCGGTTGAAGATGTTTTCTCTGATCAAGAAATTTCAATTATTGAAGAGTGGCAACCAGAAGATCGCATCAACTTAAGTGCGCTTTACCAGCGTGGTGATTGGACTGTAAACCTTTCACTTAACCGCTTTGGTGAATACACAGTAGAAGATGGCGGACGCCAAACCTACGGAGCAGAAATTTTAACTGACGTTAAAGTTAACTACTTCGTGACTGAAGATTTATCTGTAAATATTGGTGCAAATAACTTATTTGACGTGTACCCAGATAAAAACACCATTGGTAACTCACGCTCGGGCACAATTGTAGATTCAAATGGCAATACGATTGTAAGCAGCGATGGGGTATTTGAATACTCTCGCCGTTCAGCGCCATTTGGCTTTAATGGTGCTTATTACTATGTAGGCGCAGAATACCGTTTTTAATAAATAACACTCCCTTATGTTATTTAAGTTCAAAGGGCCGTAAGGCCCTTTTTTTGTATTTAGCCTTTTTAGTATTTATTTCTCAACCGCGATTTTATTGTGTTGCGCCTTACCTCAGCGTTAAATTATACCAATTCGCTTAATTAAACATTATTACGGATTGGTATAACCCCTGTATGGCTTTGATAATACTAAATGTGGCATTTTGGACTTGGCTATACATAGCAGGGTTTAAACTGGACGTTGTAATAATAAAAAACCCAGCGGCTAGGCTGGGTTTTAAATATATGCAATTGAAAATTAATGCTTTTGCATACGGCTCATTTCGGTGTGGCAGCTTTGCATCGTTAGCAAGGTTTTCGCTAAGGCTGCTTCACAGTCGGCTGGCTGTGGTTTATCCATCGCTGCTTTAATTTCTTCAAGTGTTTTATCTTCTACCTCTTCAAGCTCTTTAACGTATGTTTTATCGTTATGAGAACTAAACGAAGTGAGTAGGGCTGTGTAAGCTCTGCGTGCTTCTACAGCAAAAGAAGAGCCGTCTTCACGCTCACCTTTTTCGTTAACTGCATAAGGTTGTAAGCGCTCAACACTTACTTTTCGTGCGTCAATCATGCGTTGAAATAATGCGCCAATGGCTGGGTCTTCAACTTTCTCTTGCGCTTTTTGATAAAAATCAATGCCACTGTTCATTACTTGGATGATGTCAGTAATATGAGTTGCTTCTGTTCCTTGATGGGTATTCATAATGACCTCTCTTTACATGAATTTAAGTTTCATAGTAAATAGAGCAAAGGCCATTCCAGTTTTATTTTAATTTTTAACATGCTGAAATAGTTAGCTATTTTATTTATATTCAAACTGCAAGGCTATTTAAAATAAAATAACCTCGCAAATTTTACATGGCTTTTGTAATAAGGTTATTTAAGCTCATCCGCCACTTCGGCTACTTTTTGGCGTAACCATATATGACTTGCATCGCGATGCAGTAAAGGGCTCCAAATCATATCTAGTTCAAAAGGCGGTATAGGAAATGGAGGCTCTAAAATTTTAAGGCCTGCATCATCTAAGTAAATATTGGCAGCCTTTGAAGGTAAGGTCGCCACTAAATTTTGCTCTTTTGCTAAATGAATGGCTACGTGGTAATTACGGGTAAACGTAGCAATATTTCGGTGTTTACCAAAATGGGCAAGTGCTTCATCTACCCAACCTAGCTTTTGTACATCTTTAGGGTCCATTCCTACGCCAACCCCAAAGCCGGTTTTACTTACCCATATGTGGCGGGCTTTTAAATAGCTGTCTAGGCTAAAGTTTTCGATAATTGGGTTGTCGGCTTTTACTAAGCAGCAAAAGCTGTCTTTCCATATACGTTTATGATGAAAAGATTGCGGAAGGTTTTCAAAGCGGTTAATTGCCATATCCACTTTACCATTTTCAACATCATGAAACGTTACATCACTAGGCGTAAGTATATCTAAGGTTGTATCGGGCGCTTCTTCATGAAGTTTACTTAAAAGCTTTGGCGCTAATGTACTGGCTGCATAGTCACTGGCCATTATTCTAAATACACGTTTACTTTGGCTGGCTTCAAATTCGCGATTAGGTGCGAGAGTTTCTTCTAGGGTCATTAATATACCGCGAATAACCGGTTGCAGCTCTATAGCACGCTCTGTGGGGACCATACCTTCACTGGTACGTACCAAAATTGGATCGTTAAACAAGTTTCTTAAACGCTTAAGGCCGTTACTCATGGCTGGTTGAGTAATACTTAACTGGTTAGCTGCGCGGGTTACGTTACACTCACGTAATAGGGTGTCGAGGTAAACCAGCAAATTTAAATCTATTTTACTTATGTTCATTGTGTGTCCTTTAACGCTTACCAGTGATGAATAAAGCGTTGTGCTGTCGGGTATGGGTATATGTGACTAACATGACCCTTTTTTATATTTTGCTGAGCTTGCTTCCAAAAACTAACATCAACAAGCTCGGGGTGTGTACTGAGCAAAAACTGTTTGTACTTTGGGTTTGGCATAACAAAGGTACAAAGTTGCTCAGGAAAAACATCTTGCGGCGCAACTGAGTAACTTTGTTCATCAGTTAAGTAATCATCATAGCTTTTGGCCTTAGGTAACGCCCTAAAGTTCATATCTGTTAAGTATTGAACCTCATCGTAGTCGTAAAAAATAATGCGCTTGTGTTTGCTTACACCAAAGTTTTTAAGCAGCATATCGCCTGGGAATATATTTACCGCAATCATTTCTTTAAGTGCTTGGCCGTACTCTTCTATTGCATCGGCAGCACTTTCTTCGCTGGCGTTTTCTAAAAATAAATTAAGCGGTGTCATGCGCCTTTCAATATATAAATGCTTGATAATAAGCCACGGGCCTTCTATTACCATAGATGAGCCAATGGTTTTATGTAGCTGTGCCAGTAAATTACTATCAAAGCGTGCCAAAGGAAATACGACGTTAGAGTATTCTATGGTATCAGCCATGCGACCAACCCGATCATGGCTTTTTACCAGTTGATAGCGTTTAAGCACGGTATCACGGCCAAACGGTTTGCTTTCGCCAAACTTATCTTTAATTACTTTAAATACATAGCCAAAAGAGGGCAGTGTAAATACCATCATAACCATGCCTGGTGTGCCTGGCGCTATAATAAAGTTATCGTCTGAGTGAGACAAGTGATGTAAAAATTCACGGTAAAACTCTGTCTTACCTTGTTTATGAAACCCAATGGCATTATAAAGCTCAGCGAGTGTTTTATTAGGCATAAGTTGATTTAAAAATCGCACCATGGCTGAGGGCGCATGGGTTTCAACCATAAAATAAGCCCGTGCAAAGCCAAAAATAACCCGCATTTGCGATGATTTGGTTAATAGCGCATCGAGGTATAAGCCTTTATCTTCATGGTGCAGTACCGCAATAATAAAAGGCTGTACACCGCTTTGAGAGACCACTCGGCCGACTATGTAAGCAGCTTTATTACGATAAAAAGGCGTGTGCAAAATATCAAAGCGCATTTGCCAAGGCTGGTGGTGAGTGTCGGGCGCTTGTTTGTAAAATGCCTTTACGAGCAAACGTATATCGCGCTCTAAATTTACAAACGGGGCTTTAAAATCAAAATGCTCAATAATGCGCTTTATTGTGGGCTTTAAACCATCCACCACTGGAAAGTAGCTGCGGTACTCTGCCTCAACAGGAATGGCAGGGGCATCTTTTAATGTGGCTTGTACAAATATAAAGTCGTTATGAAAATAGCGTCTGTGGTACAAACGGCAAAATACTGAGTTATAAAATGTTTCGGCAAGTTCAGCTTGAGGATGAAAGCATAAAAAGCGTTGGTACAGTATTTTTACTTCAAGCCAAAGTTGCTCATTTAATTGCTCAGTTAACTGTGCTCGTTTTAATGCTTTAGTGGTTTCGTTTACTCTGTCATCGTAGTAACTAATACGCAGTTTACTAATTTCATTAATTTGCTGCCAATCGCGCTTTGCAAAAGCAAGCGGGGCTTGGGCGGTGGTTTTTTGAAACAGCTGATAATGCTTTTTAAAACCCGTTAAAATTAATTCAGCTATGTGGCGTGGCTGCATAAACACTCCTTAAAAAAGGGTATATAACGTTTTTAGTACAGCATTTATAAATGTTAGTGGTGCTGTAGCGTTATACACGTTAGAGCTTTAACTCTATAGTTGTTAAGGTTATGTTATTTTAAGTTTAAAACCAAGATAAATATTCTCAGTTTTTATACTTTTAGCTTAAAGCATAATTGAGTGTGATGGCAAAAACCATGCTATTGGTAGGAGGCTATTTTTTTCTCTAACTTTTTAATGCGCTTTTCAATTTCGGTGGTTTGCTTTTTATGATCTTTATTTATTATTTTTAATTGCTTGGTAATATCTTTGCTAATTAACTTTTTGTCCTCGTCATCTAAAATACGGTTGAGGCGCTGTTGTTGGTTGTATTCTGCGCGGTCTTTTTTACGTTTTATAATCGCTAATTTATTAGTATTACTTCTCAGCTCAGCTTGCAGGTCAAGCACAATCCGTTCGCGCTCTAATGCGTTTAGCTCTTTTGTGTAATCTTGCGCCGGAGCAGTATTAATTCCCGATACAGTATTAATTATGTAGGCGGTAGCGTTATCGTTACAAGGGAATTGCGAAAAGATAGTGCCGTTTTTTGTCACGCATTTATAGTAAGTTGTAGCATTTTGCGCATGCAGAGAAAGTGGGCATACCATTACTGCGCATAAAAAAAGTGTGTGTTTTTGCATTAATTTCATCCCTGAGCATTTACTATGATTTAGTAAATATAACCTAGCTTGGTGTTATAGCAAGCTAGGTTAAGGGATAGGGCTATTGTGCGTAGGTTTTTAGCTTTTTAATACTTTGTACTAAAAACGGGATATCGAGGCTTTGCTCAATAGAAAAACCTTCAGCGGCAGATATATTTTTATAGTTACCGTCTGAATCTATTAGCGTAATTCTATCTTTTTTGTAAGCAATAACTACGCCTTGTGAGTAATTAACGCCAGTGTCCGTTTTTTTCTTATACAGGTTTTCACCTAGCATGGTTTGTTTAACCACAGACTTACAGTTTAAGTATTGGCCTACACTGGTTGCAATAATATCACTGGGTTGAATAAGTCCATCTACCTTGGCTATTCGCTTATCTGAGCTGTATAACACCGATGATGTAACTACTTCCGAGCTATTATTAGCTAAGCTAAACGCAAAAATATGGGTGTCGTTACTGCGAGGAGACGGATTATCTTCACCTTTAATGATTTTAATGGCGCTGTTTGAATGCGCTTGATCGTTTATAAAGCTTAGCTTTTCAATTCCAGCAAGTTCTATGCTTCTGCGCTGACTTTGCCACGCGGGCAAGGTTTGCTCTGATAAAATAGCCATTTTATAAAAAGAAGGTAAGCCATACACTAAACTAAACAAGCTATCGCCATGGTGTGTTGGCTGTAAAAACTGATCAGTTTTATGTAGGTTTTTATGCTTGGCAACAAAGCGTTTTAACTGCTCGTTGGTATCAAATACAAAAATATCGACTTGCTGCGCAGTGTACTCTTCACATTTTTGCATTGGCGCAGGTATTTGGTAATTAATATTTTGGTTATTAATTCTTACATTGTGAGCTTGTTTATAGCTTTCAATGTCGAGCAAATCATTTTTTGCTAATAAGCTTTTAGCGGTCGTAGGGTACGACAGCGGTAAAACGTTATCTTGCTTCGTTATATCAAACTTTAAATTTGCATCTGCCCAAATGTGAATACTGTGGCTAAGTGCAAAACACAACACTAAAAACGAGCTGGCAAAACGGGCAAACTTAAGTTGTTTTAAACGCGCTAAGTGCTGCCATGTATAGTTACTTACAACTAATTGGAAGCCTAAAATGAGTAAAACAATCCCCCCGGCTAACAAGGTAGTAAGGGCAGGCGAGCTAGTTAGACGATGCCACAGTAAGGAAATGATTTCCGGTAGCGCAGAAGAGCTTAAATGGTAGCCCAAATTAACGTATACATACGCATCAAGCGTTAAAATAGACGCCCCAAGCGTAGCAATAACGGCAGCCATACCTCGAATATGTCGAGGGTAGGGAAACACTAAGCTTAAAGGAAATACCGTCAGCACAAATGCTAAAAAAGCGATAAAGCTCGTATGGCTTAACCACGTCACTAACATATAGGTAATACCCATAAAGCTAGTTGGCGGTGAATCTGCAAATAAAAAGCTTAGGCTAATAAAAAGCGCTAAACCAATATTTGCAAAAGTGAACCAGTGGCCCCAACTTAATAACTGACTCGCTTTAGACGAAAACTGATTGTGCTGCGATAAATTCATATAATTTATTTAACCGACTGAGCAAGTGCTTTTGCAAAGTTCTCAGTTACGGCTTGTCTTTTCCCTGCAGGTACATGCTCTTTTAGGATATGCGTGATAGAATTTCCTAAACACATAAGGCTTAAATCAACCGGCGCATTGTGTTGCGTTAGCACATCAATGAGCTGATCGACGATTTGTTCTACTTCTTCATTAGAGTATTTTGATAAGATTGGCATCAGTTGGTTCAATAAAAGAGTTATATTCTCGTATTTTAACACCAGAGGCGTGAAAAACAAAGATGACAACAGACGTTAAAAAATTAGTCGTTCATTATGTAGACAAAAAAGACGACGATACGCAAATTCACCTACGAAACGATGAAATGGTGATAAACGATAAAGTCGCTGTTTTTATCGAACAACTTCATCATGCATACAACTCAAAGCCAGGTAAAGGTTACTGTGCATTTAGTGGCGATAAAAACAGTGTTGTAGCCTCGGCAATGCAAAGCTATCGTAATGACGAGTTAGGCTTTTGGCACATGACCGAGCAGGCATCTACTGTTTTAAAAGAAGAGTTAGATAAATATGCCTTTAGCGAAACAGGCTACTTAGTATTTTGTCATTATCAGTATGTGGCTACTGATTACATGCTAATAGCTATGATCAATATTAAAGAGCACTACAGCATGACCTCTGAGCTTGATTTAGCAGCGTCGCGCCACTTAGATATATCGCGCATGCAACTAGCTGCACGTATCGATTTAACCGCGTGGGATACTCAAGCTGAGGACAATCGCTATATCTCTTTTATTAAAGGGCGAGCAGGTCGAAAAGTAGCAGACTTTTTCTTAGACTTTTTAGGTTGTGAAGAGGGCATAGACCCTAAACAGCAAAGCCAAGTGATGCTTAATG
Source organism: Pseudoalteromonas sp. Angola-7 (assembly GCF_028599255.1). NCBI lineage: Bacteria > Pseudomonadati > Pseudomonadota > Gammaproteobacteria > Alteromonadales > Pseudoalteromonadaceae > Pseudoalteromonas > Pseudoalteromonas sp. Angola-7. The sequence goes on from NZ_JAQREL010000004.1 coordinate 119,548, forward strand.
CCGTTGAAGACTATTTATCGGAGCAATCATTCGATAAATCAGAAAAAGACGAATTACGTAAGCAAGTATTTGATTACTGTAACGATTGTGTGACCACGGGTGAAGATGCAAGCGTTACTGAGCTCTCGGCTACGCTAACGAAAGGTGACGATAGTCCGTTTGATAACTTTTGCAAAGAGCAAAGCTACGATTTAGAAGAGTCTTTCCCGGTCGATAAAAAAACAGTGACCAGTATGGTTAAGTTTTCGGGTTTAGGGGGCGGTGTTAGTGTTAGTTTTGAGCGTAAACATTTAGGTGAGCGCGTAACTTACAATGAAGCGACCGATACACTGGTTATTAAAGGCATTCCACCAAACTTAAAAGATCAGTTACAGCGCTTTATGGAAAGTGAAAGTGAGTAAACTCATTTGATCTAGATAAAAGCTGATTTAAGAGCGCGATATTTATATCGCGCTTTTTTATTACCTTTAATTTAGTTTTATTAATGCTCTAAAGCGCAGCACCTCTAAATCTCTTCGAGGGTAAATCCTTTATTACAGGCTTTGCCCGTCACACCAACAAGTTGTGCGTCCACAAGTAAAAATAGCCACGATGCTAAATTTAGGCTGTAGTCGCAAAGCTTGCTTGCGCGAGAAGCAACGCAGCTGTTTATTATTTGCTAATAAAAATCTATTGCACAAAGAGAAGTGAATGAGAATAAAATGAGAAAACAACACCAATTTAAACAATTATTTTTTCATTCCTTCTCTAAAAGCGCAGCGTCTCATATCCTCTTTGTGAATATGCGTTTATTACGGGCTTTGCCCGTCACGCCAACAAGTTGTGCGTCTACAAGTTAATATTATTCACGGTGTTAAATTTCGGCTGGAGCTATAAAGCTTCCTTAGGCGAAAAGCAACGCTGCTATTTATTTTTGCAAATAAAAATCTATTGCACAAAGAGAAGTGAATGAGAAGAAAATGAGAACACAACACCAATTCAAACAATTATTTTTTCATTTTTTTAAAAGCGCAGCGTCTCTTATCCTCTTTGTGAATATGCGTTTATTACAGGCTTTGCCCGTCACGCCAACAAGTTGTGCGTCTACAAGTAAATATTATTCACGGTGTTAAAGTTCTGCTGGCTATTAAAACCACGTAAAGATCTATTGCACAAAGAGAAGTGAAAGAGGAGTAAATGAGAAAATACAGGCTATTGTTTATTAGCTCTTTCAAATTAGCTTGTTTAGCTTTATTACTCACTCTAAAAGCGCAGCGTCTCTTATCCTCTTTGTGAATATGTGTTTATTACGGGCTTTGCCCATCACGCCAACAAGCTTGAGTGTACAATTTTAAATTCACTGTATGAAATTTCGCCCGTAGGCGTGAAGCTTGCTCACGCGAGAATCAGCGTTTTGGTTTTTTTAATTTTTACTAATAAAAAAAATGAAGATCTATTGCACAAAGAGAAGTGAAAGAGGAGCAAATGAGAAAATACATTTCAGGACAAGACAGGTATTAAAACAAAAAAGCCGCGCTATTTTTACATAGCGCGGCTTTTAAATGAGGCTAAGGGTTACTCAGCGCTCATTGTTTTAGTCATGTCTGAACTAGCACGACCTGCAGGTTTAATTGACCCTGCGCGTAAGCCACTATCAGGAACTAACTCACGTTTATCGTGTGCCATGGCAACTGATGTATGCTTTACGTCGCTATCAGCAACTGGTGTCGGTTGAGCCATAGGTGCGCTTGCAGCCCCTTTGCTAATAACCGTTTTTGCATTGGCATCTTTTTGCTCAGCTACTTCAGTCTCTGCTTTAACAGGCTCAGGTTTCGCTGGTTGCTCAGCTACTTCAGGCTCTGCTTTAACAGGCTCAGGTTTCGCTGGTTGCTCAGCTACTTCAGGCTCTGCTTTAACAGGCTCAGGTTTCGCTGGTTGCTCAACTACTTCAGGCTCTGCTTTAACAGGTTCTGGTGTTGCTGGTTGCTCAGCTACTTCAGGCTCTGCTTTAACAGGCTCTGCTTTAACAGGCTCTGGTGTTGCTGGTTGTTCAGCTACTTCAGGCTCAGCTTTAACAGGCTCTGGTGTTGCTGGTTGCTCAGCTACTTCAGGTTCTGATTTCACAGGCTCAGATGCTGTTATTGGTTGCTCAGTAACGACAACTGGCTCTTCAGCTGTTTCAGGGTCAACAGTTTGTACTGCATCGTCATTGGCTGTTGGTTGCTCTGCTTTAGGGGCAGCTTCAACTTTAGCTAAGTCTTCTAAAGCTAACGCTTGCTCAACATTTTCTGATGCATCGTTTGAGGTTGGCTGTTCAGCTTTTGCTTTTAGCTCTGCCTCATATTCAGCGGCAGCTTGATCTGCTACTGGCACAAATGCCGGTGCTTCATCTGCTTTTTCTTCTGTAGCTTCACCTTGTTCAGGACGACGGCGACGCTGGCCCGAAGCGCGAAGGTGACGAGGAGAACGGCGTGAACGCGTACGTGTTTGCCCTTGCTCATCTTCAGAGTTTGCTTCGTCAGTTGACGCTGCAGCTACTGGCTTTTCTTCTTGCTCAGGTTGTGCCTTAGGCGCTTGCTCTTTCACAGGTGCAGGTTTTGTTTGCTCTGACTTTTGCTCATTTGCAGTTTGCTTTGCTGCTGGCGCTTGCTCTTTAGGCTGCTCTACTTTAGCTGTTTCAGTGCTTTGCTGCGGTTGCTCAGTCGTATCAGATGCTTTTACTTGCTCATTATTTTCATCTTGGATACGTACTTTTTTGCGAACATTACGACGTTGACGGCGAACTTTTGGCTTCTGCTCTTTAGGCTCAGTGCTTTGCTTAGCCTCAGTTTCATTCGCTTTTGCGTCTGTTTTAACTTGCTCTTTGTCGGCGGTACGACTGTCGTTATTACGGTTATCGTTACGCTTACGCGAGTTAGGATTACGACGGCGCTTATTGCGGTTCTCGTTTTTCTCTTGGCTTTCGTTCGCGGTAGATTCAGTTTTCACTTCTTCTTCAGCAGGACGTTCACCACGAGGTTTAGAGCGAGAGTTATTACGACGACGCTGGTTGTTATTGCGGCGACGGTTGTCACTGTTACCACGGCGATTGTTATTACGTGTTTGCTGTTGCTTTTCTTGCTCAGCTTTTTCTTTTGCTTGCTTTTCTTCTTCGCTTTCACCAGCAAATAACGACTTAAACCAATTACCAATAGCAGCCAATAGGCCACCTTCAACCTTAGGTACAGCAACAGGCGCTGCTGGTTTGTCTACTTTAGCTTGTGGCGCTGGCGTTGAAGGCATAACAACACCTTTAAGCATCGGCTCTTCACGAACAGGCGCAGCTGCTGGTTTAGCCATTTCGAACGATTCTGGCTCAGGTGCAACAACTTGCTCGTAACTTACTGTTTCTAGTGTTTCGTCTTTACGTAAACGCATCACTTCGTAGTGTGGTGTTTCCATGTGTTGATTAGGAATAATAACCACATCACATTTATGATGTTTTTCAATACGATGAACGCTTCTGCGCTGCTCGTTTAATAAATAAGCGGCAACCGCTACAGGCACTTGTGCATTTACTTGTGCTGTGTTGTCTTTAATTGCTTCTTCTTCAATTAAACGCAAAATAGACAAGGCGATAGACTCGTTAGAACGAATAGTACCTTGGCCACTACAACGCGGACATGGGCCTTGGCTTGCTTCACCTAGTGAAGGGCGCAAACGCTGGCGCGACATTTCAAGTAAACCAAAGCGCGAAATTTTACCAATTTGTACACGCGCACGATCTGGACGAGCGGCATCTTTTAAGCGGTTTTCTACTTCACGCTGATGGCGTGGCGGTGTCATATCGATAAAGTCGATAACAATTAAGCCACCTAAGTCGCGAAGACGTAATTGACGCGCAATTTCATCAGCTGCTTCTAAGTTAGTATTCAGTGCTGTTTCTTCGATATCTCCGCCTTTTGTTGCTTTAGACGAGTTGATATCAATAGAGGTAAGCGCTTCTGTTGGGTCAATTACAATTGAACCACCTGAAGGCAAACGTACTTCACGTTGGAACGCAGACTCAATTTGGCTTTCAATTTGGTAATGCGTAAACAATGGCGTGTCGCCTTGATAAAGCTTTACGCGGCTCATAAAGTCAGGGCGAAAACGCTCAATGTGCGCTTTAGCTTCTTCAAATACACGTGGTTTATCAATTAATATTTCACCAATATCACGACGTAAATAATCGCGAATAGCGCGGAAAATTACATTGCTTTCTTGGTGAATCAAAAACGGCGCTTTAGCACTGTCGGCTGCTTGTTGAATTGCATCCCAATGTACTAAAAGTGCTTTTAAATCGTAGTTTAATTCTTCAAACGATTTGCCAACACCTGCTGTGCGTACAATTAAGCCCATACCTTTAGGAAGTTCTAAACGGCTAAGTGCTTCTTTAAGGTCTGTACGCTCATCGCCTTCAATACGACGAGAAATACCGCCTGCACGAGGGTTGTTTGGCATTAGCACTAAGTAGCTACCCGCTACGCTGATAAAGGTAGTAAGTGCTGCGCCTTTTTGGCCGCGCTCTTCTTTATCAACTTGTACAATTACTTCTTGGCCTTCTTTAATCACGTCGCGAATATTTGGGCGTCCATGAAAAGTGTAACCTTGTGGGAAGTAAGTACGGGCAATTTCTTTTAAAGGAAGGAAACCATGACGATCGGCGCCGTAATCTACGAAAGCCGCTTCTAAAGAGGGTTCAATGCGTGTGATTTTGCCTTTATAAATATTGGCTTTTTTCTGTTCGTGACCTGGGCTTTCTATATCTAAATCATATAGGCGCTGGCCGTCAACCAGTGCTACGCGCATTTCTTCTTGCTGCGTTGCATTGATTAGCATACGTTTCATATTGTTACTCTACTTATTTTTTGTCGCTGACATGACGAAACGTGTTCGCCTGTTCAGTTGTTCCTTTTTTTAGAATGTGCAGCCTCACGACTGGGTCTGTAACGGAACGCTCTGTAATGTGTATGCAGTATTTTTTAAATGCTGGCTAACAATAACGTACGCTTACGTTATTAAATTCTTTATGGTGCTAAAACTGTCGGCTCTTACGCTCTTTACAAGTTTTACCCAGAAGTTGGCCTGTCATATCAATCTTTTTAGTACGTTTATGTTAGGCGCGTAGGGCTCGTTAAGTAACTTAAATACGATGAGTATTTTCTAAGTACTTGCGAGCAAAGTTCGCTGCCGAATGTTAATAAACGCTTATTTGCTAGATTTTTAGTTCTAAATAAGCTGCTATACGGTACTACGTGTGAGCAAATGCTGAACAACGTTTTTACGTCGTCACTATCAAACAAATTATTTGTTCATTGCTTTTATTTTTACATTAAATGTAAATTCATGTTCAAACTTAACCAGTAATATATTACGCGCATTACTGTTAGTTGATCGCACGTGTTAACTGAGTAGGCATAAAAGCTTTGGAAAACTTAACTCGGATCTGTATGATCGGCTACCCAGAATGTGCATCACGAATGTTTTAATGTGTTAAAAAGCACCGTTGTTATTTGCAAATACTAAATATTTGCGCTGCTGATTATCCCACTATTATAACCGTGTTAGCAACTAAATTATTTTACTTAAATCAGTGATTAGGCAATGTCAGAAAAAACCGGCTTACAAGTAACTTTTGTCACAATCAACGAAGACCATTTAGGTCAGCGTATTGATAACTTTCTTATTACCCATTTAAAAGGGGTGCCTAAAAGCGCTGTTTATAAAATTTTACGTAAAGGCGAGGTACGCGTTAATAAAAAGCGTATTAAACCAGTTTACAAATTACAGCTTGATGATGTAGTGCGTATTCCGCCAATTAAAGTAGCAGAGCGCGAAGAGTTTGTGCCTAAAAAGCTTGATAAAGTGAAGCAATTAGAAGACGCAATACTCTTTGAAGACAAATACCTTATTGTAATTAACAAGCCCTCGGGCATGGCCGTACATGGCGGCAGTGGTTTAAGCTACGGTTTAATAGAAGCACTACGCGTATTACGCCCAGATGAGCGCAGTTTAGAGCTAGTACACAGGCTTGATAGAGACACATCGGGGTGTTTATTAATTTCAAAGCGTCGCTCGGTACTTACCGCATTGCATGAGCAGCTGCGTGAAAAAACAATGGAAAAAAATTACTGGGCGTTGGTAACAGGGCAGTGGGATTCGTCGGTTAAAAATGTGACCGAAGGGCTGCGTAAAAACACCCTTAAGTCGGGCGAGCGCGTGGTGCGTGTAGACAATAACGAAGGTAAACCTTCACATACTCGCTTTAGAGTACTTGAGCGTTTTAACAAGTGCTCGTTAGTGCAAGCCTCACCTGTGACTGGGCGTACTCACCAAATTCGTGTACATACACAGTGTAAAGGCCACCCTATTGCATGCGATGATAAATACGGTGACCAAGGGTTTGATGTATCAATGCGCAAAATAGGCTTAAATCGCTTATTTTTACACGCCCACGATTTAAGCTTTTATCACCCTAAAAACGAAACTACCATGCGTGTAGAGGCACCGCTTGATAACGCACTTAAAAGTTGTATTTTAAAATTAAGAGATGCTAAAGCGTAATGACCACCGCTGTATTAAAAAAATATAAACTGGTTATTTTTGATTGGGATGGCACTGTAATGGACTCAATTAGCAAAATTGTTAATTGTATTCGTCACAGTGCGCTGGCGCTTAATATTGAGCCGCCGAGCGACACTGCAATTAAAAATATTATTGGTATGTCGCTTGAACTTGCTATTGAGGTGCTATTTCCTGACGAGGTAGCGCATCATCCCGCATTAGTTAACGGCTATAAACAGCAATACCGTGTTGATACGACTGCCACTCCTGTATTTGATAATGTAGAAAATGTACTAAGTGCGTTAAAAGCACAAGGGGTTATTTTAGCGATTGCCACCGGTAAAGGGCGTGCTGGTTTAATGCGTTTATTAGAGCAAACTCAGTTAGGGCATTATTTTAGTGCCACGCGCACAAGTGATGAAGCACGCTCTAAACCTTCTCCCGATATGCTTGAACAACTATTAGCTGAATTAGCAATAAATGCCGACGAAGCACTCATGATTGGGGATACCAAAATAGATATGGCCATGGCACAGGCAGCCAACATAGATAGAATTGGCGTTACCATGGGCGTACACAGTGCAGTGCAGTTAAGTGAGTTTAGCCCCATTGCAACCGTTGATAATTATCAGCAGCTGCAACGCATGCTACTTGGCTAAGGTTGAGCGGCGAGTATGTCGAGATTAAACTCAGCCAATAGCTGGCTGAGTTTAATAAGAGGCAAGCCTATTAAGCTATTAGGATCGTCTCCGTTTAATTTTTCAAATAAGCAAATCCCTAACCCCTCACTTTTAAAGCTCCCAGCACAGTTATAAGGCTGCTCTGCATCGCAGTAGGCTTCTATTTGCTCTTTGGTGAGTGTTCTAAATACTACTTCAAAAGGCTCTATTAACGTTTTTGCTTTATCGCTAGCAATATCGTAAACACACAGGCCAGTTAAAAACGTGACAGTTTGGCCGCTAAACAAAGAAAGCTGCTTTATGGCGTTTTCTTTATTATGAGGTTTACCAAGTATTTGCCCATCAAATACGGCTACTTGGTCGGAGCCGATTGCAAGGCCTTTAACAAAATGATCGCAAGCGGCACGCGCTTTACGCTCGCTTAGGCGCTTAACAAGTTGCTCAGGGGGTTCGTTTGGTATGGCGGTTTCGTCAATATCAGGCGAAAAAGTACTAAATGGCAGATTAAATTTTTGCAATAAAGACTGCCTGAATGGCGAGCTTGACGCTAATATAAGCGGGTGCATCATAAATTATTATCCTAATTAAAATTAGTTTGAGTTAGGATAAATCAGATCCGTAATGAAAACACGTGAAAAACCATGTAAAAATGCTTTTTTGCTTTGACTAACCAATTAACTATCTATATGATGCAGCCCCTATGCAAAAGGTAAAAATTCCCATCACTCTTCATCCTGGGAAAGCAGCGCAACACCGTTTAACTTACGATGGTATTGTACCGCTTGAAAAACTTGCTCGTTTACGAGGTGTTGTACAGGAAGAAGTAGGTGAAATAGCGGTAAAAATTCAGTGCAAAACCGATGAGCAAGGTTTAGTTGTGATTAGTGGCAATTTGTCTACACACGTAACTGTAACTTGTCAGCGTTGTAATGATGATTTAGGGTTGGATTTGGATCAAGACTTTATGTATTCGCCTGTTGGTTTGGATGCTGAGTCAGATGATCTTCCTGAAGTCTACGATGAAGTAGCACTTGATGAAAACGGTGAAATTAACGTGTTTGAGTTAATCGAAGACGAGCTAATTTTAGCAGTGCCATTAGTGCCTACACACAACGAAGCTTCGTGCAATTACTCATCAAAGCCTGCTAGCTTTGGTGTACTAAAGGCGGAAGATGATAAACCAAATCCATTTGATATTTTGAAACAACTTAAGAAAGATTCTTAGGAGAAGACTAATGGCTGTACAAAAAAGCAAAAAGTCTCGTGCAAGACGCGGCATGCGCCGTTCACACGATGCGATCAACGGTCCAACTTTAACAGTTGACCAAACTTCAGGTGAGACTCATCGTCGTCACCATGTAACTGCTGACGGTTACTACAAAGGCGTTCAAGTAATTTCTAACTAAGAGATTGCTTTATGCTGACTAATCTAACCATAGCGTTAGATATGATGGGGGGCGATTATGGCCCCCGTTCATCTATCCCCGCTGCCGTTTGCGCAGTAAATGCTCATGCCAATTTAACACTCATTTTATGTGGCAACGAGCAAGTAATTACTAAACAATTAGAATCCCTCGATTCACTTTCACACCCACGTTTAATTATTCGCCATTGCAGCGAAGTTGTCACTAATGCTTGCGAACCCGCTTTAGCTGTGCGTTCAAAAAAAGACTCCTCTATGCGTGTCGCCCTTGATTTAGTTAAATCGGGTGAAGCACAAGCCTGTGTAAGCTCGGGTAACACCGGCGCTTTATTTTTTATGGCTCATTACGTATTAAAAATGCTGCCTGGCGTTAAACGCCCCGCATTAATATCGGCCGTTCCTACAGAGCGAAAAAATCCAGTTTATCTGCTTGATTTAGGCGCTAATGTGCATTGTGATTCAGAAATACTTTATCAATTTGGTATTATGGGCTCGGTAGTAGCAGGCCAAGCTCTTGGCTGCGATAACCCTAAAGTGAGTTTACTTAATATTGGCTCTGAAGACATAAAAGGCCATGAAGGCATAAAGCAAGCAGCGCAGCTGATGCAGCAAAGCCCTTATATTAATTACACGGGTTACAGTGAAGGCAGTGATATTTTTTCGGGTAAAGCCGATGTCATTGTGTGTGAAGGGTTTGTCGGAAACGTCGCATTAAAAACCTGCGAAGGCATTGCTAAACTGATCATGAAAAAGTTTACAAGCGCCTTAGAAAAGCACTTAATTTACAAATGCATGGCGTTTATTTTAAGTCCTATCATAAAAAAACTCTATAATCGGGTGAACCCCGACCAGTATAACGGCGCTTCTCTGGTAGGATTGCGCGGTATTGTCGTTAAAAGCCATGGAAATGCATCAGCAAAAGCATTTCAAGCAGCAATCGATGAAGCGGTAAAAGAGGTTGAACGTCAACTTCCAGATAAAATAGCCGCTATTTTCGAAAAAACACATTCTAAAAACTCGGCGGCCGAATAACGTTTAGGTGCCGTAGTTACACTAAATTTTTGTTTAATTAAAAAGAGCAAAGTATGGCACAAAAAATTGCACTTCTATTTCCTGGTCAGGGCTCACAAAGCGTTGGCATGTTAAGCGAGCTACTAGAGAGCTCTGACATTGTAAAAGCAACCTTTAGCGAAGCGTCAAGCGCACTTGGCTACGATTTAGCAGCGCTTGTACTAAATGGCCCAGAAGAAGAACTTAATCAAACTCACCGCACTCAACCTGCTTTATTAACAGCAAGCGTGGCAATTTACCGCCACTGGTTAGCTGCAAACCCAGATGTGGATGTGGTTATGGCTGGTCACAGCTTAGGTGAATACTCTGCATTGGTATGTAGTGACGTTATTAGCCTAGGTGAAGCGGTAAAACTTGTTGAAAACCGTGGCTTATACATGCAAGAAGCTGTGCCTGCGGGCGTAGGCTCTATGGCTGCCATTATTGGTTTAGGCGATGAACAAATAAAAACAGCATGTGAAGAGTCTGCACAAGGCGAGGTTGTTTCACCTGTAAATTATAACTCACCAGGGCAAGTGGTTATTGCAGGGCATAAAGCTGCTGTTGATAGAGCTTCACAAGCGTGTAAAGATGCCGGCGCAAAACGTGCCTTACCATTGAGTGTAAGCGTGCCTTCACATTGTGAACTAATGAAACCTGCGGCTGAAAAACTTGCCAACGATTTAGCCGCTTTAACATTTAATACACCTAAGTGTGATGTAATTAATAATGTTGATGTAAAAGCACAAAGCTCGGCTGATGCAATTAAAGATGCATTGGTACGTCAACTATACAGCCCAGTTCGTTGGACAGAAACAGTACAGGCTTTAGTTGCTCAAGGCATTACGCAAAGCTACGAATTTGGCCCAGGTAAAGTATTAACTGGCCTTGCAAAACGAATTGATAAAGCAATGGTATGTGGCTCAGTAAATGACGCTGCTGCTATCGACGCTGCAAAATAAGAGAATATAAAATGACTAATTTATTTTCATTAGAGGGCAAAGTTGTCCTAATTACTGGCGCAAGCCGTGGTATTGGTAAAGCAATTGCAAACACTTTAGTAGCGCAAGGCGCAAAAGTAGCAGGTACTGCTACGAGTGAGTCAGGCGCGGCTAAAATTAGCGATTACTTAGGTGATAACGGTAAGGGTTATGCTTTAAACGTAACCGATCCTGCATCGATTGAGGCAACATTAGCGGCAATAAAAGCCGACTTAGGCGATGTTGACGTACTTGTAAATAACGCAGGTATTACCCGTGATAATTTATTAATGCGTATGAAAGACGGTGAGTGGGACGATATTATCGACACGAACTTAAGCTCTATTTTCCGTTTATCTAAAGCGGTATTACGCCCAATGATGAAGAAAAAGAACGGCCGTATTATTAATATTGGCTCAGTTGTGGGCACTATGGGTAATGCAGGTCAAGCTAACTACGCGGCAGCTAAAGCGGGTGTTATTGGCTTTTCTAAATCGCTTGCACGCGAAGTTGCATCACGCGGCATTACAGTAAATGTAGTAGCCCCTGGTTTTATTCAAACTGATATGACCGATGAGCTAACAGAAGATCAAAAAGCGGCCACCCTTGCTAATGTACCAGCAGGTCGATTAGGTCAGCCTGATGAAATAGCAGCGGCTGTGTGTTATTTAGCATCTGACGCGGCTGCGTATGTATCTGGCGAGACTTTGCATGTAAATGGCGCGATGTACATGGTTTAACGGCCATTGTTATAAGCAAATGCTAAAAATAACTTAAGTAAGTGACCTCAAAAACATTGAAATTTTTATGATCTTGCTTTAAACATACTTGAAATCGCTGTGAAAATAAGCGATAAAAGACAAAACAAACACTCAGAGGTTTGACCAGACAATTATTTATGGTCAAATCATTGAATCAGAGAATTATGCGGCGTAAACTACGCCGCAATCTGAAAATAACGCATTGGCGTTTTTAATAAAGGAAAGAAGAATGAGCGATATCCAAGAACGCGTAAAAAAAATTATCATCGAACAGCTAGGTGTTAAAGAAGAAGAAGTTAAAAACGAAGCTTCTTTCGTAGACGACCTAGGTGCAGATTCTCTTGATACTGTTGAACTAGTTATGGCTCTTGAAGAAGAGTTTGATACTGAGATCCCAGATGAAGAAGCTGAAAAGATCACTACAGTACAATCTGCAATCGATTACGTATCAGCTCACGCTGAGTAATTAATCGCATATTAAAGGCAGCATTCGCTGCCTTTAATCTATATATCCAAACCACCTCAAAGTTCATGATTCAAATTCACCCGCTTTTACTCTCTACTGCATTCATTTGTAATAGCACATCTTTAGTTGAATTTGAGACTCGCACTTTGAGGTCGCTTGGGTATGAATTCCCTTTGTAATGCCAATAGATTTAAACTTAGTGAGTTAAACGGCTTACTAAAATAATACTATTTTAATCAATTGGTTTAAATATCCCTTATTGGAGGCAAACCGTGGCTAAACGTCGAGTCGTCGTAACTGGCTTAGGAATGTTGACGCCGCTAGGTAATGATGTGCAATCTACCTGGCAAGGCTTATTAGATGGTAAAAGTGGTATACAAAATATAACCCACTTTGATACATCAAAATTTGGTACTAAATTCGCTGGACTCATAAATGACTTTGATGCAACTGCATACATGTCGGCGAAAGATACTAAAAAAATGGACTTATTTATTCAGTACGGCATTGCAGCGGGTGTTCAAGCCTTTCAAGACTCAGGCCTTGAAGTTACTGAACAAAACGCAACACGTATTGGTGTTGCTGTAGGCTCAGGCATTGGTGGATTGACCCTAATTGAAGAAAACCACATAAAGCTACTTAACAGTGGCCCACGTAAGCTTTCTCCATTTTATGTGCCATCAACCATTATTAATATGATCTCGGGCCATTTATCAATGATGCATGGTTTACGTGGTCCTAATATTTCTATTGTGACGGCGTGTACTACAGGCCTGCACAATATTGGCCATGCAGCGCGTATGATTGCTTACGGCGATGCCGATGCGATGGTTGCCGGTGGCGCAGAAAAAGCCTGTACACCTATTGGTATGGGTGGTTTTAATGCTGCACGTGCGCTTTCTACCCGTAACGACGACCCGCAAGCTGCGTCGCGTCCGTGGGACAAAGACCGCGATGGTTTTGTACTATCTGATGGTGCAGGTGTTGTTGTAGTAGAAGAGTATGAACACGCTAAAGCCCGTGGCGCTAAAATTTATGCTGAGCTTGTTGGCTTTGGTATGAGCGGTGATGCGTATCACATGACCTCGCCACCGGAAGATGGTGCAGGTGCGGCACTTGCTATGCAAAATGCATTAAACGATGCACAAGTAAATGCAGACCAAGTTGGTTACATTAACGCACACGGTACATCTACTAATGCAGGCGACAAAGCCGAAACGCAAGCTGTTAAAACTATTTTTGGCAGTGCAGCGCAAGATGTAATGGTAGGCTCGTCTAAATCGATGATGGGGCACCTATTAGGTGCAGCGGGTTCTGTAGAGTCTATTATTTCTATTTTATCGCTGGCCGATCAAAAAGTATCGCCCACCATTAACCTAGACAACCCAGATGAAGGCTGTGACTTAGATTACATAGCCCACACTGCACGTGATGCAAAACTCGATTTTGCACTGTGTAACTCATTTGGTTTTGGTGGGACTAATGGCTCGTTGCTATTTAAAAAGGTATAATCCTTTTTAACAACGAACCACATTATAAGAGCTCAGTTGTTTAACTGGGCTTTTTTTATGCAAGCCATTCAATATGCAAACAATAATAACAACCGATGATACTAGTGCGATTAATACACGCGATAGAGGCCTTAACTACGGTGATGGTTTTTTTACCACAGCCAAAGTAATTGCTGGTCAGGTAGAGCATTGGCAGTACCATAAAGCACGTTTGGTGGAATGCGCAGAACGCTTAGCGTTTCCTGCAATTAACTTTACTGAGCTTGAGCAACATATTGCAAAGGCGATTACTGGCTGCCAATTAAATGTGCTTAAAATAGTGATCACACGCGGAGAAGGTGGGCGAGGCTATGGATTGCCGCAACACACCCATTTAACCATTTTAATTACCGTGTTAGGGTTTCCCCAAAGCTACCCAGCATTAACTAAAACAGGGGTGAGTTTAGCCCTAAGCCCAATTAAATTAGCAGCCCAACCTTTATTAGCCGGTTTAAAAACACTTAACCGACTAGAACAAGTGCTGATTAAAAATGCCATGGCAAAACAGCAATGTGACGATGTTTTAGTACTCGATCATCAAAACAATGTGATTGAAGCTTCGGCAGCTAATATTTTTGCTATTAGTGATAATAATGTATATACGCCAAGCCTTGAGCAATGCGGTATTAAAGGGGTTTATCTGCAATCGTTATGTGATAAATTAGCGGTTGAATTTAAGCAAGTAAGCCTAAATGAATTAACCCAAGCTAGTGCTGTATTTATTTGTAATAGCTTAATGGGCGCTGTGCCCGTTAATCGTATAGAACAACATACATTTAATGTTGAGCAAAGCATGTGTTTATTAAATGAATTAATAGCCAAGGAGGCTAAGTGTTAAAAGTTATTTTATCGGTATTATTGTTAGCTTTAGTTACAACGCTAGTAGGGTATCAGCAATTACAAGCAACAATAACTAGCCCGCTAAATATAACAACGCCTACCCAGTTTGAAGTTAAAAAAGGCATGGGCTTTAACCAGCTATGTAAACAATGGCAAGCTAATAATTGGTTAAAAAGCTGCTGGCGTTATCAAGTAATTGCAAAGCTTGACCCAACACTAACCGACTTAAAAGCCGGCTTGTACGAGCTAACGAATACAAGCGTTATTAATAATATAAAAAAAATAAACAACGGTGAGCAAATCAGTTTTAGCTTTACTATTATCGAAGGGCAAAACTTACGCGAAGTGATAGCAGCCATTAGTAGTGCGCCGCATTTAACTAATAACTTAAATACAGAGCAACTGGCGCAGCAAATAGTAGGTGAAAAAGGCCATTTAGAAGGGTGGCTGTTTCCAGATACGTATCATTATCACAGCGGTGATACTGCCAGTAGTTTATTAAAACGTGCGGCCGTTAAAATGCAGCAAACACTTGAGCAAGCATGGCCACAACGTGCAGAAAACCTACCGTATAAAAACGCATATGATGCACTGATCATGGCCTCTATTATCGAAAAAGAAACAGGCCTTGCCAGTGAGCGCCCGTTAATAGCCGCCGTTTTTATAAATAGATTAAACGCAAATATGCGCCTACAAACCGATCCCACCGTAATATATGGCCTAGGAGAGAGTTTTGACGGTGACATTAAACGAAAAGATTTACGCGATTACACTCCCTATAATACGTATCGCATTAAAGGGCTGCCGCCAACACCCATTGCCATGCCCTCAAAAGCGGCTATTTTAGCAGCGCTTAATCCGCCTAAAACACAGTATGTTTATTTTGTGGCGAAGGGCGATGGCAGTCACCAATTTTCAACCACGTTAAAGCAACACAACGCGGCAGTTAAAACGTATATATTAAATAAAACGAATTAAACTTTATATGAAACCAAAATTTATTGTTATTGAAGGCCTTGAAGGCGCAGGTAAATCAACGGCTATTTCGTTATGCCAAGACTTTTTAAATAAGAAACAAATAGACTTTATTAACGTACGCGAGCCCGGTGGGACACCGCTTGCCGAGTCTTTACGTACTTTAGTAAAAGCCGAGCATGAAGAAGGCATAGCTTTTGAAACCGAACTACTTATTATGTACGCAGCTCGCTCGCAGCTTATGCATAATGTAATTAACCCGGCGCTTGATAAAGGGCAGTGGGTATTAGCAGATCGCCACGATTTATCATCTCAAGCGTATCAAGGTGGTGGGCGCGGCATTAGCGCTAATACGTTATCGTCTTTGTCGTCTATGGTATTAAAAGGGTTAAAACCTGATTTAACCATTTACCTAGATATAGACCCCGTAATAGGCCTTGAGCGTGCTAAAGGCCGTGGAGAGCTTGATAGAATTGAGCAAGAAGCCATTGAGTTTTTTCAGCGCACGCGCATGCGTTATGTTGAGCTGGCAAATGACGATAGCTCAATTAAAACCGTAGATGCCAACCAAAGTATTGATAAAGTACACCGCGATATAACCAATGTACTACGCACCTTTTTTGAAGGGTTAAAATAACATGGCATTGCCATGGCTTAATAACGTAGAGCAACAGCTTGCGCAAAGTTATAAAGCGCAGCGTTTTCATCATGCGCAGTTGTTATGCGGGCCAAAAGGCGTTGGTAAGTTTGAGCTCAGCGAGCAATTAGCTAATAGCTTATTATGTCAAAATATTAATACCCACATGCAAAACGAAGGTAGCAAGTTAGCCCCGTGCGGGCAGTGCAAAAGTTGCTCATTAACACTTGCGGGTAACCACCCTGATAAACGGGTAACGCAAGTTGAAGGGCAAAGCATTGGTGTTGACGATATTCGTGGGATAAGCGATTTTATGAACCACTCTGCTGCGCAAAATGGCAATAAAGTGGCCATTATTGAAAACTGCGAAAAAATGACCACGGCAGCAGCAAACGCGTTATTAAAAACCTTAGAAGAGCCCAGCAATAGCCGCTTTTTAATTTTAACCACAAGCCACACTGCGCAGTTACCTGCCACCATTCTAAGCCGCTGTGCCAAAACAGACATAAAAGTCGCAAACCCAGAAGCGGCTAAAACCTGGTTAGCCGATTTAAATATTAGTGACTATGTGTGGCTGCCTTTATTTTATACGCAACCACTTTTAATTAAACAGTGGCAAGCGCAAGAGCAGCTGCAACACATTGATACTTTATATAAATTTGCAACTGAGTTTAAACAAAGCCATAATTTTAGTCCGCTTGTAAATATTATAAACAAACAACCTGAGCTAATACGCATTTTTACATTATTTTTAAGCGAGCAATTAAAACAGCAGCTTATAATGGGTTTAAGTTTTGACGCCTACCAGAGTGCTCAGCAAGCGTTGAATGAATTTTTACAAAATAGCACAGAGGTACTCGGGCTTAATTTACCTCTAGCAGTGTCGCGTTTAGCGCATGCCCTGCGTAACATTTAATAGGAATACATATGCAAGAGCTTTTAGTTGATGTAGATAACCTTGACGAACTTTATCGCTGCTACATGCCTTATTTAAAAAAGGGCGGCCTATTTGTACGTACCAATATGCGTTACGAAATCGGCTACTCTTTAGCGCTTAGAGTGACTTTACCTGATGCGCTAGAAGATGACGTGGTAACGGGTAAAGTTGCGTGGATAACACCACAAGGCGCACAAAGCTCTAACCCACCAGGTATAGGCATTAGCTTTTTAGATGATAAAACAAATTTAAACGCTAAAATCGAAAAGCTATTAGGCACTATGTTAAACTCTGGTAATCCTACATATACCATGTAGTTTTAAACGCATTTGCTTAATAGTGATATGCATAAAGCAGCTGGTTAGCGAGCGCTTAGCTCTCGTTAACTTGCAATACTAACTTGCTTATTCCAACTCGTTTAATACCCATTCGCTTACTTAAGTGATTTACTTTAAGGCTGGAAAAACGTGTTGATAGCTAGGTAAAAAATTCGCTATTTAGTTATGCTCGGCAATTGCTCTGCATTCATGCAGTCGTAAATGAAAATTTTTTATCGCAGGCAGCGACACGTTTAGCTTCGCAAAATGATTAGGTATTATTGCAAATTGGTATAACTAAGTATTTTGCAGGTTAGTATAATTTAACACCCAAAACCATACAGGCCGTATAGTGATTGTAGATTCTCATTGCCATTTAGATCGTCTTGATTTTGACAAACTAGATTTAAACCTAGATCAAGTACTCGACAACGCTCGTGCAAAGCAAGTAGAGCACTTTTTATGTGTAAGTGTAACGCTTGATCAATTCCCAAGCATGCTTGAAAAAATTAAACACTACGACGATGTATCGGCATCGTGTGGCGTGCATCCGCTTGATCAAAAAGATGCCCTTAATAAACAGCAACTCATTGATTTAGCATCGCATGAAAAAGTAGTCGCGATTGGCGAAACAGGCCTAGATTACTATTATTCGAAAGACACGCACGCAGTACAACAAGCCAGTTTTGTTGGCCATATTGAAGTGGCAAACGAACTACAAAAGCCACTGATTATTCATACCCGTGATGCCAGAGCCGATACCATTAACTTAATGCGTGAGCATAAAGCAGAAAACTGCGGTGGCGTACTGCATTGTTTTACCGAAGATTGGGATATGGCTAAAAAAGCGATTGATATGGGGTTTTATATCTCTATTTCTGGCATTGTTACCTTTAAAAATGCCGTAGAGCTTAAGGAAGTTGTAAAACAAATCCCACTCGATAGATTACTCATCGAAACAGACTCGCCTTATTTAGCACCTGTGCCGTACCGTGGAAAAACAAATCAGCCTGCGTATGTAGAAGATGTTGCCTACTATATTAGTGAGCTTAAAGGCATAAGCTTTAACGAGCTTGCAAAAGCAACGACTGATAACTTTTTTTCACTTTTTAAATTAGCAGCGAAAGGCTAACACATGACTATTCAATCGGCGCAACTCCCACTTTTATTAATGGGGCCTATGGTGCGCCGAGCTGAGCAAAGTGGTATATGTATACAGTTTGCTACTTCACGCCCTGGCAATTGCCAAATCACACTTGAAAACCAACAAAGCTACAGCGAGCAGCAAAGCATTGCATTAGGTAAATACCTTTACCTGCACTTTATAATTATAAAACCCGTTGATAGCCAGTTTCCGCTCGACACGTTATTAGCGTATACCCTGTATATTAACGAGCAACAAATTGACTTAACTCCTTGGTGCTTTGAAGGGCAAACGGCGCCTTCGTTTGCAATTGCCAACAAGCTTACGCATATTTTACATGGCTCGTGTCGCAACGCCCATCACCCCGCAAAAGACAGCTTAGTATCAGCAAGTGAATGGCAAAACACACAGCGCAGTAATAAACTGCAGGGCGCACAGCTTTTACTGCTTAGCGGAGACCAAGTTTACGCCGATGATGTTGCCGGTCCTATGCTACTGGCTATTCATCAGCTAATAGATGTATTAGGACTTTATAAAGAGCAACCGCTTGAGCTCAATTTACCAGCAGATATAAATGAGCAGCTTTTTAACCGCCATCATTACTTACCTAAAACGCCATGGCAAAAACGTTCAAAATTGGGCGTTGGGTACTGGCTAAAAAAAGACGAGCCTCATTTTTCTAGCGTAAAAGCGCATAATCATTTAATTCACTTTGAAGAATTTATAGCGCTGTATTTACTTAACTTTAGTGCCGCCGCGTGGCAATGCGTTGATATTAAAAATTGCCATTACACACAAGGTAATGAAAAAAATAACACCATTTTTAACGCCGAAAAAAAGGCGTTAATTGACTATGCAAAAGGCTTAAATCGCGTAGAGCGTTTATTTGCTAATGTATCTACCTTGATGATGTTTGACGATCACGATGTTACCGATGATTGGAACCTAACAGCAGGGTGGGAGCAAGCTATAAATCAAAACCCAAGTAGTAAACGTATCATTAATAATGGGCTAATAAGCTATTGGCTATTTCAAGGGCTCGGTAACGACGCGCTACATAAAACCGGTGCGCTTATAGATGAGTTTAAACAAAGTCGTAGCGCCAACAATAGTTGGCAGTTTAAAGCCTTTGATAAGCCTCTGAACGAATTTAACTATTGGCATTATGAGCTTACCACCACACCTAAAGTAGTTGTGCTTGATACCCGTACACACCGCTGGCGTAACGAAAGTAACTTTAATGAACCCTCAGGCTTACTTGATTGGGAGCGCTTAACAGAGCTTGAAGAAAGCCTGCTGAGCCACAGCAAAGTAATTATTGTATCGCCAGCGCCAGTGTTTGGTGTTAAATCAATAGAAGCAATACAGGCGGCGTTTAATATGTGCGGCCAGCCGCTTATGGTTGATGTAGAAAACTGGATGGCACACGAAGGCTCGGCCAAAAAACTGCTTGATACCTTTAGGCGTACAGACACACCTAACGAAACGCTTATTTTATCGGGCGATGTACATTATTCTTTTTGTTTTTCGGTGCAAAAACGCTTTGGCGATCACCCAAACCGCATATGGCAGCTCACCGCCAGTGGTATTAAAAACGAATTTCCGCGTAAGCTTATTAATGTACTCGATAAGCTCGACTCAATATTATACGGCCCCAAAAGCCCGCTTAACTTTTTCACCAAACGCTGGCACATGGAAGTGGATAAACACCAAACCAAAGGTGAAGGCCAAAAGTACCTAGTAAGCGACTCCGCCATTAGTTTAATTACGCTTGAGCAAGGAGATTTGGCGCGTTATCAACTAATCCACGGCGACGGCCACACCACCGAGTTTGATTTAGAAGAGCAGTAAAGCCGCGAAAAATTTGTTGAGTGAATTAAAAACCTTAATTGCACAAAGAGAAGCGAATGAGGAGTAAATGAGAAGACATAACCAATCCTGGCATTTTATTTATCACTACTCTAAAGCGCAGCGTCTCTAAACCTCTTTGTGCAAATATTTTTAAAAATAGCTATTTAAAATCACGCCCTCGCTTAACAACTATTTTATTACTTAAAATCGTCAAACATAAAATAACCATAAACAACATTGAGTTAGCGCCTGCTTGGAGCGAGTAATCTACCGAAGAATGCAACAGCATATCTACAATAGCGATAGCACAGCCAAAAGCCACGCCCTGAAATAACGCTGTTTTGCGTTTTCGCATGGTTTGAATACATAACCATAAGCAATATAAAATAAGCGCCCCTAAAGCTGATGTTACGGGAATGCCTAGCTCTACAGCAAATTGAATATAGTCGTTATGAGCATTATCGTAATAGCCAGAGTACGGCTCAGATTGATACGCAGGGAAGGCTGTATAAAACGTACCGCCACCTGAACCCAATAAAGGCTTGTCGAGTATTAACGGGATTGAATCACGAACTACTTCATCACGTGTTTCAGATTGAATACTGGTTTCGCTTATACGTTGCTTTACTTTTTCTACATCAAATATTGCACCAATAATGATCAAATCAATTATAAAAAAACTAATAATAAGTAACTTAAACGCTTTAGGTTTTTTATTGTAAACAAACAAAGCCAACAAGCTAACAGCCATCAGTGCTATAAAAAAGGCTGAATTACCCATTCGACTGCGCGTTAAAATTAGCGCAATAATTATAATAATTAACGATATACGCAAAATTATTTTTGAGCTTAATAGTATTTCTGTCCAGGCGCGCAAAGTTTGTTTAAATGTAAGGTCACTTGCATGATTACCTCGCTTTAATTCACTCACTAATACACCAATACCCAAACATAAACATAGCGCTAAATAGTTAGCTAAAAAGTTAGAGTAAGTAAACGTACCTATGGCGCGTTGCGTGTGCCTATATCCAAAAATAGGGCTAAGCATGTCAGGCGAAAGATTTAGGTAAGTTGCATACAAAGCCTGAAAAACACCCGCTGCAATAATGGTATAAATAAGCTTTTTTATACGCTCACTATTATTGCAATAAATAAATATAAGCCAACAAAAGCAAACCATAAAGCTCGTTTTCAACAGCATTTGTTTTGTTTGAAAGGGGTCTAAACTCACAGTGTAAAATTGCAAAATACACACAGCACACACTAACAACAAAGCTAAAAAAATAGGGTGTGAATAACGAGGAGGGTACAGGTTATGGTTATTAACAGCGCTATTAACCAAGTGCACAGCAAAGGTAATACAAATTAAAATACCCATTGCCATAATAGCCCAAGGGCGGTAGCTACCTAAAGGAAGTGGCAGCAAAAAAACAATTGCACACAGCAAAAAAAATATAAAACGGTTCACAGTTTTCTCAAAAAACGAGCTAAAGATTAAATAAGGTATGTTTAAAGTAAAAACGCAGCCAATAGGCTGCGTTTTTATTTTTAAATAAATATTATTAGTTACCGACTTCCGAAATACCAGCGTCACCACCAGTACCACCAGCACCCTGAGGAACGGTTGTTGTTGGCAAGGTTACAATTACAGGGCCAGTTGGTGCAGTAGGCTCTGTAGGACCCGCAGCTGTTGCTTCTGATGCAATGGTTGCATCAACGCCAGCAGTAATAGCGGCTAATGTTACTGCATCACTATCAACGCCTGCTGTTACTAGTGCAGCTAAAAAGTCAGATATAAACGGGCTATCGGCCCCAATAGCCGCAATAACAGCATTCATAATTATATCAAGCTGCTCAGCAGAACATGTGCCATTAGCAATAGGAGAGTCTAAATCAATAGGGCCGGTATTTTGGCAAAGTTGCTCAATGGCAACTACTAATTCTTGTTGCAACTCTTCTGAAGGGGTATCAGCAGTCGCATTGGTCAAAATATTTATTAAGGTGTCTAACTGCTCTGTTTGAACTACCACATCGTTATCTGTTTGAGCATAAACAGGGAAAGTCGCAAAGCTTGAGGCGCCAACAATCAAGCCAGAAAAAATAAGTGATTTCATCTTGTGTCCCTTTAAGAGATTATCTAATTACAAAATTTTAGCGTATCGGCGCAAAAAGTAAACTGTTTATTAGCGCTACTTTGTGCGGTTTTAATTACTTTAGTTGGAGGCAAAATTAAATTACCCTGTACGCCATCGCAACCTAAGTTTTCAAGCATGTGTAATGTTTCAGGTTTTTCAATTAAACAAGCTAAAACCTTTATCCCAAAGCCATGGCATATATTATTAACGGTTTGAATAAAAAATTGGCTTTGGCTGTTATCGAGTAAGTCTTGTATGTAGCTGCCATCTATTTTTACATACTCAATATCTAAACCTTGTAAATACCTAAACGAGGTAAGGCTAGTACCAAAGTGCTCTACACATACGTTTATACCTATATCTTTAATGATATCGATATGCTGCGAAGCAATATGCACGTTATATAAAAGGCTAATTTCGTGCAACTCAAATAATAAATTTGTTTTCAGAACAGGTTTAGTATGCGTGTACAAAGTAAGCCACTCAATAAATTCAGTTGAATATAAAGACGCCTTACTTAAATTAAGTGCAAATACATCGTTGGGGTATTGCTCTTTAACATTTACAAAGTTGCGGATTATCTTTTTATCAAGCTCTTCAGTTAAGTTAAGTTTTTCGGCCATAGCAAACAAATGGCCATTATTAACTTTTTCATTGTTATGTATAAAGTGAGCAAACACCTCAAAATAGCATTGTTTATTTTGCGAGTTAGTGCGCTTGACTGGTTGTACCGAAAAGCTTACTTCTGCTGATGCTAAAATAGATTGAATAAGAGTACGCCATTGCTTAACACTAAATAGGGTGTCTTTATCTATTTTATTGTTTGTATCACCAATGGTGCAACCCGTATCAAGTGCAGAAAGTAAGTTACCAATAGGCATGTTCTTTTCTACGCTCACTAAAGAAAAATTAGCAAAGCCATTTACATGTAAACTGTTTTTTTGTTGGCTAAATGAATCACTTATTTCAAGGCGCGTTCTATTTAAAAAGTCACTGTCGTAAGGTGCAACTGCAATAAATGTACTGCCGTTTAATCTAAATACTTTAGCGTTTGTCAATTCACCAAAAATATTTTTTAGTATATTTGCTACTTCGTTTACGTGTTCATCGCCGTCTTGATAGCTTACAGTTTGGTTAATATTTGCAAGTGAGGGTAGGGTAATCATCATTGCGCTAATTGGTGTGTCGTCGCTAATAGTGCCAACAACAGAATTATAATGATTATCAAACGACTTACGATTACCCAAACCGGTTAAAGGGTCTATATATACTTCTTCAGTAAGGGCTTGTGTTTGCTTAGTGAGTGAATCAAACGTACTTTGTAAGTTCATTACCATATTATTAATAGCTTTAGTAACGGTGCGCAGCTCGCGGGCAACGGGGATCTCATTGTTAAGTGTAAAGCGTTTACGTGTAACAAGGTGTGCTTGGTTTTCTACCGCTTTTAAAGGTTTAAAAACAGCGCGTAGTATTAAAAAAGCAACAGCAAGTGAGGCCGCTAATAATAAAAACGAGCCATAAAAGCTGCGTTTAGTGTGCTCCCAAAGCGTTAAGTACGACTGCCCAACATGGCTTGTTACCTCAAGCGTGCCTGCCATAATCCAGCCATTATTTAATTCCGATTGCATACTTGGGGCATTAAGCTTAACTGCATTAATAAACCAATTGGGCACCGATTCCACACGTTTAGGGTTTATTAGTTCAAAAACAACATTGCTTTGCGCATCAGTAAATTTTATTTGCTTATAGTAACCCGAGTCAAAAATGGCCGTTGCCATTGTTTGGGCAATCATTATGCTGTCTTCTTCAAGATAAGGTGATATAGAAAGGCCTAAGCTTGTAGCGGTATCTTGGGCATGGCTCCCCATTTGAGTTTGTAAATACTCACGAGTTGTATCTACATCGGTAAGTACACGCACACAAAAAGAAATGAATGAGATGACTATAATCAACCCATAAACTTGAGTTTTTAAGCTCAAACCATTTTTAAAAAAAGACGACATAACTAATAGTTCCTTTAACGTTATTCTATATGGGAGCAAGCTCACCTTGTTCAATTCGCTCTAGCATAGTGTTCCAAGCAGACACACCACGGCTGTTTTTAACCTTATTACCTAACCCTTTCGATTTTGCAAGCCACAGGCCTTGGCCGTTAAAGCTGTAAATAGGTGTTAAATCTGGGCGTTTAGTTGCGGGTAAAAGTTTTGTATTAAAATTTCCTAATACGTACGGTACTTGGTTAGGTTGCTCAATGTAAATTAATACCATATGAGGCTGGTTAACTGTTTTTTGACGAACATACATCAAACGAATCTTATCCTCAGGCACTCCAAGGGCTATTAAGGTAAAGTATTTGGCAATAACGTAATCTTCACAGTCTCCCATGCCTACGCCAAGGCTTTCTAGAGGGGTAGCCCAATAATCCTTTTTTTGCCAAAGTTTATCGTCAGATTTATATTTAATATTATTATTAAAAAAATCATTAACTAAATGTATTTTTTGCCACTCACTTTTATCTGCCGACTCGTCTATAAAGGTCAACCAGCTTTTAATGCGTTTATAGCCGCTGTGGCCGTATTGTTGTTCTGCACGTGCAATTATATCGCTATTGCGTAAATATAAAAGCATATCTTGTGCGCATACAAAAAACGACACTATTAAAATAAGGCAATATTTTATCCGCACATGTTTCCTATAGTAAAAGTACCTTAAAAACAAACAAACCGATTATAGTATTTTTAATATTAAAAAGGTAGTTGAGCAATATTTATATTTAATTAAATACGGCTCATAACTTGCTGGTAAATTGAAGTGCAATTACAGTGCGCTTAATTTACGTACTAACAATCCTTTGTATAATAGTAATTTAACTTATTTTGTATAAATGGTTCATAAACGTTTAAAAAGTGTGCTTGCATCATTATAAAGCATGCCTTGATTATTTTGGTGCAACATAAAGTTAACAAAAAAACAAGCGCAAAGTACGCTTTTATTATTGAGTAGATTATTGTGTTGTGTATAATAAAAAAATCACACGGTATGTGAAATACGTAAAAAGGAATAAGCGTTTGCTAATTCTTTTTTAGTGTTTTTACAAAGCAGAATAAAAAGGAATTAAAGTGAAAGTTTTAAAAGCAGTTTTACCTGTTGCTGGCCTTGGCACACGTATGCTACCCGCTACTAAAGCCATCCCAAAAGAAATGCTCCCTCTTGTTGATAAACCACTTATTCAATATGTAGTTAACGAAGCCGTAGCTGCGGGCATTAAAGAAATAGTACTTGTTACTCATGCATCAAAAAACTCAATAGAAAACCACTTCGACACCAGCTTTGAGCTAGAGGCAACCCTAGAAGCACGTGTAAAGCGCAGCCTACTTGAAGAGGTCCGTTCAATTGTACCAAAAGACGTAACAGTTATTTCTGTACGCCAATCAGCTCCACTAGGTTTAGGTCATGCAGTACTTGCCGCGCGTCCAATAGTTGGCAATAACCCATTTGCGGTAATGCTACCCGATGTAATTATCGATAAATACAAATCTAATTCAAAAACCGATAATTTAAGCCAAATGATCGACCGTTTTGATAAAACAGGACACAACCAAGTAATGGTAGAGCCTGTACCGCAAGAGCAAGTTCATCAATATGGTGTTGTTGACTTAGCCGGCAAAAAAATTAACGCAGGTGAAAACGCAGCCATTAAAAACATGGTCGAAAAACCAAATAACGATGAAGCACCAAGTAATTTAGCCATTACTGGCCGTTATGTTGTGTCTACAGCTATTTGGGATTTATTAGAATATACCCCACCAGGTGCGGGCGGTGAAATACAGCTAACTGATGCACTACTGCAACTTCGCCATTTAGAAACACTTGAGGCTTACCACTTAAAAGGTAAATCACACGACTGTGGCTCTAAATTAGGTTACATGCTAGCAAATGTTGAATATGCAATGCAGTCTAGCCACATGGGCGAAGACTTTACCAAACAAGTTAAAAAATTGCTTTCTAGCAATAAGTAACTGTTAGCTAACTAATACAACTAGAAAACAATTTTAAATTACAGAAGTAACTAGAGTTTGCTTCTGTAATTTTGTATGCAAACACTATGTACGTTCAATCATAGTAAGGGAATGAGTAAATGAAATTTTTAGTAACCGGAGCAGCGGGTTTTATTGGTAACTTTGTTGCCGAGCGACTATGTGATGCAGGGCACGAAGTAGTAGGCCTAGATAATTTAAATGATTACTACGATCCAGCTTTAAAATTAGCCCGACTAGAGCGTATTAAACATTTAACCACATTCCGCTTTGTAAAAATGGATTTAGCCGACCGCGAAGGAATTGCTACTTTATTCAAAAACGAGCAGTTTGACCGTGTTATTCATTTAGCTGCACAAGCAGGTGTTAGATACTCTATCGAAAATCCAATGGCTTATATTGACTCAAATTTAGTGGGTACAGCTACAATACTAGAAGGCTGCCGTCACAATAAAGTTGAGCATTTAGTTTACGCGTCATCAAGCTCTGTATACGGTATGAACGAAAAAATGCCATTTTCAACCGATGACGCAGTAGATCACCCTGTGTCGCTGTATGCAGCGACTAAAAAATCTAACGAGTTAATGGCGCATAGCTATAGCCATTTATACGACCTACCAACTACAGGGCTTCGCTTTTTTACTGTATATGGCCCATGGGGTCGCCCAGATATGGCCCCTTATCTATTTACCGATGCAATATTAAACGACCGCGAAATTAAAGTGTTTAATAACGGAAAAATGAAACGCGACTTTACCTACATAGACGACATTGTTGAAGGCATAATTCGTATACAGGATGTAGTGCCAGTACGTAATCCTAATAATAGCAATACCTCACCAGAATCAAGTAAAGCGCCGTACCGTGTATTTAACATTGGTAACAACGAGCCAATCGCATTAATGACCTTTATAGAGTCAATTGAAAAAGCCGCAGGTAAAGTAGCAGATAAAAACTACATGCCAATGCAAGCTGGCGATGTGCCTGCAACCTATGCCGACATAGATAGCTTAAATGCAGAGGTAGGGTTTAAGCCAAATACTAACATTGAATACGGTATGCAGCAGTTTGTAGATTGGTACCGTAGCTATAATTCTGTTAAATAATCATGAAATGCATATTTATAGGCGGGGCAGATAGAAGCGGCACTACAATGTTAGCGTCGCTGCTTTCAAATATTGAACAGAGTGTAGTAACTCCTGAGTCATTATTTAAAACAGAAATTCCTTTTAAGCAGCCTTTGTGTACAAAAAGTTACTGCAATAGCTTAGAGGAAAACTTGAGGTTTAAACAATGGCAGCTCGATATTTCAGAGCTTAAAGCGCAGTCACATTCAGAGTACCGAGATTTTTATAAAGACTTAGTTAAATTGTATTGCGGAGATGAAAATGTCCGTTACTGGATTGATCACTCTCCAAATAATCTTGCACATTCAAAGCTATTAAATTCAATTTTTGATGACTGTTATTTTATTCATATAGTTAGAGATGGAAGAGCCGTAGCGCAATCTCAAATTCCTTTGGAATGGGGTTCTAATACGTATTTAGATGCAGCAAAAGCGTGGCAAAATAAGCTTTTATACGGGTTTATTACTCAAAGCTTATTCCCAAATAAAACTATTATGGTCAGGTACGAAGACCTACTCACGAATAGCGAGGCCGAACTTAAAAGAATATACACCTTTTTAGGTAGTCCAAACACTAAAGATGAATTGAAAATTAAAAACAATTTTCTACCAAAATTTACTAAAAAGCAGCATTCACTGGTAGGTAAAAAGCCCGATGTGACCCGAGCGTATGCTTGGAGGCAAAAACTCACTTCTCAAAATATAGCTGACTTTCAATACTACGGTAAAGAGTCATTAGATTTGCTTGATTATGAAATTATAAATACAGGCAATATTAAAGTCACAAAAATTCATATCGCTAAGCAGTACATAAAAGAATTATGGACTAAAAAATTTTTGAACCCCAAAAAATATAAAGAAAAACGTAAACATGTCTCTAAATAAAAAAATAATTAATGGTTCTGTATGGAGTTTAATAGGTAATGTTGGTTACCAATTATCAGGCCTTTTTATTTTTATTTTATTATCACGAATGCTATCCCCTGTGGATTTCGGTACGGCAGCTTTAGCTATTGTATTTGTAGAGTTAACTAAAGTATTAGTTAGTTTTGGGTTAGATCAAATAGTAATTCGAGCTTCCGCTAATGAGGAAGATGAAATACAAAACAACGTATTTTTTTCATCATTACTTTTAGGGCTACTTACAAGTGTTCTTTTCATATTAAATGCAGAATATTTAGAAGCAGTATTTGAAGCCCCTGGTTTGGCAATATCACTTTATATATTGAGCGTCGTACCTATTATGCAGTCGCTTACTTCTGTACCTAACGGTATTTTAAGACGACTATTTAAGTTCAAGGCATTAGCCTTTAGGTTATTGATCTCTTCATTAATCTCAGGGGCGGTTGCTATATACCTAGCCTATAACGGGTATGGTTTTTATAGTTTGATTATTCAAAAAATTATTGTAGTTACTTTAGAGCTATTTTTAGTTTGGAAGTCTGTTAAATGGCGTCCTAATTTTAAAATTAATTCTATAAAAATAATATCTACGTTTAAGCAAGGTAAGCCAATTGTTTTAACCTCATTAATAGGGCAAGGGATTTTTAGATTTGTAGAACTATTAATAGGCTATTTTTTAGGGGTGGCCGCACTCGGTGTTTTTAAAATTGCCGGTAAATTACTTGATGCAATAGTACAGTTTACAATTAAGCCTATAGTCGATGTATCGTTTTCAGCTTTTGCAAAGTTGAAAGACTCACCCGATAAATTAAATGAATGTTATTTAAACTTTATTTCAACCTGTGCGCTGTTTTCTTTCCCTGCTTTTTTTGGATCATTGGTTATTGGTCCAGAAATGGTAAGTTTGATTTTTGGTGAACAGTGGCAAAAAAGTGGTGCGGTTTTCTCTATCTTATGTTTAAGCGGTATTAGTGCTTCGTTAAATTACTTTTTTTCTCAGTTTTGTCATGCAACACATAATTCACACATACCTTTCAGGATTCGCATTTTTGAGTTTTTTGCTGTTATATCACTTGTTAGTATATTTTCGCAGGTTTCAATTTATCATGTAGCTTATTCTATAGTGGCTGTAGCAACGATTATTTGTATAACTATGATGGCAATTTTAAGGCAGAAGTTTTTGTTTTCTTTAACTGAAATTTTTAATGGGCTTTTCTCTTCGTTTATCTCTTCTTTATGCATGGCCGCAGTTGTTTATTTTACCGTAAAAATTCAACTTGGTAGTCAACCATCAATTATCAAAGTAGTTATAAGTATTATTTTAGGTGGAGCTACTTATATAATCTTTTATAAACTGCTATTCCCTCAAAAAATTAAAAATATTATAGTCAAAATAAAAAAAATCAGAGCATAAATATACAAGCTTTAATCAGTCGCCGTAGCTTAATTACATATGTGATTAGTAAAATTAAATTTAGAATAGTGCACGATTCTAAAGTTAAATAATGTACTAACTTTTAATATTATACTTATAAGAAATGCAAGATGAAATTATTGATATTACAGTTTTTG
Organism: Pseudoalteromonas sp. Angola-7; assembly: GCF_028599255.1. Lineage (NCBI taxonomy): Bacteria > Pseudomonadati > Pseudomonadota > Gammaproteobacteria > Alteromonadales > Pseudoalteromonadaceae > Pseudoalteromonas > Pseudoalteromonas sp. Angola-7. The sequence goes on from NZ_JAQREL010000004.1 coordinate 149,496, forward strand.
AGAGGGTGGGCCGCTATAATAGTTGTTGCTTATCATGCGCACGGAGTAATTATTAAAAGACATGTTGAGTTGGGTGCTGAGCATAGCTTTTGGTTCACCGAAAATCAGTTTGTCAAAATAGGAGCTATTGGGGTAGATATATTTTTTATATTGTCAGGGTTTATTATATTTTATACTTCAAGGAATTCATTTGATGTGATTCTTTATCTAAAAAAAAGGGCTGTTAGAATATACCCCATATGGTTTATTGCTATTCTATTTATGACTGTTTTAGCTTTATTGCCAGGGTCTTCTGCCGTTTTTGATTTAGAACATATTTTTTATTCGTCGTTATTAATTCCACATATTTATGACGGAGCTATAGTGCCTTTTTTAAAGGTAGGATGGACATTGAATTATGAAATCATCTTCTATTTATTATTTGCACCAACATTGTATTTCTCATCAAGTAAAAGATTGGAAATAATAACAGTTATGATTGTTTGCCTATCAATTATATCCCACTTTCTTAGTGAAAATATTGGCGTGATAAGGCTTCTTCAAAACCCGATTTTATTTGAGTTTTTAATTGGGGGCTGGTTAGCTAAACTCTATTTAACTGGATTTAACATTTCTAAAAAATTGATGTACTTAGTATCAACCTTCGGCTTACTTTGGTTGGGGTTATACTTTTTTACACCATATATTTGGGAATATAACTCCCTTATATCCAGGGCCCCTATAGCATTGTCAATATTTATAGTGTCAATTTTTTACACCCCTATTAGAAATATAAAAATTAAAAAGTCTTTCGTGTATCTAGGGGACGCTTCTTATTCAATATACTTATTTCATATGTTCCCAATTATGATTTTAAGCGGAGTTTTAGGACGTAATTTAATACCACAGGTAGTGATGCTGCCAACGTTTTTAGTTTGGCTTATTATTACTGCCGGTAGTGTTTTGTTTGGTTGTATTATTTACAACATAATTGAAAAAAAGATTAACATTAGATTAAAGGAATATGTTTCTAAATGAAAATTTTAATGCTTACTTGCCAGTATATGCCAGATGTATTTGGCGGGGCTGAAAAGCAGTGTGGTCGCGTTTCTAAAGGGATACAGGCTGAAAATTTGGATGTTCAAATTTTAACATCTCGACAAAAAATAGCAGGTAAAGCAAAAGAGGTAATGAACGGCGTACCTGTAACACGCTTATATTCACCTGTTGGCCCAGACTTACTTGGGCGTTGGCTTCCGTTTTCAATTTATTGGTTATTCAGGGTGCTAATTTGGGCTGTTTTTAACAAAAATAGTTTTGATATTATTCATTGCCACCAGGGGAAATTTGGTGCATTTGTAGGTTGTTGTATAGCACGTTTACTTAACAAACCCGTATTAATAAAAGTTGGTAACTCTAATCAGTTTATGGATTTTAAAGCTTTGAAGTCTAAGGCGGTTGTAGGGACTGTACTGGCTAAATTTGTACTTAATACCAGCCCCAGTGTTGTGGCTATATCTGATGTAATTGCTAAAAATTGTAAAGAATTTGGCTTTAAGCAGATTGTAAATATACCTAACAGTATAGATAAAAGTCTGTTAAGCAAGGATTATACAAAACCTAAAAATGTAGATAGCGCAACAATCAATCTTTTTTATCATGGGCGGTTAGAGCAAATAAAAAAAGTAGATGTATTAATGGAGTCGTTTGCTTTGCTTGCAAGTAAAAACGAACAGGTACATTTTCATTTAATTGGTAGTGGCAGCTGTTTAGATAATGCAAAAAAATATATTGCAGCTAATAACTTACAAAGTAGAGTAACCTTTTACGGTGAAGTGCAAGACCCTGTAAACTTTATTAGGCAGTTTGATGTTTTTGTTAATGCATCTGAGGCAGAGGGTTTTTCTAATTCATTATTAGAGGCACTATTAGCAGGTAAAGTATTAGTGTCGACCCCTGTAAGTGGCGCTAGCGATGCTATTTTTAGAGAAAAAAATGGTTATATTGCATCAGGTTTTAGCGCACAAGAAATAACCAAAGCAACAGAGCTAGGAATTGCATTGCACAATCTAAACAAAGGTGAAGTTGAAGCTTTTTCAGAGCAATTAATAAATACTAATTTTACCGTTGATGTAATTGCCAAAGAATACGTAAAACTTTACAAAAAATTATATGGAGCTTCTTAAATGAAGGTTTTAATAGGGATGACTCGTTCAGATACAATAGTTTCTGGCTCGTTTAAACATATTTGCCAAATAGGTGAAAAGTTTAGAGAAGAAGGCGCTGAGGTTGTTTACGCATTAGGTGGTGAAGGCGAGGCTATAACCAAACTTCGCGCCGCTGGTTTTAAGGTGCATGCACTAACTAGCCTAAAAAGAGACTTGAGCCCATTAAGTGATGCCTGGTCGTTAATTAAATTAATGTGGTTAATTATTACTGAAAACCCTAATGTTTGCTCTTGGCATACAGCAAAAATAGGGGCTCTTGGCCGCATTGCTGCCATGCTTACTTTTAAGCGCTCTTACTATGTTCCTCATGGCGTGCCTTTTGTTAACACGCCTGAAAATAAAGGTTATAAAAAATACCAGAAGCTTGAAAAAATACTGTCGTATTTGCCTTCAAAAATAATAGGGGTATGCGAGTTTGATAAAAACGAATATTTACGTATTGGCGTACCCAATAAAAAGTTATTGGTAATTCGCAACGGCATGTTGGGTAAGTACACTGATACCTGGGAGCTAAACACTAACCCTGTGCACTTTATTACTGCTGCTCGCTTTGAAGATCAAAAAGATTACATCACACTTGCAAAAGCATGCGACACTTTGTTAAAGCAAAACAAGCCATTTAAATTAAGCATTTACGGCGATGGCCAGTACGAGGAAAAAGTTAAAGCACTGTTCGCACATTTTCCTGAAGGAGTTATAAATTTTTGTGGAGTGGTAGACAACTTTGCCGAAAAATTAGCATTAGCAGATGTATTTATATTATCGAGCTTTTGGGAGGGGTTACCCCGCAGCATTATTGAAGCTATGGCGTGTAAAAAACCAGTGATAAGTTCAAATGTAGGGGGCTGCTCTGAGCTTATAATAGAAGGGGAGTCTGGATTTTTAGTCCCAATACGCGACAACGTAACGATGGCAAGTGTAATGAATGAGTATATAAGCGATAAGCACAAAACGGTTGAGCATGGTGATAATGCTTATAAGCTGTATATGCAAAAGTATTCTTTATCAGTAATGCTAAACAATTATGCATATGAATATGGCGTAACAAATATGAGCGACAATAAATAATATGGCAATCCAATTATCGTTAATATGCCCTGTTTATAAAGTGGCTCAATTTATACCTGAACTGATGAATAGCTTAGTTGCTGGGGTGAATACTGAAAACGTAGAAGTTATTTTTGTTGACGACTGTTGCCCAGAAAGCTCAATAACAATATGCGAAAATTTTCTAGCTGAGCATAAAAATACTATAAAATTTAAAACAACGATCATTAAGCAACCTACTAATAAAGGCCAGGCGGCTGCTCGAAACGCTGCTTTAGTTGTTGCTAAAGGTACTTACATCGGTTTTATAGATTCAGACGATGCGATCTCCCCTACTTATTGGGAAGCACTAGTAGATCATGTTAACTCTGCGACCAATGATATTATTGAGTTTAACTTTAAAGAGTTTACAACTACGCTGCCAGCTCCTGATATGGGGGTACATAGTGATGTTGACCTTGTTAAAACAGATTTATTTAAAAGTGGATTTTTTGTTTGGACCCGACTCTATAAAAAAACTATTTTAGATAAATGTCGTTTTCCTGAAGGTGTTATTTACGAAGATATTTATTTTAACATTCAAGCTTTTTCGCATTCATCAAGTATTGTAAAAACACCAAAAACACTTGTTTATTACCGAAAACGCTCGGGTTCAACAACGAGCAAGAGATCATCATCTTATTCTAACTTGTTGCTTAATATGGTTAATTCTGTAAAGGAAAGTATTGATAAGTTTGATGATAAAAAGACAGTTGTAGCCCAAGTTGCAAGATATTCTTTACTTGTCAGCCTTAAAGGCTACTCAATTGAGGATAAAAAAGATCGTAAAGTTTTTTTTAAGCAATGTAGAAATATCAATTCTATTTTTAAAAGTATTTTTAAAGAATATAACAAATCGATAGTTGCTAAACTTAAGTTCAATTTATCTAATATTATTTGTATTAACGGAACACGATAAGATGAAGTTATCTGATATAAAAATATATATAAAATCTGATCTATATCGTTTTAATGGTAATGATAAGCAGTTTATAAAAACCTTTTTTAAAAATAGCTACTTTAGGTTTCAAGTTTATTTAAGAATGGCGAAGTCTGATGTATATGCACTTTCGTTTATATTTAGGTTTTTAAAAGCAAAGCTTGGAAAGAAAGTTAATATTCAGCTTAATCACAATGTTGCTATAGGGTATGGATTATATATACCCCATGGAAATGTTGTCATAAATTCTCAGGCAAGCATAGGTAATAATTGTAGCTTTTTGCAGTTTGTTTCGGTTGGGGCTATCCATTATGGAAAATCAGCTGATATTGGCGATAACGTCTATATAGGACCTAGCTCTTGTTTAGTAGGGGCAATTAAAGTTGGTAATAATTCAGTGTTAGGAGCCGGCACCGTTGCTGCCAAAAATATTGATGACAACAGCGTTGTAGTGGGCGCGCCAGCTAAAGTGATAAAAAAAGTAGAAGATATTGCGATGTATAGCGATAATTTATGTGACGATAAATGGGCAAGGATGCTGAGTAAATGAAAAAAATAGTTCATATAACTAATGACTTACAGCGCCTTGGTGGTGTGCAACGCCTACTTGTAGACTTAATGAGCCTACAAAAAAACGAATTCAATTTTGAAGTTATTTTAACTCGCGGTGAAAATGAATATGCTGATGAGCTAAAAGCGCTTGGTGTAGATGTTTATCACAAACGTGACTTGGGTTTTTTTGGTGTAATAAAGCGATTAAATAATGCTGATTTAGTGCATACGCATTTGTACCCGTCTATTTATATTGCTTACTTTACGCGTACTCCTACTATTGTAACCGAGCATAACCCGCATTACAGAAGGCGCGATATTCTATTTGTAAAAACATTAGAGCGTATCATCTATAAAAAATTTAAAAAAATAGTGTGTATATCTGATGGGGTTAAAGAAAAGTTTTTAGAAAGCATTAAGGTAAATCCAGCTTTAACTGAGGTGATTCATAACGGTGTTGATTTATCACGCTTTGCTCAACAGCCTAAGGCGATTACTGCAGATCAAGCTGTAATTAAGTTAGGCATGGTAGGGCGCTTTGCGCCACAAAAAGATATTAAATCCCTCATTAAATTAATGACCTTACTAGATTCACGTTTTGAGTTGCACTTGGCTGGCGATGGAGCTTTACGACCCGAGTATGAGCTGTTGGCTAAAACATTAAAAGTTGATAATAAAATTGTTTTTCATGGTCAAGTAAACAATGTGCCCGCATTTTTAAATTCGCTAGATATTTATATTCAGTCGTCTCACTGGGAAGGCTTTGGTATAGCAGTTGTTGAGGCTATGGCATCGGGTTTACCATCGTTTGCCACCAATGTAGAAGGCTTAAATCATGTTGTGGCGAAACAACATTTATTTAATGTAGGTGATGTGGACACTTTAAGTTGCAAGATAAGTGACTTAGTATCAACTGCGGTGAGCTATGAAGAGGAATCAATGAATGCACTTGTTCAAGCTGAGAAGTATTCTATTAAAATGACATCTCATCAGCATAAGAGCACTTACGATGAAGTTTTAAAACATGCTTAGTATAAAAGTAAAGCAATTGCAAAGTGTGCTTTTTTTAATCAGTGCAATGGTAATTCCATTATATTTCACAGACTTTAGATTTAATGCTGGGGGGCTGATATTAAGATTATCAGATATTTTGTCACTTTGTATGATATCTATATTTTTGTTACTGCTCTTTAATAATAAAATATCTCTTAAGTACCCAATAGGTTTTAATTATATTATTGCCTTCTTAATATATTGCTTTTTTAAGGCTTACGTGCAGGTTGGTCTGAGCAAAGCCTTAATAGCAACTATACAATGGATTTTAATACTTTCCACTTTAATGGTGGTATATATAAATGCACTAAAAAACCCTTCTAAATTTAGGTTTGTATTTATAAAAACATTATTAATTATATGTTTTATAACAGTTGCTTACCATGTTTTGCATGGTCAGATAATCCGTTATAAACTCCTAGGAGATGCAAGGTATGTTTTTGCGTTAACAGGGGTTGTATTAATAAGCTGCGCTTATTACTTTGAAGATAAAAGTTATTTGAAGCCTTTGTTTTTTTTATATCCTGTCATATTGCTTTCTTTAGAAAGGAAGGGGATATTAGCGTTTCATATGGTTGCATTCTTCTATATATTCATTAACTTAAAGCCGCTGTTAAGATCTTTAATTATAGGCTTTTTTAGTTTTTCCTTTTTTGTATTTGCTATTGCATATGATTTATCATTTATAGACTCTTTTACTTTTTTTGAATATTCAGAATTTGATATGCTTTATCTAGATGAGGAAAAAGCAGTTTGGACTTCAAATCTTCACAGACAGTCATTACTTACCAATGGATGGGATATATTTACAAATAACTTTTTTTTTGGTGTAGGACCAAAAATGCTCCCAAGTTACATGAGTAACTATTATATAAATGATAATTTAGCCTTGTATACACACAATGTTTTTTTAGACACATTAATAGAGCAAGGAGTAACTGGTATGCTTTTATTACTCCTGCCATACTTTGTTTATATATTTAAAGCACGAGAGTTAAAACTAGGAAAGACTGGTGATGTATTTATTGCATTATGTATATATTCAATATTTATGATTTTTTTCATGTCAGGTGGCTCCCCCTCCATGATATTACTTTACTTTCCATTGTTTAAAGGTTTTGTGGTTCACAAATAATTAGTTAAATATACTTACAAGGTATGGTTTATATGCCACCAATTTCTAAAGATCCCGCTATCAGTAATTTATTAAATAGAATGCCTAAGCATGTGCAGGCGAGCTTTACAGAGGAGCAGCTTAGCCATTTAAAAGTGGCGATAGGGGCTAGGCAATGGGGCAAGCATGCTCTTGACTGCCGAGGGGTAATAAGGTTTTTTAAATACAGGTATTATTTTGTATTACTTGCTGGGCGTAATAGGCGACAACTTAGCCAAGCTGAAAAAAAAGCATCTAGTGTAGCGCAAGCTGTTGTTGTAACAATTACTCTTTTTATAATTCTGTTAATAATTTACTTAATAAAGTCAGCATTGGGAATAAACATATTCCAAGGCTTTTCATTTGGTATTTGGGGTTACTTTAAAGAATTGTTTGCTTAGCTAATTAACGGAATGTTGCATAATTATTAAATAATTTGTTTAGTGTGTTTGTGTTTGTGTAGTGTGTTTATTTTTGTTTTGCTTTTTGCAATTATGGGGTGGTGGCGATTTTTTTTGCTATAGTTAATTTAGTTTAATAGGTTAATGGCATTGAATACTTAGTAGCAATACGATATTATTTATTCATAGTTTTGTGGTGCTTTATCCACTTATAAGATAGCTATAAGGATTAATAGTATGACATCTTCAAGGACGTTTAAACCTTCCGGTTCGTCTGATGCAAATTTTTACCGTTTATTCGATATTTTTGCCCTGTTTTTAGCTTTTCAGTGTTCAGCGTTATTTTATGGCTTTGAACTTACCCCCTTTTACATGGTTGCAATATTAAGTGTTGCTTTAAGCTATATGTACAGTGCGGAGTTGTTTTCTACTTACCGTTCCTGGCGGGCTGGTAAATTTAAAACTATGGTGCTGTGCGCTTGGGGCTCATTGGCTGTTGCTTTTACGTTTTTATTTTTTGTGTCGTTTGCGTTTAAATTTACCGATGACTTTTCGCGTATTGGTTTAGGCTTATGGTTTTTACTAAGCGTTACATTTTTATATGCTTGGCGATTAGTGGTGCATACATATAAAAGAAACCGCCGAAAGTTAGGTATGAATCTTCGTAATGTTGCAATTATTGGTGCTACAGAGTCTGCCGTTTATTTATACGATGAAATCACTAAAAATGATGAGCTGGGCTTTAAGTTTTTAGGCTTTTACGACGACCGTAAACCAGAGCGTTTGTTTGAAAACTCTAAAAAACATGAGCTTGCTGGCAAAATACAACATGCTGTTGATGCAGCCAGAAGCGGCGATATAAGCGTTTTATACATAGCACTCCCAATGAAGGCCGATAAGCGTATAGCCGAAATATTATCGCAGCTTGGCGATACTACGGTTGATGTACATATTATCCCTGACTTTTTACTTTCTAACCTTATACATGCGCGCATAGAGCATGTTGGCGACGTGGATACGCTAAGTGTTTTTGAATCGCCATTTATAGGTGCGCGAGAATTTATAAAACGCACTGAGGACATAGTTGTTGCCTCTATTATTTTATTGTTGATTTCACCTATTTTAATAGCCATTGCATTTGCGGTTAAGTTTACCTCTAGAGGCCCAGTTATTTTTAAACAAGATAGGTATGGACTTGATGGAAGACGCATAAAGGTGTGGAAATTTAGGTCTATGACGGTAACTGAAAATAGCGATGTAGTAACCCAAGCTACAAAAAATGACGCGCGAATTACTCCGCTTGGTGGCTTTTTGCGCCGCACTAGCTTAGATGAGCTACCGCAATTTATAAATGTGCTTAAAGGTGATATGTCGATTGTAGGGCCAAGGCCTCACGCTGTTGCTCATAATGAGGAATATCGCAAAAAAGTAGACTTTTATATGTTTAGGCACAAAGCTAAACCTGGCATTACAGGCTGGGCACAAATTAATGGTTGGCGCGGTGAAACCGACACCCTAAATAAAATGGAAAAACGCGTTGAATTTGACCTGCACTATATTAAACATTGGTCTTTATGGTTAGATGTAAAAATTATTTTTATGACAATTTTTAAAGGATTTAAAAATGATAATGCCTACTAAAAATATCGCAAAATCAATTTTGTGCCTTGCTATATGTACAGCTTCTCCAGTGTATGCACAGCTTGAACCAGGCAGTTTTATGACCCAAGATGGCGCTGAAATAACGCCCACCCTCACACTTGGCATGAGCAGTAACGATAACTTTTTTAACACTCCAAGTAACGAAGAGTCGCGCCTAATTTGGACTATCACGCCAAAGGTTAAAGCCGCTATTGATGATGGCCCTGATTCTTACACACTAAACTTGGGCACCAGTAGTTCTTTACACAATAAAGATACTGTTGACAACTTTACACAAGTTAATGTAGGTGCGGGCATACATAAAGAATTTACAAGCAAGCATAGGGTTGATGTAAACGCAACCGCCGATTGGCTTTATGAACCACGTGGAACAGGCTTAACTGAAGGCTTGGCCGATATTGTTGATGAACTAATAAAATATCAACAACAAGAAGTAATAGCTGGTTACGAGTATGGTGCGCCGTCGTCTAAAGCGCAAGTTGCATTGGAAGCTGGTTTTTATAATAAAAAATACCAAAACTTTAGAGAAACATCTCAGTACCGCGACTACGACAAGTCTCTTTTAGGGGCAACGGTATATTATAATACAAAGGCTTCAACTCGCGTTTTAGCTGAGTTGAAAAACGAAGATTATGTGTACGATGTGCTAGAACTTAGTGGTGTTTCGCGCGATTCTGAAACACTCACTGCGTTAATTGGTTTTGAGTGGGATGCAACATCTTTAACATCTGGTTCTTTTAAAGTGGGTTATCAAAATAAAGATTTTAGCGACTCTCAGCGCGAAAGCTTTAGTGGCCTTAGTTGGGAAGCTGGGGTGACATGGCAGCCTTTAACGTATTCTACCTTTGAATTTACTACCAGCCGTGCTGCTAAAGACCCACTACTTGAAGGTGACTACATTAAAGAAAGTACTTACCGTGCAAATTGGACTCACAATTGGAACGACTACTTAAGTACACTTGTTGGCTTAGGTTACATTGATGAGCAGTACACTGGCGATGTTGGCCGTAAAGATACCACTAAAAGTGCCCGCTTAGGTTTAAATTATAATGCGAGTAATTATGGTATGATTTCTACTTACGTAGACTTTATAGACAAAAATTCTAACCAACCCACGATCCCATTTGATCGTGTTATTGTTGGCATTAACTTTACGTTTGCACTTAGGGCTAATAATTAATGAAGTTGAAGTATATTTTAGGCATTGCCATTGTTTTATTAAGTAATGCCTGTTTGGCACAAACCGCAAAAGATTATGTTTTAGGCCCTGGCGATAAAGTTGAAATTAAAGTTTTTGGTGAGCCCGACCTTGAGGTAAGCGCTTTACTTGGTAACCGCGGTGAAATTAATTACCCATTTTTAGGTAAAATTACCCTAACGGGATTAACTATTTCGCAGGTTGAACAAGCTATAAGCAGGGGTTTGAAACCAGATTACTTAATAAACCCAAACGTGTATGCACAGGTAGTGGAATATAGACCATTTTATATTCACGGTGAAGTTAAAGCGCCAGGTGCTTACCCGTATCAACCTGCTATGACGGTTAACCAAGCGGTAGCGCTTGCCGGTGGCTTAACTGAGCGCGCATCGGTAGATAAAATTTTTATATTTAAAGAGCAAACTAAACAGCAGCAACAAAAAGGCACTTTAAATAGCCAGATTGCAGCAGGCGATACAATAAAAATAGAACAACGCTTGTTTTAAGTTGTTTAAAGGCAGTATAAATGAACCAAGTAAATAAAGAGTCAATTAAAATAAATGATGAAGAGGTTATTGATTTAACTTCTTATTTTAAAGTTGTATCAAAGGCAAAGTGGCGCATATTATTTTTTTCTGTTGTGGTTACCCTGTTAACTATAATGTTTACCTTAACCTTGATACCACAATACAAATCTACAGCTACTTTACTTATTGAATCTGAGCAAACTAAGGCTGTAAGTTTTGAAGAAATTTATGGGTTAGACACCACTAAAAAAGAATATTATTTAACACAGTTTGAGGTTTTAAAATCAGATAGTATTGGTAAAGAGGTTATAACTAAGCTTAACTTAGAAAACCACCCTGATTTTATCCCAAAACAGAGCTTAATGGGTGAGGTTAAATCCTATTTAAAAACTCTTTTACCTTTTTTAAATAATAAAGAGTCACATCAATTATCCCCTGAAGAACAAGCTGAACAAAAAATGCTTTTTTTACTTAGCATATATAAAAGCAGGTTGAGTATTGAACCTATTAGTAATACTCAGCTTGTTAGAATTAGCTATGAGTCGAGCGATCCTAAGCTTTCTGCCATGGTTGCTAACACCGTAGGGGACGTTTATATAGAAAGCCAAATGCGCGCTAAAATGGGTATCACTCAACAAGCATCTAGCTGGCTAAATACACGCCTTTCACAATTGCGTATACAACTAGATGATTCAGAGGCTCGCTTGCAAGCATTTAGAGAAGCCCAGCAGCTAGTTGATATAGAAGGTATCGCAGGCTTAGCTACTCAAGAGCTAGAGCAAATATCGCAACAGCTAGTAGTTGCTCGAAACGAAAAAAATAACTTACAAAGCATTAATCGTGTAATTAATGAGTTTGGCGATTACGATATTGACACACTCGGTAGCATGCCTGAAATTACCAACCATAGTGTTATTCAAGATGCAAAAAGAGACGTTATAGCAGTAGAGCGTAAACTAAGCGAGCTAAGTGAAGTTTATGGCCCTAAGCATCCTAATATTATTTCAGCTAAGGCAGAACTTTTAACAGTTAAAACCAACCTTAATAAGCAGGTTGCAGGTTTAATTACGGGCATTGAAAAAGAGCTAAGACGTGCAACTCGCACGGCTAATACATTAGAAAACGATGTAAAAAAAATACGGGCTGAATACCAAGACATAACTCGTAAAGAAACCGAATACAACCAGTTAAAACGTGAAGTAGAAACTAACCGTAATATTTTTAATACTTTTTTATCTCGTTCTAAAGAAACTGAGGTGACTAGCGACTTTAGCTCTGCTGCTGCTCGTTTTACTGACCGCGCTTTCGCATCAATGACACCAAGTAAGCCTAACAAAAAGCTAATAGTAACGTTAGTATTTTTTATAAGCCTTGTATTTGGTGTTGTGATGAGTTTTATCTTTGATATTTTAAATGATACTGTAAAAAACAAAGTGGATGTTGAGTATAAAATTGCTCAGCGCATGCTTGGGTTAATACCTCAGGTAGCTTTACCAAGAAAAAGTGTATTACCCATTCATGCGTACCTTGACGACACATACAGGCGTTTTGCTGAGTCAGTACGTACATTTAGAACTAGCTTGTTATTAACTCAACTCGACAAAGCTCATAAAATTATTGCGGTAACCTCTACCTCACCAGGTGAGGGAAAAACAACTACAGCTTCTAACTTAGCTATTTCATTGGCCCAAATGGGTAAAGTACTACTCATTGACGGTGATTTACGTAAACCAAGCATAGCTAAACGTTTTGAAATACCTGTTTATCACCCAGGGTTAACTAATTTAATAACGGGTACAGAGCAGTTCAGTGAATGTGTTCATATTGATGGGCAATCTGGTGTAGCAATTATGCCTAGCGGGCAAATACCGGGTAACCCTTTAGAGCTTTTATCTAACTCTCGTTATGTAGAGTTACTAGAAATACTTAAAACTAAGTATGACTATATAATTATTGATACGCCACCTACGCAAGCCGTTAGTGATGCGCTTGTTATTTCGCAAAGTGCTGACTCGGTAATATATGTTGTTAAATCTGATGTTACCCGTATTAAACCTATTAAAGCAGGCCTAGAAAGGTTGTTTGAATCTAAAGCGCACGTTGCTGGTGTGGTTCTAAACCAAGTTGATATGAGTAAGTCGGCTGATGAGCATAGTTATGGTTATTACGATTACCATGACTATTCTCAAAAGCCTGAGCAACCGAAAGTATAATTTAAGTACCAAAATGATCGATATTCATTCACATATTTTGCCTGGTATTGATGATGGAGCTAAAGATTTAAATGAATCTTTAGCTCTATTAAAAATCGCGCAAAGTGATGGAATAACACACATGGTTGCAACTCCTCATATACATATAGGGCGATTTAATAACTCGCTCTCACTTCTTCAAAGCAATATCGAAAATTTAAAAAAAGAAGCTAATGCCGCAGGTATAAATATTAAACTTGCTGTAGCTGCCGAGGTTAGGCTTGATATAGAGTTAATGAGCCTTATTATGAATAATAAGCTTCCTTTTATAGGTAAAATTAATAACACTAATTATTTATTGTTAGAGCTACCTCATTCGCACGTACCTCAAGGGGTTGACCAATTTATAAAATGGCTATTTAAAAATAACATTAAGCCAATTATTCCACACCCTGAACGAAATCGAGATATTCAAGCAAACCCGTATTATATTGAGCGCCTAAAGCAACTAGGATGTGAATTTCAGCTAACCGCTTCAAGTATACAGGGTGAGTGGGGCGAGCAAGCCCAAATTATTAGTACTAACATGCTTAAAAAAGGATGGGTTAGCTATGTTGCTAGTGATGCCCATTCAGTTAAGCGTAGACCCCCCATACTAAGTAAAGCTAAGCAAACAGTACGTGATTTAATAGGGCCTGCTGAAGCACATGCTTTATTTGTAGCTAACCCCGTCAAGCTTACAGAGGCTCTATTTAGTGATTAACTTAAAAACTATTAAACACTCACATATTATTTTATTGGCGGTGTTAATAGTAACTATTAGTTATTCTTCGGTGCAGAGTATGCGTGCAAACTCCTGGTATTTTAACGCATTAAACCTAGCTCACGCAGTAGTAGAAAATCCAACCAACTCAATTAATGAACAAAAATCCCAAGTTCAGCAAGCTACAAAATCGATAAAATTAGCTTTAACGTTAGAACCACATCAAGCCCATTACTGGCACTTTTTAGCGTATCTTAATCTGCTAAGTTTAGATAATGAGCAAGACGATGTTGTAAATGCTTTACCCGTATATAAAAGTGCTGAGGAAAGTTTACTAAACTCTATTAAATTACGTGCTTCTTGGGCTGAATCGTGGATATTGTTGGCACAAGTTGCCAGCAATGAACACGGGCCTAATGAACAGGTATTCGAATATATAAATAATGCATTAAACACCGGCCCTTATAAGCTAAACGTGCACTTAGGAGTTATACAAATAGCCTTAGCTAATTGGCAGCATTTACCACCTGAGTTTAAGGCTCAATATGTTAAGTCTCTTAGTGTAGCAGCTCAATATGGTTATAGGTTTAATAAGGTGTATAAAATAGCCACTAAGCTAAATGTAATGCCAACGCTTTGCTTATCACTACAATTTGGTAAATCGTTTGAACAAGTTAAACAGCGTTACATTTACAAAAAAAACTGCAAATAAAAACGCCCAGAGCCACTAACAGCTCTGGGCTACAAATGGCTCTTAGTTGAGCCTTGCGCTAACTAAATACACTTTCACAATTCTTTAGGGAGAAGAGAAAGTACTCATGAGTATAGTTATTAATTTAACAATTGCATGTTTTATAGGCAGTTTGATTTCTAACTACAAAAAGTTCTTTCATAAGCAATCTCAACCTAGATAGTGTAGTAAATTAGGCTTAATAATTATAATCATAACTAAGGGGTTGGGCTGTATGAAATTCAGGCGCGATATAAACGGACTTAGAGCTATTGCAGTTATAGGTGTTGTGTTATTTCATTTTAATTCAGCTTGGTTGCCAGGTGGTTTTGCTGGGGTTGATGTGTTTTTTGTTATATCAGGCTTTTTAATGACTGGCATAATATTTAATGGGTTATAGCAAAAAAACTTTTCTGTAACACGCTTTTATGTTGCGAGGGCTAATAGAATAATTCCAGCGCTGGCTGTACTTTGCTTTATTTTGCTCCTTTTTGGCTGGCTCTATCTGCCCCCCTTAGATTATCAGCTTCTTGGTAAACATGCTTTGAGTAGCATTAGTTTTTTATCAAACATTACTTATTGGACTGAAGCGGGGTATTTTGACGCCGCATCTCACGAAAAGTGGTTACTCCATACTTGGTCACTTTCAGTTGAGTGGCAGTTTTATATAATTTATCCACTTGTATTGGTTTTAATTCATAAGTTCACATCGGTTAAACTAATGGAGTATTTAATTGTACTAGCAACCTTTTTGGGTTTTGTATTTTGTGTTTTTGCCAGTTTTAATTGGCCAAATGCTTCTTATTATTTATTACCTACCAGGGCATGGGAGATGATGATAGGTGGTGTGGCTTATTTATTCCCAATAGTAATCAGTAACAATAATAAAAAACTTTTAGAACGATTAGGTTTGATGCTAATTATGGGTTCCTATTTTTTCGTTTCCAAAGAAGATGCATGGCCTGGATATGCAGCTTTATTTCCTGTTTTGGGAGCCTATTTTGTTATTTTGTCAGCTCGCGATAAGAGCTTTATCACAGGGAATGTAGTATTTCAAAAGGTAGGTGCATGGTCATACTCAATATATTTATGGCATTGGCCGTTAGTTGTTGGTATTTATTATTACACACTAGACGATAAGTACATCTACTTAGGAATAGCACTTTCTGTATTGTTAGGTTTTATCAGTAATAGATATATTGAAAGAGTTAGGTTTAATAGTGTATTTAAGGATACAAAGGCTTACTTGAAATGCAAGCCTTTGTACATGATTATATTTATAAGTGCGTTAGCTTCAAGCGTTGTTGTAAATAAGGGAAGTAATTATTGGCTGAATAATCTTGATAAAATAGAGTATAAAACATATTCCCTCTTGTTTAATAAAGATAAAGAAAACGATGATTGGGGAGTTAGCTCAGAAGGAAAGCAAAATTTTTCTGAATGCAATTTCAATAGTCAATCCTTAACAGATGCAATGAAAGTAAGGCTAAGGCAATGTGCTTTAATTCATGATCCTGGTGTTTTAATTCTCGGAGATAGCCACTCTAGAGATCTTTTTGGTATGGTTTCAACTGCGTTTGAAAATGACTTTATTGTAGGAATAACGAACACACAAGGTTGTAGACCCCATACACAGAGAGAAGATTGTCAAGAGCATTACTTAGCGATTAAAAACTTTCTAATTGATAATAGCCATATTTTTGAACACATTATTTACGAGCAAGCTGGCTTTTATTTGTTTTTAGATGAAAATAATAATAAAGGTAACCGAGAGATGTTCAATAAGTTAGCTTTGACAGATAAAGTTGAAAACATTGGCATTAATGAAGAGTATGTTAAGCAAGTTTCGTATTATTTAGCTGAAATTAGTGAGGTAATACCAGTAACTTGGTTCGGTAGCAGGGTTGAGCCACATTTTTCTTCTCAACAAGTACTTAGTAAAGGTTGTGACTATGGATTTAGTTTACGCGATGGTCACAAATTAATTTTTAACGAGTTAGATAAAGCAATGTCAAACGAAGCATCGGCTTTCGATTATATTAAATTTTCATCTCAAAATAAGGTTATGAATTATACTTTTCCAGAAGACTTTATGACGTGTGAATATCTTCTTTGGAGTGATGGTGACCATTTATCTAGCTCTGGTGAAGAGTTTTTCGGTGAACGATTACCTTTAGATTTTTTAGAGTTTTGACGAAATAACATATAAAGTAAGTTCATTTAATGATTGTAAAATAATTGTTAAGCCATATAACACGTAAACTATGGCTTAACATTTTCTATATCTGTTATGTTCTTTTATTTAAATTCAAACCCCAAAGCTCTATATATTTATATGTAAATTTTGATGTGATAATTACCACTGCTAATATTATTACAACTACTAAGTTGTTTATATATGTATTGCCAAGGTCTATGTATTTTAAAGAGTTTATAGTTTTCACTACCTCAAGCCCCGTTAGTTTTTTAAAAACTAGAGTTACTGCTGCCACAAGAAATAGTATTGCAGCGTGGGTCATATATATTGAGTAAGAGAGTTGGCCAGTAAGTTGAAGTGGTTTAATTTTTAAAACCTTAGATATAACACCAGCCTCGAAAGAAAATAGCAATACTGTAAGCAAAAAAAGTAGCGGAGCAATAATAAGCTTTAATTCAAATTGCTCCTGAACTACAAAAACAATGCTTACTAATAATGTTAATTCAAAAGTACTTCCAAAGACATATGGAATTTTTATGTGGGAAATTTTTCTATAAAGACTATAGGTTATTGCGCCTCCAAAAAAACATGATAGCCCACTTAGGACCTGCTTAGTGAGCAACTCTGAGTTAAGGTAGATTAGTAAAAATGCAAATATGGATGCAGTTAACCAAATCAGTAATTTAAATTTGCTAAACAGAACAACAGTAGAAAAAAATAAGAAGTATATGTAAAACTCGATACTTATACTCCATGAAGGAAAGTTAAAAGAAAGATGTTCTGTATATGGAGTCCAAGATTGTATGAGAAGTAAATTTGGTATGATTTCGGATACCGCGGTTTTGGCTGAAAAAGGCTCTCCGTTGAATGATACACCAAAATTGGTGGCAATTAGTTTCATCAGTTCAAAAGCTATAAACACCATTAAAATAAAAAAATGTAGGGGATAGATTCTAAAGAACCTAGCTTTACAATAAGTTTTAAAGTTTAGGTTTTTTTTATATCCGTAACCGTGTGTCAGGACAAAGCCACTTAGGATAAAGAAAAACTCTACAAAGATACCACTTTCTTGAAAGAATCTGAGTTCAGTTATCGAGCCGACAATATGCATGTGATACAAAACTACTGATATAGCACAAAGTCCTCTAAAGGCATCGAGCGCTTTGAATCTTTTTTTCATTTTATTCCCTTAAAAATATTTGACTGAAATATAGTATTACAGACTGTTCTCTAATAAAATATTAAACTGGGGCGACCCAATCAATTAACTGGGTATTTTGCACAAGGTCGCGTGGCAAAGAATTTTTTATCTTAATTTTTTGCCATTTACCTAGTCCGATTGGGCAGCCACATAAGGTTAGTACTACTTCGCCGGTTGCTTTTGTTACTTCTTCAAGGCGAATGTCTTTTCCATTAAAGTAGTCGTTTGCTTGCTCGTTTGTTAAAGCATACGTATTACTTTTGCATTCATTGCCAAACACGGTGGCAAATTCGTGGGAGAGCCGTACTCCGTTTTTATGGATGATGCCTATTTGTATGCCTAAGCGTGCGTATTTAATTTTATTTTGCACGGCTTCAAACCCTTGTGGGAATAACCAGAGTTCTTTATCGCGCTGCATTAAATTACCTGGCAAGGCTTTTAAACCAAATTGTTTTTTAAGCTCGCTCATAAATGATGTTGTTTGTTTTTTATCAAACTCGTTAAACGGAAACGCGCCTTTTTTTACTGTTTGGTTAGGGTTATCGCAACTTGCTAGTTTTTTAAATTTAGCAATAAAAAAACCTTCACTATCGAACGTTTGCGGCCATACATGTAAGTAGCCCTCGGGGGTTGTTGCTTTTTCTGCGCCCTCAAATAAGTCACTTAGTGATTGCGGCTCAATGTAGTCGCCAAATTCGCTAAGCAAATAGTTGCATACGTTTTGGTTTTCAAGCGGGGTGAGCGTACAGGTTGAATACACCAGCGTTCCGCCTGGCTTTAATGCGTAAAATGCGCTTTTTATTAAATCTTTTTGAACTTGAGCAATATCTATATTTGATTCGATTGACCAGTTTTTAAGTGCGTCAGCGTCTTTACGCACTGTACCTTCCCCAGAGCAGGGCGCATCGAGTAAAATGCTATCAAAGCATTCAAACATGTAATTGCCAAATATTATTCCATCAAAATGCGAAAGCGCGCAGTTACCCACGCCCATACGCTTAAGCGTAGCGCTAAGGACCTTTAAGCGTGATGACGAAAGCTCGTTGGCAACAAGTACTCCCTGATTATTCATTATTGCGGCAAGTTGCGAAGTTTTAGAGCCAGGCGCTGATGCCATATCAAGTACGTAATTATCTTGTAAATCTGAGTTTTCAATACTTTGTTTTAGTGCCATAGGCGGCAGCATTGAGCTTGCCTCTTGCACGTACATGGCGCCGCTTAAATGTAGGTCTGTATTACCTAGTGCTAAATTTTGTTCTTCATCGCTTGGACGTTCTAGCCAAAAACCTTCATTACACCAAGGTATAGGTGTAAGTTGCCAATTTTTTTGCTCAGCACGTTTTAAAAAATCTTCAATTGTTATTTTTAATGTATTAACACGAATAGACTTTCTTAAAGGGCGACGGCACGCTTCTATAAAGTCATCTAAATTTAAATGAGCGGGTAAGTAGGTTTTTACGTCGTCAATAAAGTGCTCAGGAATATAAGTGTTAGCGTTCACGGGTGGCTCGTACATTAAAAAATAAAGCGTGATATTAGCACTTTTAAAGTGTTTTTTCAGAGTTAAATACTGCATTTGTATGCTTGTACTATGTCGACACATCGTAGTTTTAGTGTATTTTTAACTCAGTTATATACGACTTTAGATTAACAGTGTCGACAATAAGTGTGTTTTTTAATCATTTAGGTAGGGCTAAGGGTTGACATGTTTTTTTATTAAGCACATAGTTAACCCATCAATTGTCGACAATTTATTTATGAAGCCATGACGCAACCTTTTTTAAACGATACACCTATTACTACAGCATCTGATCAAGTGTTTGTAGATATGCGCCGCGAAATAGTCGAAGGCAGCATAGAGCAAGGCAGCAAAATATCTGAGCCGGAGCTTGCAAAGCGCTACGGTGTAAGCCGTGCCACGCTTAGAGAAGCACTTAATCGTTTAGAAAGCTGTTATTTAGTTGAGCGTAAAGCCAATGTAGGCTGCCGTGTAGTGGCACTTACTGCCGAGCGCTTAATTGAAGTGTATCAGGTTCGTAGTTCCCTTGAGGGCTTAGCATGTAGGCTTGCTGCCGACAATATGGAACCCGAGGAAGTTAAAGGCTTAAAGCAATTACTTAATCAGCATTTGCAAACACAACGTGTAAAAGAAGGCGAATCGTACTATCAAGAGGCAGGCGATTTAGACTTTCATTATCGCATTATTAAAGGCAGTAAAAACGCACACTTAATCCATTTGTTATGTAACGAGCTTTATCAATTAATTCGTATGTACCGCGTGCAAATGGGTATGGTGGGGCCGCGTGTATCTAAAGCGTTTGACGAGCATTTAGCCATTATTAACGCAATAGAAAATCACGATGGTGAACTCGCCGAAATGCTTATGAAGCGACACATTAGTGCATCGCAAGCCAATATTCAAACCAAATTTGATGTATACCAACCAATATGAGTATTCGAACAATTTAGCGGGTTAAATAGACCCCATATACATACAGATTGGTATTTAGTCGCAAAAAGCAGCTGCTAAAAGCTAAATGTTAGCAGATCAGTAAAACAGTCACAATTTAAGATTAAAACTATAAGTTACTCCATGTAGCAACCGTTCAAAGTGAGGAGAAAGTAATGTCAGCAGGATTAAAATTTAAACAGGCTATTGCTAATAACCGTCCATTGCAGGTAGTGGGTACTATTAATGCCTACACAGCTATGATGGCTGAAAAAATGGGCCACCAAGCTATATATCTCTCTGGTGCAGGTGTGGCAAATGCCTCTTTTGGTATGCCTGATTTAGGTATGACCAGCCTTGATAACGTACTTGAAGATATTCGTCGTATAACCGGTGCAAGCGATTTACCACTACTTGTAGATGCCGATACAGGGTGGGGCGGCGCGTTTAATATTGCGCGGACCGTTAAAGAAATGACCAAAGCAGGCGCGGCGGGTTTTCATATTGAAGACCAAGTAGCGCAAAAGCGTTGTGGCCATCGCCCTAATAAAGAAATTGTAAGCCAAGGTGAAATGGTTGACCGCATTAAAGCGGCGGTTGATGCTAAAACCGATAACGACTTTTATATAATGGCCCGCACCGATGCGTTTCAAAAAGAAGGCTTAAGTGCCGCGATTGACCGCGCAGCTGCCTGTGTTGAGGCTGGTGCAGACGCAATTTTTGCAGAAGCCGTGCACGACCTTGCCGATTACCAAGCATTTGCAAAAGCGATTAATGTTCCTATTTTGGCAAACATTACTGAATTTGGCCAAACACCTATTTACACAAAAGAGCAGTTAAGCGAGGTAGGTGTTGAAATGGTGCTTTACCCACTTAGTGCGTTTAGAGCCATGAATAAAGCCGCGCTTAATGTGTACTCTGCCATTTTAAATGAGGGCTCGCAGCAAAGCCAAATTGAGAACATGCAAACACGCGCCGAGTTATACGACTTTTTAGATTACCACACATACGAAAACACACTTGATAACCTTTTTTCATCAAAATCTGGCAAATAATAACTATTAAAATAGATAACACACACAAATTTAAGATAGGAGAAGATCATGGTAGATAAAGCATTAGGCGGTGCAGGCTTACGCGGCCAAGTAGCAGGGCAAACAGCATTATGTACAGTAGGGCAAACAGGCTCTGGTTTAACGTATTGTGGTTACGATATTAGCGAACTTGCCGAAAAAGCGCAGTTTGAAGAAGTGTCTTTTTTACTTTCGCGCGGCGAGCTACCAACAGCCAGTGAATTGGCTGAATATAAAGCTAAATTAAAAAGCTTACGTGGCCTGCCAGATGCACTAAAAACCGTGCTTGAAAATATTCCTAAAGACGCGCACCCAATGGATGTTATGCGTACCGGTTGCTCTATGCTGGGTAACCTAGAAATGGAACTTGATTTTAGCCAAGCAAACGATGCGATTGACCGTATGGTTGCGGTGTTCCCAAGCATTATTTGTTATTGGTACCGCTTTACACACGATGGCGTTCGCATTGAAACCCAAACTGATGACGACTCAGTAGGCGCGCACTTTTTAAATTTATTACACGACAAAGCACCGAGCGAGCTTTTTGCTCAAGTAATGAATGTGTCACTAATTTTATACGCAGAGCATGAGTTTAACGCTTCTACCTTTACGGGGCGCGTGTGTGCATCTACTTTGTCTGATATTCATTCTTGTGTAACGGGCGCTATTGGCACGCTACGTGGGCCACTTCATGGTGGTGCTAACGAAGCCGCTATGGATATGATTCAAAACTTTACAAGTGCAGAGCACGCCGAGCAGGAAGTTATGGGCATGTTAGAGCGCAAAGATAAAATAATGGGCTTTGGCCACGCTATTTACCGCGAGTCAGATCCACGTAACATAATTATTAAAAAGTTCTCTGAAAAACTAGCGGCTGAGGTGGGTGATGATGTGCTTTACCCTGTGTCGGTTAGGTGTGAAGAAGTAATGTGGCGCGAGAAAAAACTGTTTTGTAATGCCGATTTTTTCCATGCATCGGCATATCACTTTATGGATATTCCAACCAAATTGTTTACGCCAATATTTGTTATGAGCCGTGTTACAGGCTGGACTGCACATGTTAAAGAGCAGCGTGCTAATAACCGTATTATTCGCCCAAGTGCCGATTACACAGGGCCAGACGCACGCAGCTACACGCCAATTGAATCAAGAGGCTGATTGCATAATACCAATCCGCAATAAAACTTAATTAAGCGGATTGGTTTAGGGTGAGCAACACGCTCACCTTTTCGCCTTTTTATTTCCCGTCACCTATTAGCGAACATGTATTATGACCATAATTAATAACACCCAATACCGAAAACCCTTGCCCGGCTCAAATGTAGACTACTACGACACGCAAGCTGCGGTAGATGCAATAAAGCCAAGCGCGTATGCCACATTGCCTTACACATCGCGTGTACTTGCCGAAAACTTAGTGCGCCGCTGTGAGCCAGATATGCTAACCGATGCGCTTGATCAGCTTATTGAGCGCAAACAAGATTTAGATTTTCCGTGGTATCCGGCGCGCGTAGTGTGCCACGATATTTTAGGCCAAACTGCATTAGTTGATTTAGCTGGCCTGCGCGACGCCATTGCTGAAAAAGGCGGGGATCCAGCAAAAGTAAATCCGGTTGTGCCTACACAGCTAATTGTTGATCACTCATTAGCGGTAGAGCACGCAGGCTTTGAGACCGACGCATTTGAAAAAAACCGTGCAATAGAAGATAGACGCAACGATGACCGTTTTCATTTTATAAACTGGACTAAAACCGCCTTTAAAAATATTGATGTTATACCGCCTGGTAACGGCATTATGCATCAAATTAACCTAGAAAAAATGTCGCCGGTTATTCAAAACCGCGATGGCATTGCATTTCCCGATACTTTAGTAGGTACCGACAGCCACACTCCGCATGTTGATGCACTTGGCGTAATTGCTGTAGGCGTAGGTGGGCTTGAAGCCGAAAGCGTAATGCTTGGCCGCGCCTCGTACATGCGCCTGCCTGACATTGTCGGTGTTGAGCTTACAGGCACTCGCCAACCTGGCATTACCGCCACCGACATAGTGCTGGCTATTACCGAATTTTTACGCGCTCAGCGTGTGGTATCAACCTATTTAGAATTTTACGGCGAAGGCGCCGATGCACTCACCCTTGGCGATAGGGCAACTATTTCAAACATGACGCCAGAATTTGGTGCAACTGCGGCAATGTTTTATATAGACGATAAAACAATAGATTATTTGCGTTTAACAGGGCGTGATGAAGAGCAAATAGCGCTTGTAGAAAACTACGCTAAAACGACAGGCCTTTGGAGCGATAGTTTAAAAACTGCAAAGTATGAGCGTGTTTTGACCTTTGATTTATCAAGCGTTGGACGCAATATTGCTGGGCCTTCAAATCCCCATCGTCGTGTATCAACAAGCGATTTAGCGAAAGAAGGTATATCAGGCAAAGTTGAAAACGAGGAAGGATTAATGCCAGATGGCGCGTGTATTATTGCTGCTATTACCAGTTGTACTAACACCAGTAACCCACGAAACGTGATTGCTGCAGGGCTTATTGCTCGTAATGCAAATGCCAAAGGCTTAATGCGTAAACCGTGGGTTAAAACCTCTTTAGCGCCGGGTTCTAAAGCGGTGCAATCTTACCTTGAAGAGGCAAACTTACTCCCAGAGCTTGAAAAGCTCGGTTTTGGTATTGTGGGTTTTGCCTGTACTACCTGTAACGGCATGAGCGGCGCACTTGACCCTGTTATTCAAAAAGAAGTAATCGATCGCGATTTATACGCAACAGCGGTGCTTTCGGGCAATCGTAACTTTGATGGGCGTATTCATCCATATGCTAAGCAAGCATTTTTAGCGTCACCGCCATTAGTGGTGGCTTATGCTATTGCCGGTACTATTCGTTTTGATATTGAAAAAGATAGTTTAGGTCAAGATCAAAACGGCAACAATATAACGCTAAAAGATTTATGGCCAAGCGATGAAGAAATAGACGAAGTAATAAAACAAAGCGTAAAGCCAGAGCAATTTAAAAAAGTATACGAGCCTATGTTTGATTTAACCGTAGATTATGGTGAAGACAACGACCCACTTTATAACTGGCGCGAGCAAAGTACTTATATTCGCCGCCCGCCATATTGGGAAGGCGCACTTGCAGGTGAACGCACCATGACCGGCATGCGCGCGCTTGCTGTACTTGGCGATAATATTACAACGGATCATTTATCGCCATCAAACGCAATTATGGCAAGCAGTGCCGCAGGTGAATACTTAACTAAAATGAATGTCCCAGAAGAAGACTTTAACTCGTACGCAACGCACCGAGGCGATCACTTAACAGCGCAGCGTGCCACGTTTGCAAACCCTAAATTGTTAAATGAAATGGTGCTTGATGAAAACGGCGAAGTTAAACAAGGTTCATACGCGCGTTTAGAACCTCAAGGCACTAATACCCGTATGTGGGAAGCAATAGAAACTTATATGCAGCGTAAACAGCCGCTAATAATTGTAGCAGGTGCTGACTATGGCCAAGGCTCGTCTCGCGATTGGGCTGCAAAAGGTGTAAGGCTTGCAGGCGTAGAAGTGATAGCCGCAGAAGGATTTGAGCGCATACACCGTACTAACTTAATTGGTATGGGTGTTTTACCGCTTGAATTTAAACCAGGCACTACCCGCAAAACGCTTAACATTGATGGCAGCGAAAGCTTTGATGTAAAAGGCGAGCCAATACCTGGCGCTACCATTGATTTGGTGATTACGCGTAAAAATGGTGAGGTACTAACGGTACCTATGAAGTGCCGACTTGATACGCAAGAGGAGCTTTCTATTTATGCTGCTGGTGGTGTATTACAGCGTTTTGCACAAGACTTTTTAGAAGCAACGCAATCAGCATAAGGAGCGTGCAGTATGTTTAAACCACAAATTAAAGTACCAGCAACTTACATGCGGGGCGGCACCAGTAAAGGCGTGTTTTTTAAATTAACCGATTTACCCAAACCTGCCCAAGTGGCAGGTGAGGCGCGCGATAATTTATTACTACGTGTTATAGGCAGCCCCGACCCATACGGCAAACAAACCGATGGCATGGGCGGTGCTACATCAAGTACCAGTAAAACAGTGATTTTAAGTAAAAGTGAGCAACCTAACCACGATGTTGATTATTTATTTGGGCAAGTGGCTATTGATAAGCCGTTTGTAGATTGGAGCGGTAACTGCGGTAATTTAACTTCGGCTGTAGGCGCATTTGCAATAACGAATGGCTTAGTTGATAAAAGCACAGTGCCCGAAAACGGCGTTGCTATTGTGCGTGTGTGGCAGGCTAATATTAAAAAAAGTATTTTCGTTCATGTCCCTATGACCAATGGTGAAGTACAAGAAACCGGTGATTTTGAGCTCGACGGTGTTACCTTTGCTGCCGCCGAGGTAAAGCTTGAGTTTTTAGACCCAGCCGATGGAGAAGGCGCGTTATTTCCAACAGGCAATGTAGTGGATGATTTAGAAGTACCGGGTGTTGGCACTTTAAAAGCCACCATGATCAACGCAGGTATTCCTACTGTATTTATTAATGCAAATGATATTGGCTATACCGGCACTGAGCTACAAGATGATATAAATAATAATGTTGCCGCACTTGAAAAGCTCGAAACTATTCGTGCCTATGGCGCAGTAAAAATGGGGTTAATTACTAATATTAACGAAGCACAAGCTCGCCAACACACACCTAAAGTGGCATTTGTTGCAGGGCCTTTAGACTACACTTCGTCGAGTAATAAGCATATTAGTGCAAACAGTATTAACTTATTAGTACGCGCTATGTCGATGGGCAAGCTGCACCATGCCATGATGGGTACAGCCGCAGTTGCTATTGGTACGGCCGCTGCCATAGAAGGTACGCTTGTAAATATAGCTGCTGGTGGCGGCGCGTTAAATGAAGTTAACTTTGGTCACCCCTCGGGCACGCTAAAAGTTGGCGCTGAAGCTAAAAATATAAAGGGCGACTGGCAAGTTACCAAAGCAAGTATGAGCCGAAGTGCTCGTGTACTTATGGAAGGGGTTGTAAGAGTTCCTCAATAGCCTACATTTTAAATTAACGGCAACAAGCGTTGCCGTTAATGTGTACCTCAAATTATGGGTAAATATTTATATTTATTCATCATGTTCTAAACTTTATGTTTAGGCTCTCTCCAACAAAATCTACCTTCAAAGTCTAATGATTTTTCACTATATAAAGCTAAATGAGCTTTTTTTTATGTGTATATGCCGCATTTACTTGAAGAATATTATTAACAAACTAAATTAAATGTAATATTCACTTAATATTGTGGATATATTGTACGTTAGAGCGATGCTTCTTAATATTTTTAACATATGTTATTGAAAAATAGTAAGGGTTATGAAGAAGCGTCGTTTAATTTGTGGTAAAAACATTCACTTTAAATGTATAAAAATGTAGCAAAAACTCATTACTTAATGTTACTTTAATCTATAAGTAACAAAGGTTGTTATTGTGTGTCTGTTTATGTTTTTTTGTAAACTTTCACATGCATATTAATAAAATAATTTCTGATACTCATTGCAGGCTATCAAGGAGAAATAAATGGCACAGCGTATGACTAAAATTACCCCAATCGCAGCTTCTGTTGCACTAACATTAGGTTTAGCAGGTTGTGGCTCAGACAACGATAGAAACACCTACGTTCCTCCCGTTGAATCGGTAACATCATCTGATGACGCTCAATTTAATGTAGAAATAACAGGTAAAGCTGTTAAAGGTGCTATGAAAGGTGCCGTTGTTAGCGTAATGACATTAGATGCATCAGGTGAAAGTGTACCTGTTGCATTTAGATTAGAAGCTTCAGCTGAAGCTGAAACGTTTACCGGCGAAGCAACTTCTCAAGATGCCGCAGACGCAGCTGTTGAAGCAAGCAAAATTGCAGGTAACCCTGATGCGCTAATCACTAACGATAGTGGTCGCTACAGCATTTACCTAGAAGATGATTTTTCTGGCCCTGTATATATTACAGTGACTACCTCAGAAGAGGGCGATGATAGTTTCTTAAGATGTGATGCTTACGTTGGTTGTGGAACTTACGATGAAGCGCCAGAAGCTGATGACGTAAACGATGGCGACACAAACATTGAGTTTGGTGAGTGGTATAAAGCTGACTTAGAGCTTTCTGTTGTTAAATATGTAGCTGCAGCAGAAGCCGACTTATCTGAAGCGAGCGGCGCGGCAGGCGATGCAAACGTAGCACGTTCGTTTAAAGCGAATGTAACCTTTTTAACTACGCTGGTTGCTCAAGCCCTGCTTGAAGCTGGTGACGATGTTGATGCCGATGCAATTGCAGCAACAAGCTTAAATACGGTTATTCAAGTAATGGGCCCAGATGCAGCTGTATTATTGTCGGCGCTTATTGGTGACTTATCTAACGGCGGTGCAGTTGATTTAAGTGATGTAGACGGTGAAGAAGCACTTTCACAAGGTGTATTAGCAATAGCTCAGCTGTCGTCATCTATCCAAGGCTTATCTTCAATTAGCGAAGTAATGACTAGCATTAAAGAGGGTATTAAAGCAGGTACTTTAAGCACAACCGACGTTGCAGCTACACTGCAAGCAGCGGTTAGAAGTACCGCGAGTGTGTTTGTTGCAATTGCAACAGGTGATGAAGCCGCAATTAAAACAGCCCTTGAAGCGGCTTATGCGGCTAAGATCCCAGCACCTTCGGCAGCAGAAATAGCTGCATTCGCACAAAATTCTGCAGGCATTGCAACTAAAGCAAAAGCTGCAAAAGATAACGCAGTTAAAAATGGTGCAGCAACTGATGCAGAACTAGCTGAACTTGCAACGGCAGTTCAAACGGTATTAGAAGAACTAGGTTGTACTGGCGATGAGTGTGTTGCAGGCGATGACTTTTTTGCAGATTTAGCTGTAGCTTTATCAGCACAAATTGATGCATCTACTACTGAACTTACTGCTCTTCAAGCATCGGTAGATGCTGCTGAAGGAATGCTTGCTGATGTTCAAGCCCTAGGCGGTGATGCAATTACCGATGCAGACTCTGCAATTGAATTTGTTGCGGCAGTAGCTGCACTTGAAAATGAAGCTGAAGCTGCAGATTTAGCTACTGCGACAGACATAATTTATGTTAAAGCACAAGGCTATGTTAGCACTGCGTCTTTACTTGTAGCTCAAAGTTCTGACTACCAAGGCATAGAGGATTCTGCAACTGCATTACAGGCATCAGCATTAGTAGAAGTAGAAAACGTAAGCACTTACGATGCAGCACTAGCACAATTAGTGCTTGATGCAGAAGCCGCTATTACTGAATACGAAATTGTAGTTGAAGCCGCCAAAGAAATTGCGATGAACACTGCTGATGTTGCAGATGAAAAGAAAACAGCTGCAGATACTGCTGAAGCTGCTTCAACAAGTGCGCTTGCTGATGCGCAAGCTGCTGTTGACTCGGGTGACGATGCACAAGCAACTGTTGAATTAGTTGATGCTGCGGTAACTGCTGCGTCAGATTTTTCTGCTGCTGTAGATGCACTTGAGCTTGCGATTGAACAAGCATTAGAAGCTGCAACTGCATATGAAGCTGTAGCAGTAACTGAAGCTGATATGGCTGAAGCTGCTGATTTAGTTGAAAGTGCAGAAATGATGGCTGAAGCTGCTGTAACTCAGGCCGAACTTGCAAATGAGCAACTTGTAACAGCGCTTAGCCTTCAAGCAGAAGCTGAGCTTGCGGTTGCAACGGCATCGGTTAAAGAAACATCAGAGTCACTTTCTACAATGACGGTATTAACAAGTACCGGTGGTGATGCACTTTACGACACAGCTGAAGTATTATTTGATGTGTTTGAAGAGCTTGCCGACATGGGTGAATCTGGTTCTGGCACATCGTCTGCACACCCTGAGTGGGCATACGAATATAGCCTAGACGATTTAACGCTAATGCTTACAAACTCGACTACAGATAGCATGATCACAGCGTCTGCAGCGTATCAAGATGACCAGCTTGTTGTTGCTTGGGGCGGTATGCTAACTACTGAAAGCGATGCAACTGTTGAGCTTGTTACGGGTGATGTAGCCGCAGATGCACTTGAAGAGTGTCAAGCATTTGCAGATGGTACAATTACTGACTCTACACAAATTGATTCGTGTTTAGTATTTACGTTTGACGGTGATGTGAGTGCAGATAGTGTTGATGACGCTGAACTAACTATGACTCAAGCGTGGAACCGTGTTGAAATTATGGACGGCGACTCAGGCTTTATGGGTACGCTAAACCTAAGCGGCATGGAAGAGACAGACATGGCTATGCTAGAGCTAGCAGGTATGTCTGGCGATTTAGACTTTAGCGTTATGTCTGAGGTTGATAGCAGTGGTGATGAAGACATGACCATGCTTGAAATTAAAGTAAATGGCGACGCTGCAATGGGTTACACCTTGTCTATGTCGGGTTCTGAGTCAGCTGGTTACATGGGCGATGTTAAAGCGATGTACGATGGCATGATGATGACCTTTGGTACAGCCACTAAAGTAACAAACGGTGTTTCAATTACTTATATTGATGATGAAGTAATTGAGTACACAGATGTGACTTTAATTGACTCATCTAACTAATACTTAAACTATTAAAGGGAAAAGCTGTGCGCTTTTCCCTTTTTTTATAGAAAGCGATTAAATTATGAAAAAAAAAATTCTCTTGTTAGGATTTTCAACTGCTCTACTTTCACCTCTAGCTACTGCTAATAATCAATTTCAAATATTTACTCACTTTGACGCAGAAATTTACACTGAAGCACAACCTGTACAAGCATTTATAGATGATTTTGACGCGCCTATTAAATCAGGCGATAGCGCATTTACCTATAATATTTTTGAAGTTGGGGTTGGTTACGGAAACTTTAAAGTAGGCCTGCAAAGCCGATATGATTACGTACTTAATTTTGACCCAGACACAGCACTTTACACTTATTTAGAAAAAAACGACTTACCCTTTGAAGATCGTTTTTATAGATACCAACTAGATGCTAAGCAAGTTACCTCTAATGGTATGTTTGTTTCTTATGACTTTAAATTTTTAGATAAAAATGCATTAACCATTACGCCTAAACTGTCTGTTTTTGCCAGCACTCATTTTCAAGATGCCTCAGTAGATGGCCGTATTTTTAGTGATGAAGTTGAAGGCAGTATTACCGCCGATTATAACTTTTCGAAAGATATTTTATTTAAAGAGTTTACACCTTCAAACAACCCAGAGGGTTTAGGTTATAGCCTAGATATATTTGCTGATTGGCAAGTAAATGATGAGCTAAAAGTAGGCTTAAGTGTAAAAGACTTACTCTATAAAACCGACTATGACGACACAGGCTCTGTAAAAGGGCAAACAACAGAGATCCCGTTTAGCGAAGATGAAAATGGCGATGTGACATCTACGCCTACTGTATCATTACAAACATCGGCGTTTGGTAATACACAGTCACACACTCTTGATATGGAAATGCGCATTGCAGCATTTGCCGATTATAGAATTAATCAACGTTATTCAACAGTGCTAACCATTAAACAATACGATGAAGACACCTTTAGTCAATTAAAGGGGCGCGTTCATTTTTGGGATCATTGGAAAGTGCAAGCAGGGTATGAAACAAAAAGCGAAGCGTTTTTAGTTGGTATTGAAAACGAGTATTTTGGACTTAATTTACAAACCGACAGCTTAGATTTAGATAAAGCTTATTATGCGAATGTAAATTGGTACATGAACATTAAGTTTTAAGGAATGCAGATGTTTAAAAAACTTTTACCTTTATCGGTTGCTTTAGCAATAAGTGGCTGTGGCGGTTCTTCAGATAGTAATGAAGATGAAGCGGTTGTAATTAGCGTAGCATCTACCTCTACAGTAAACTTTTATGTGCCACAGTGGCAATCAGCTAAAGGCACGCTTAACCAATTAGATAGCCAGGGCAATGTGATTGACTCGGTTGCTGTTGATAATATTAACACTGCAAGTGTAAGCGTATCGCCACTTAATTTTTATACATTTGAGTTCGTTCCTGATGATAGCGCACTGCCGTGCCCACGTTTTACAGGTTGTGGCAGAACACTACGCGGTGATGTTAACGATTTAAATGAAAACCGCATAATTGATTTTGAAGAAATAACAGGTGTGAGTTTAAATTACGCGGCACGCGCGTATGTTGCACCGGGTGTGAATGAAGTGTTTTTCTCGCCAATGAGCAGCGTTATTACTGAGAACAACTATGATGCAACGCTTGCAAGTTTGGCTGCAAGCCCATTTTATCAGCTAACACATAGCAATTTAAGCAACACATTAGAGGCTGAAATTGTTGCTAATGCATTTACCTATGGTGCTATTGTTGCAGGTGTATCAGTTGAGGGCTTTGATTTATCAACAGCGTTTGATGATTTCATTACTGAGCAAACAGATACGAGTGCATGGCAAACATACAGTAGCATAGCGGATCAATATCTTGCAGATAACCTTTATAGCGAGCAAGGTAATGGCCTAATCCAAAGTGTAGCAGGGCAGGTTAAACAAACGGTTGCCAGTGTAACAACCTATAAAAATTGGCAACAAAAAACGCAAATCGAACAACAGCTAGAGTCGCGTGAATTACTTGAAGACGTAAGAGATGCGCTCGGTGTAGTACGTTTACAAGATTCAACCTACGCAGATGACTTAGATGCAAAACTGGTTGAGTTAGAGAGTGCGCTGGATGATGATACACAGCAGGCAATTACAGTGCTTACTAATGTTATTAACGAGGTTTTAATTAACTACTCGCCACTTGCTGAGGTGTCAGCGAGCGAAGGGCAGTACACGCTTCGCGAACTTGATATTACTTATTCAACGTCACCTTATGAGTGGGCAATTACGGGCACTTACGATGGTTTACCCGTCAATATTGATATGTCTATTCCAACCTTTAGAGTAAGTGGTGTACTTGGCGATAAAATTGAAGGAGTAATGAGTGCGTCTGTCATTAATGGCGATACCAGCTTAAATGTAGATGTAAGCGAATTATTGGTTGAGTTTGATGGTATAGATAGCCAAAGTGAGTTACTCCCTGATGCGCAAACTGGCATTGCTAATATTACAACTGATGTAGTGATTACTAAGCAGTCGGGAGAGCTTTCAGGTGAGTTGTCCTTAGATATAGAACGCTTTGTTTCTGCGTTTGCAGAAGAAGTGACCTCTTTATCTGCGTTTGATTTTTCAGGGCAGTTTCAAAGTGATATTCAAACAACACCTTTTCATATTACTGCGCTTGAGGCTTCGCCGCTAACAGGCGATGAAAATGATGATTTAATGTTTGGTTTAGAGCTTGCTTTACCCTTAGGTGGAGCGAGTGACTTTAGCTTAGCTTATGTTGGCGATGTGGTTGATTTATCGCAGCTTACGAGCACAGATGTGTTTGTTAGCATACAGCAAAAAGCGCTAGATTTACGCATTAGAGAAGTAAATAGCAATATTAGTTTAACTGCAAAAGGTGAAAACGGTCGCTGGCTTGATGTAAAACAGTCGGGTAGTAATTACAGCGGCGGTTTATATGTAGGTGATACTAAAATAGCGGATGTAACAGCAGTACGTGGTATTCCTGGGGTGTTATTTCCTAACGGGGATTTTGAGTCTGTATTTTAATTTGCTTTAAACTTACTTTATCTATAAAAAAGCCTAATAAACGTAAGCGTTTATTGGGCTTTTTTACATTTAAGGCTAAGTTATAACAGCTCTATTTCCACGGTTTCACCTTCTGCGATATTGCCACTTTTGGCAGGTACAACAATTAAGCAATTGGCTTTACTCAATGAAGAAAGTACGCCAGAGCCTTGTTTTACAACAGGGCTTACAACAAGGTTATTGTGCTCGTCGTTATGGGCAATACCACGTTGAAAGTCAGTGCGGCCAGGGCGTTTTTTAATTTGTGCAGTTGTTACTGCTTTTAAACGTAACTTAGCTTTATGCTCGTTACCAGAGAGTTTAGTAAGCGCGGGTTTTACAAGTCGCTCAAGTGTAACGGCTGCAGATACAGGATTGCCCGGTAAACCAAAAAAGTAGCTATTAGGTAATTTACCAAAGGCAAAAGGTTTGCCTGGTTTCATGGCTATTTTCCAAAAATGAATGTCACCAATTTCGTTTAACACTTCTTTTGTAAAATCAGCTTCGCCGACCGATACACCGCCAGAGCTAATTACGGCATCTGCTTGCTCATTGGCTTTTACAAAGGTGTTTTTAATGAGGGTTTTATCATCGGGAATGATTCCAAAATCAATTACTTCAATGTTTTGATCGTTAAGTTCACTAATTATTACAGCCCGATTGCTCTCATAAATAGCGCCAGCTGGCAGCGCATTACCAGGTTCTATAAGTTCGTCACCTGTAGAAAAAACAGCGACTTTTAGCTTTTCATATACACTTACTTGGTTAATGCCAATAGAGGCAAGTAAACCTACATCTACGCCTTTTAGCTTTCTACCTGCTTTTAAAACAACACTGTTAGCGGCTATGTCTTCACCAGCAAAACGTACGTTAGCATTAAGCTCAATGTTGCCTGTAAATGTTATTTCGTCATTATTCGCAGTCGCGTTTTCTTGCATAACTACCGCATTAGCGCCAGGCGGTAGGGCAGCGCCGGTCATAATTCTTACACACTGGCCTGGCGTTAAGGTGTTTTTAAACGTTTGCCCCGCAAAAACACTGCCTATTTGTTTATACGTTCTTAGGCCTTCGCTAATACATAAAGCATACCCGTCCATTGCTGAATTATCATGAGCGGGTACATTAATACTTGATCTAACGTCATCAGCTAAAATGCGACCAACACTTTGCATTATTGAGAGTGTTTGTGCGCCTTTATTAAAGCTAATTGCGCTGAGCATATTTTTAATTGCTGTTTCTACTGGTAATAAACCAGGTGCATTGCATACATCGTTCATATATATTGTTTTTTATAATGTGTCTGATTTTTAAAACAATACTTATAATGTTAAAGCTTTACAATACATGGTGTGGTTATTTGTTATTACTTTTAGCTGTATTGAGTAATCCCTTGCACGCTAAAGAAACACTACACATAGCGGTAGCAAGTAATTTTAAACCTGTACTACAAACGCTGGTAAAAAACCCAGCGCTTAAAAATTTAAATATAAAAATTTCTGCGGCCTCCAGTGGCGTATTACATTCTCAAATAATGCATGGTGCGCCTTACGATATTTTTTTATCAGCCGATGCCGCTCGCCCGCAAGCGCTTATTAAAGACGGCTTTGCAATAAAAAGTAGCCTTACTACGTATGCCATTGGTTTATTAGCGCTGTGGCAGCCAAGCATGGGCGCAATAAATAATAAATTAGCGATAGCTAACCCGCGTTTTTCACCTTATGGGCAGTCATCAGCGCATTACGCTAAAAATTATATGAAACCACCGTATGAGTTTGTGTATGCAAATAATATTACCCATGCATTTCAGTTTGTAGAAACCGGTAATGCGGCTAAGGGCTTAGTGGCTTTATCTACCCTAAAGGCGGCTTATAAAAAAAATAATGATAAAAAATACTTAAATTATGAGCTTGTGCCAATCAATCAATATCCAGAAATTACGCAACAAGGGGTTATTATAAGTGCAAGCCGCCACTTAGCAGCGGCCGAGCAATTTATGGCATTTATAACCCAGCCAAGTACTGCCAAAGTGCTGCAAACTGAAGGCTATAAAACAAAGGAAACACATGTTAGCAAGTGATGTAACCGCGCTTTGGCTAACCATAAAGCTTGCCTTTATAACCTCAGCCATTTTACTTGTGCTGTGTATCCCCCTTGCATGGAAACTGGCAAGCTATAAGGGTAGGCTTAAACCTATTTTAGAGGCGCTTATTGCAATGCCGTTAGTGCTGCCTCCTACATTAATGGGGTTTTATTTATTGGTGTTGTTTTCGCCAACCCATGCGTTTGGCCAGTTTTGGTTTTGGTTAACCGGTACTCAGCTTGCGTTTAGTTTTCAAGGTGTGGTTATAGGCTCGTTATTTTATTCATTGCCTTTTGTAATGCAGCCTTTACTTGCGGGTTTTAAACAAATAAATACAACGTATAATCAGGCCGCGGTAGCGCTTGGGATCAGCCCAGTTAAGCGTTTTTTTTATTTAACGCTGCCTTTATTAAAGCCCAGCATAGGCAGTGCATTTGCGTTGGGTTTTGCCCATACATTGGGCGAATTTGGATTAGTATTAATGATAGGCGGAAATATTCAAGGCGAAACACAAGTGGTATCTATTGCGCTTTATGATCATGTTGAATCGTTAAACTATGGTGCTGCGCATCAGTTGTCGTTAGTGCTTCTTGCAATTTCGTTTGCGTGTTTAGTTTTATTATTTAAATTTAATAAAACCGTGATAAACGGAGCCGCTAATCGTGCTTAAATTACAGTGTAAGCAAGTTTTTGATAGCTTTAATCTTGATGTAGATATTAGCATTAATGACTTTAATATATTAGGTGTGTTTGGGCCATCAGGCTCTGGTAAATCAAGCTTGTTGCACGCTATAGCTGGGCTTAACAGTGCACGCAGTGTTTATATTAATAATAAAAATATTACTCATCTAGCGCCTGATAAACGCGCACTTACTTTACAACTGCAGTCGTGCCCGTTGTTCCCGCATTTAAATGTTTTGGGTAACTTGCAATTTACGCAAAAGCATTGTAAAAACAAATCAACCACTTTAACTCTTGAGCGGGTTAGCGCGCTTTTAAACTTAGAGCCATTATTAAATCGTGATGTATCGGGCTTATCCGGCGGTGAGCAACAGCGCGTTATTTTTGGCAGAACACTTTTAAGCGGCCAATCGGTTATATTGCTTGATGAGCCCTTTAGCGCACTAGATTGGCACACTCGCTTTAATATGCTTAGCGCAGTACAAGAGCTAAATAAGCAGCACGCCATTAAATTCATAATTGTGAGTCACTCTTTAAAAGAGCTACTTTTTTGCAGTGATACCCTGTTACACATAGTTAAAGGTAAAGTGCTAGCGCAGGGTAATGCACAGCAAGTTGCCAATGCTATTTATGCAAGCTACAACCAAACGCCGTTAAGCGTATTAAATTATAGCAATCAACAATTTGATGAAAATTTTCAGGTATACAAACTTACACTAAACAACAGTAATCAGAGCTTATATGTAGCGCCTGAGCACATTAAGAAAAACCAAAAGTTAATAGTAGAAAGCGCGCAAATTACTTGCAGCAAAGCTAAGCCTGGTGCTACGAGTGACTGTAATGTTCTCATAGGTGTATTTGAACACGCCAAGCTTATTAATAATCAATACCAGCTTACAATTACCGTCGATACTCAGCTAATTTATTGCACCGCATCAAAACGCCAGTGGCAGCAAAATGAGGTAAATAAAGGTGAGCTACTGTACGTTAGCATTAATAACCTAGAGACTAATTAAGCTCCACACACCGCGCAATGCTTATTTTTTGTAATGTTAAAGCGGTTAAACTCCATGCTAAGCCCATCCACCAGTAATAGTTGTTCAGTAAGTTTACTAGGCAAGCCAGCTAATAATTTAAGTGCCTCAGTTGCTTGAATACTGCCAATTAACCCTACAATTGGGGAAAGGACCCCCGATTCTGAGCAGCTTTGTGTTTGCTCACTAAATAACTGAGATAAGCACCCATAACAATGGCTATTTTGTGCCATGGTAAAACAGGCAACTTGGCCTTCCATTCTAATTGCAGAGCCCGATACTAATGGCGTGTTGGTATTATAGCAGGCGCTATTGAGTAGGTTTCGCGTGGCTAAGTTGTCAGAGCAATCTATAACTACATCAACAGTGTTTAATAGCGTATTAAGTGCAAAGTCTTTATCTAAAAAAGCATCAATTGTATGTATATCTATTTCATCATTTAAGCTGGTTAACTGTGCTTTAGCTGCGTGTGTTTTTAAGCTACCTACATCTGTTTGTTTGTAAAGCACCTGCCTTTGCAAGTTTGTCGCATCAACTACATCGTTATCAACAAGGGTTAATGTTCCTACTCCTGATGCTGCTAAGTACTGTGCAACCGGGCAGCCTAAACCGCCTAAACCCACTATAAGCGCATGAGATTGCCACAGTTTTTCTTGTCCATCTATATCAAGTTGTACAAGCATAATGTGGCGAGAATAACGTAATTGCTGCTGATAAGATAAAGGCGGTTTTTGCATAAATGTGCGCTCAAATTTTTTTGTAACAATACCAAGTAGTTAAAACTCAGAGCAAGTAAAGCTTTAAAAATCTTTGCACTGTTAACGCCCATTGCTGCTACTTAAATAGTGCAAAGGAAAATTACTATCAATAAAGAAAATTGTAACCAGCTGAATTTGTTAGTTATTAATTGTTGGCTTGGTAATTGCTGAATGTGGTTAACGTTAATTTAACAACTGGCGCGGTATATATGCTACCAAAGTAGTATGTACTGCTTAAAACAATAATCGTTACAAGGAAAAAATAACATGCAACCGAGTACTGGGTTTAATCTCATATCGTTTAGCGGAAAAATGAAAATACTGCATTTAAGCTGGATGGTGTTTTTTATTTCGTTTTTTGTCTGGTTTAACCATGCACCATTATTAGGTGCTATAGCGGGTTCGCTAGGTATTACTATGGCACAAGTAAAAACACTGCTTATTTTAAATGTTGCCTTAACTATTCCGGCGCGTGTTGTAGTAGGTATGCTAACCGATAAATTTGGCCCGCGTATTGTATACGCAGCTCTACTCATTTTATGTAGTATCCCGTGTTTTATGTTTGCGATGGCGACCACATTTGAGCAAGCCGCTATTGCCCGTTTTGCACTTGGTTTTATTGGTGCGGGTTTTGTTGTTGGTATTCGCATGGTGAGCGAGTGGTTCCCGGCAAACGAGTTGGGTACAGCCGAAGGTATTTACGGCGGCTGGGGTAACTTTGGCTCGGCGGCAGCCGCAATGCTATTACCAGTATTAGCGCTTATGTTTGGCGGTGACGATGGTTGGCGCTATGCGATTGGCTTAACGGGAGTGTTAAGCGTAATTTTTGGTGTTATTTGGTATTTAAATGTATCGGACACACCTAAAGGTGGCACGTACTTTAAGCCTAAAAAAGTCGGGGCAATGGAAGTAACCAGCAAAGGCGACTTTGTATTACTTCTTATAATGAAGCTACCTATGTACGGTGCTTTAGCACTACTGACATGGAAGCTTTCGCCATCGGGCGCAAGCTTACTTTCTGAAAGTTTTGTTATTGGTACATATGTATTTTTGGTGCTGCTTTATCTTTACGAAGTGTATAAAACGTATGACATAAACGGCCATATTTTTAAACAACCTGTTCCAGAATCACATCGTTACGAATTTAAGCAAGTGGCTGTTTTAAATGTTCTGTACTTTACAACATTTGGCTCAGAGCTTGCCGTTGTATCTATGTTGCCATTATTTTTTATGGAAGTATTTGGCCTTGATATGGTGTACGCAGGTTTACTTGCATCAGCCTATGCATTTATGAACTTAGCCTCTCGTCCTGGTGGTGGTTGGATCTCAGATAGAATGGGTCGTCGTAAAACACTGATTGTACTTACCACCGGCTTAGCTGTAGGTTATTTTGTTATGGGTTTAGTTGATGCTAGCTGGCCGCTTTGGCTTGCAGTTGCCGCTGCCATGGCGTGTTCGTTCTTTGTGCAAGCAGGGGAAGGGGCTGTATTTGCCGCTGTGCCACTAATTAAACGCCGTTTAACTGGGCAAATTGCAGGTATGACGGGAGCGTACGGTAATGTCGGAGCTGTTGTATATTTAACGGCGCTTTCATTAGTTGATTACCAAACATTCTTTATGATTATCGCGGCAAGCGCATTGTTAGGTTTAGGTGCTTTGTTATTTATGAAAGAACCCGATGGCCATATCACAGAAGTAAACGAAGATGGCACCGTTGAACTGATTTCTGTGACTTAAGGCAACCTTATGTTTGATGAAACCCAAAAAGCCAGCGCACTTAAAAACGAACTCAACGTAGAGTTTGGTGGCTATAGCAGCAAAGGTATAAAAACCGAAAACCAAGATGCGTTTGCTGCCCTTAATACTCAAGCGCAAGAAAAAGAGTCAAAAGGGGTTATTGCCTGCTTGGCCGATGGGTGCTCATCAGCAAAAAATGCCAAACAAGCGTCACAGTTATCGGTAACGCACTTTATAAATGAGTATTTAAATACACCACCAAGTTGGGCCGTTAAAAAGTCGGTATCTAAGGTATTGGCCAGTTTAAATCAGTGGCTGTATTCGCAATCGGTTAACTACAATCACCTTGGCCAGCGCCAAGCAGATTGGATGACCACGTTTACAGCGCTTATTTTAAAATCGGCCACGGGTTATATTTTTCATTTAGGTGATACCCGAATTACGCGTTTACGTGCAAAAAGTATGGAAGCAATAACACGCGACCATAAAGTAAACGATACCCTAACGCGAGCTTTAGGCGCACAACTTCATCAAGAAATTGATGTATACGAAGTTGAACTTAAAGCTGATGATATTTATATCCTTACCTGCGATGGTGTACACGATGTGTTGCCATACAGTGATATACAAAAGCTAATTGATGAGCATACTAATTTAGAGCACGCAGCAAAAGCAGTGACAGAGCTTGCCATAACAAGAGGCAGTAACGACAACGTAAGCTGCTTACTTGTAAAAGTGAATAGTATTGCAAAACAAAATTTAGACGAGTTATATCACTCTTTAACTAGGCGGAAGATTCCGCCACCGTTAAAGGTTGGCCAAAAAATTGATGACTTTACTGTTATCCGTGAATTACACGCTAGTAGCCGCTCGCACATTTATTTAGTGCAACAAACACCCGATACGCCGCCTGTTGTATTAAAAGCGCCTTCGGTAAATTTTGAAGACGATGTGCACTACCTTCAAGGCTTTATAAGAGAAGGTTGGGTTGGGCAACGTATTAATCATCCCAATGTAATGAAAGTTTTAAATACGCAATCGCAAAGCCGATTTTTATATCATATTTGCGAATACATGGACGGGCAAACACTGAGTGATTGGAAGCATGATGTGCCGCATCCAGAAATTACCCAAGTGCGCAGTATTATTGAACAAATAGTACAAGCACTTAGAGCGTTTCAGCGCTTGGATATGGTGCACCGCGATTTAAAACTCGATAACGTGATGATAGACGCTCACGGCAAAGTAACATTAATTGATTACGGCACGGTAAGTGTTGCGGCTATGGATGAGTCAGTAAAGCAAATTGCAGATGATTGCCCGCAAGGGACGGTAGATTATACCGCACCAGAGACGCTTATTACTATGCACGCCGATTTTAAAAGCGATTTATTTTCGCTAGGCGTTGTTGCGTACGAATTATTATGTTCAAAATTGCCGTATCAGCCACTGGCGCATAATCAGGTACCAAAAGATTATAGTCACTGGCAATACACAAGTATTCGTAAACACAGAGCAGATATCCCGTTTTGGTTAGATCAGGCTTTAATGAAAGCACTGGCTCCGAAACCCGAATTCAGATACCACGCATTTTCTGAATTTATAAGTGATATCAATAAACCTAATCCACATTTAAAAAGTACCGCCCCGAAAGACTCAATAATGAAACGCGATCCGGTTTTAGTCTGGAAAAGTATTTCGTTGTGTTTATTTATAGCCTTGGTGTGTGTACTCATAATTAAAAATTAAGAGATAAACATGTTAAATCATAAAAAAAACTTACCT
Source organism: Pseudoalteromonas sp. Angola-7 (assembly GCF_028599255.1). Lineage (NCBI taxonomy): Bacteria > Pseudomonadati > Pseudomonadota > Gammaproteobacteria > Alteromonadales > Pseudoalteromonadaceae > Pseudoalteromonas > Pseudoalteromonas sp. Angola-7. The sequence continues at coordinate 190,625 of NZ_JAQREL010000004.1, forward strand.
ATTATTTTTATACTGGGTAGCTTAACTGCGCCTTCAATAAGTCAAGCGGCGCAAACCGATCTTAACTTTAGACTGCGTTTTGAAAGCGCAGAGCAAGATAACGCGTTAAAAGATGCCAGTAGCTTAACGCTGCGTACACGCCTTACTCATAAAACAGATGAAGTGAATGGTTTTTCTGCGCTTATTGAAGTTGAAGACAGCCGAAGCCTGTTAGGTGTAGACGATTACAATAATACATTGGGTAAAAATACTAATTACTCAGTAATAGCCGACCCAGAAACTACAGAAGTAGATCAGGGTTTTATAAAATACGCGAAAGATGCTTTATCAGTTAAAGTGGGTAGGCAAGTAATAGCGCTTGATGGGCAGCGGTTTGTGGGCCACGTTGGCTTTAGGCAAGACAGACAGACTTTTGATGCTGCAACAGTAAATTACACGTTTAATGACATTAACTTGCACTATAGTTACATAAGTAAGCGCAACCGTATATTTGCAGATAGCAAAGATATTGATTCATCAGATCACCTTATCAATGCAAGTTTTAAAACAAGCGTAGGTAAGGTGGTTTTATACAGTTATTTATTAAGTAACGACGCAATAGATGATGACAGCTTAGATACCTATGGCGTTTCTTTTAATGGTAATAAAACGCTCAGCGATATTAAATTTTACTACAAAGCTGAGTACGCCACGCAATCTGCATCAACGAGTATGAGCGATTTTGACGCTGATTATTATGCGTTTGAAGGCGGTATTGATTTAGGCGGTTTAGGTATTGAAACCGTTACATTAAAAGCCGGTATTGAGTCACTGGGTTCTGATAATGGCGATTATGGTTTTGCTACGCCGCTTGCCACAATGCATAAATTTAATGGTTGGGCCGATACGTTTTTAGCAACACCAGCACAAGGGCTTGATGACACTTATGTAAGCTTAAATGGTAAAGCCTTTGACGGTAAATGGTTAGTGGCGTATCACAGCTTTGATGCAAACGACAGCGTCAATGGGGTTGATGATTTAGGCTCAGAGCTTAATGTGCAATACGTTAAGCCTATTAATAAAACGTATGCCGTAGGCGCTAAATATGCCGATTATTCAGCAGGCGATAGCGCGGCAGGCAAAGTCGATACCCAAAAGCTATGGGTGTGGGTAAGTGCTAAATTTTAGCCTTCGTAATTTAAAGCGTTACAAGTTGGTGCAATAGCGTCAGCTTGTGGTGCTTTCACTTCTTTTTCACTGCACCAATCTGGTTAAGTTGCTGAAATATAATACTTATATATCTGGCTTGCATATTGCTATAACAATCACATAACAAATTATACGTTTGAAGTACTCATTTATGCATTGAGTACTTTAAACAAAACAGGTGATTTTAATGCCAAGCAAGCAGCGTGTTGTCGTAGTAGGAAACGGAATGGTCGGGCATCATTTTGTACAGCAACTAGTATCACAACAAGGTGATAGTAAAAATGTTGATATTACAGTGCTCAGTGGTGAAGACCGCCTCGCTTATGACCGCGTACAACTCTCGTCATTTTTTAAAGGTAAAAGCGAAGACGATTTAGCACTTACCTCAAGTAAAACCTATCAAGATTGGCAAGTCAGTTTTCATACTCATTCTAAAGTGGTTGATATAAACCGTGATGCAAAAACGGTTACTACCTCAAAAGGCGAATTATTTGCGTACGACAAGCTAATACTGGCAACAGGCTCATTTGCATTTGTGCCACCAATCCCTGGTAAAGAGCGTGAGCATTGCCTAGTTTACAGAACCATTAACGATTTACACGCCATAAAAAAATCAGCACAAGGTAGTAAAGTCGGCGTGGTTATTGGTGGCGGTTTATTAGGGCTAGAAGCTGCAAATGCGTTAAAGCAGCTTGGCTTGCAAACCCATGTAATAGAATTTGCGCCACAACTTATGGGCGTACAAATAGACGCTGCTGGTGGGCGGTTACTAAAAAATAAAATTACCGAGCTCGGCGTTACAGTGCATACCTCAGTGGCTACAGAGCAAATTATTGAAGGTGAAAACAGCCGTTATAAAATGTGCTTTAAGGGAGGGCAAACCCTAGAAACCGACATGATTGTATTTTCAGCCGGTATTCGCCCGTATGATAATTTAGCTCGCGAGTTTAATTTAGAATTAGGTGAGCGCGGTGGCATTGTAATAAACAACCATTGCCAAACGAGTGATAAAAACATATACGCAATAGGCGAATGCGCCCTTTGGAATAACTTTATTTTTGGCCTTGTAGCACCGGGCTACGCTATGGCAAAAGTAGCGGCGGGGCATGTTTTAAAACAGCTTTCTTCAAGTACAGCTTCAGACACACCTTTAAACAACAATTCAAACAATACTGATGAATTTAGCGGCGCCGATATGAGCACCAAGCTTAAATTAATGGGTGTTGAAGTGGGGTCAATTGGTGATGCCCATGCACGCAGTGAAGGCGCAATTAGCTATTACTTTGAAGATCAGCCAAACGGTATTTACAAAAAAGTAGTCACTAATGAGCAAGGTAATAAACTCATAGGTGCTGTACTTGTTGGCGATACCAGCGAATACGATAACTTATTGCAGTATCACTTAAATAGTATAGAGCTTAGTGTGCCCGCAGAGTCTTTAATAATGCCGCTTGCAGGAGAAACCGGTGAGCTAAGCGCTGATGATTTACCAAGTGATGCCATTATTTGTGCGTGCCACAAGGTTACAAAACACACCATTGAACACGCTGTTATGCAAGGCTGTAACGATTTAAGTGATGTACAGCAAACCACTAAAGCAAGTACTGGCTGTGGAGGCTGTGAAAAATTAGTGCAAAGCGTTATTAGTCGTGCACTAAATAATAAAATAGCCACCCTTATCCCTGTAGATGAACCTGTATCACAGAGCGCTTAACGCTAACAATATGAGAGCAGTATGGAAACTTTAAACACTTGTTCAAACACGCCTTTGCTTAAACAAACTACCTGCGCTTATTGTGGTGTAGGGTGCGGGGTTGATATTTCATTATTAAATAATACCCCAACAAAACTTGAAGGCACGCGCGAGCACCCCGCTAATTTTGGCCGCTTGTGTGTTAAAGGCACGCATTTGCTTGATACCACCGGCAGTGATAACCGCTTAACATCCCCCCTTATTGATAACGAGCCTGCCAGTTGGGATGCTGCAACAAAATATGTTGCTAATAGATTTAACGCCATTATTAAAGAGCATGGGCCGGAATCGGTTGCGTTTTATGTATCGGGGCAGTTACTCACGGAAGATTACTACGTTGCCAATAAATTAATGAAAGGCTATATAGGCTCAGGCAATATAGATACAAACTCAAGGCTGTGTATGTCATCGGCGGTGGCTGGTTATAAACGTGCGTTTGGTGAGGACGTAGTGCCATGTACATACGAAGATTTAGAGCAAACTGAGCTACTTATTTTAATTGGCTCAAATGCAGCATGGACTCACCCGGTACTATACCAGCGTATGGAGCGCGCAAAAAAGCTTAATCCCAACATGAAAGTAGTGGTTATCGACCCGCGAAAAACAGATACAGTCGAGCTTGCCGATACCTTTTTAAATATAAAACCAGGCAGCGACGGGGCACTTTATAACGGCTTACTTAATTATTTAAGTGAACATAGCTTTTTAGATACGCAGTTTATTAACGAGCATACAAACGGTTTTGAAACCGCGCTTGCAGAGGCGAAAAAGTGGAGTGTAAAAGCAGTAAGTGACTTTTGTGATATCGACGCGCAGCAAGTGAAAGATTTTTACGCCTTATTTGCAAAAAGTCCAACCGCCATTAGTTTTTACTCAATGGGTATTAACCAATCAAGCTCAGGGGTTGATAAGTGTAACGTTATTATAAATGCGCATTTAGCGTCGGGCAAATTGTTAAAACCTGGCTGTGGCCCGTTTTCAATAACTGGGCAACCTAATGCAATGGGCGGGCGTGAAGTAGGTGGCTTAGCAAATCAATTAGCAGCACATTTAGACATTGAAAACGAAGCGCACCAACAGTTAGCGCAGCGTTTTTGGCAATCACCAACAATAGCTAAAAAAGCAGGGTGTAATGCGATTGATATGTTTAATGAAATCGCCAAAGGTAAAATAAAAGCTATTTGGGTAATGGCAACCAACCCTATGGTGAGCCTACCTAATAATGCAGCAATACAAAATGCACTTGAGCAATGTGAGCTGGTGGTTGTGTCTGACTGTATTGCCAAAAGTGATACGCTAAAATTTGCTAATGTGGCGTTTCCATCAACCGGATGGGGCGAAAAAAACGGCACAGTGACTAACTCAGAGCGCAGAATATCAAGGCAGCGCCCGCTAGTTGAGCCTTTCTCAGGGGCTAAAAACGATTGGCAAATAATGTGCTTAGTTGCCCAAAAAATGGGTTTTGAAGGATTTGATTTTACAAACCCAAGTGGCATTTTTGAAGAATGGGCACAACTTACTGATTTTGAAAATAACGGTGAGAGGCTATTAAACTTATCAGCCTTAGTAGGGCTTTCGCAGCAGCAATACGATAACTTAAAACCCGTTATGTGGCCGGTACTAAAAAATGAGCCATATAAAAACGGGCAGGTTTTTGTTAATAAACAATTTAGCACCGCAGATAAAAAAGCCCGCTTTATACCTATAACGCCCAAACTTCCTGTGCAGCAAACATCAAGCGATTACCCTTTTGTAATGAACTCAGGGCGAATACGCGACCAATGGCATACAATGAGCCGCACTGGGAAAAGTACAGCGCTTTCTACCCATATAACCCGCCCATACATTGAAATAAACCCCATTGATGCCAGCAGACTAAATATAAAAGCAAACGATTTAATAACGGCCAATGCTAAAACGGGGCAAGTCACGGCTCATGCCAAAGTAACGGATGCCGTGCGTAAAGGTGAGTGTTTTATGCCTATTCACTGGAACAAGCAATTTGCCTCATCCGCTACGGTAAGTGGGCTTTATCAATCGGTTGTTGACCCTATTTCGGGCCAAGCTGAATGCAAACATGGTGCCGTTGATTTAGTTAAAGCGCAGTTTGCTCAGTACATGCAAATTTTTAGCAAAACTGAGCTTAATATAAAAAGTGATTTTTGGCTTAAAGTTAACGCAAGCAATTGTGTTAATTACCAGTTAGCGCTAAATGAGGCACAAAATGACTTACTTTATTACTGCCAAACCCTTACAGGGTTACAAGGGCAGTGGTCGGCAATGGGCAGTGCAAAAGCAATGCATATTCAGTGTATTCAAAACGAGCAGTTAGTGTTTGTTGCGGTTGTTTCGTCAGCTCAAAAAGACATATCACTTGAGTGGATAAATCATTTATTTGCAGAGCCTTTAATAACCTTTAGCCAATTACAGTCATTGCTGTATGCCACGCCCGATGAAGAGTTTACCCAAGGCGCACAAGTATGTAGTTGCTTTAAAGTACGTGAGCAACCCATTATAAATGCTATTAAAAGTGGTGCAAATACAGTGGAACAGTTGGGGTCTAAATTAAAATGCGGCACTAACTGTGGCTCGTGTAAAACGCAGTTAAGCCAATTAATAAAGCAACATAGTACAAAAAACGCTAACAGTATTGATGTTGCGGTTGTCATTTAAAGTGCTATTTAGAAAAAATAACATAAACACCAAGGAAGCATATGCTTAATGATCAATTTGGTCGGGAGTTTAACTATTTGCGCCTCTCAATTACCGATGTGTGTAACTTTAGTTGCACCTATTGTTTACCAAACGGGTATCAGTGCGATACCCCGCGTAACTTTTTAAATAAAAGCGAGATAAACACCTTAGTAAATGCGTTTGCGCAACTTGGCACAAAAAAAGTGCGTATTACAGGTGGCGAGCCGTGTTTACGCAGTGATGTAACCGACATTATAAAGCAAAGTAAAAACACGCCAGGGATAGAAAAAGTAGCCATAACAACGAATGGTTTTAACTTATTTAATAAAATTGATGAGTTTTACAATGCTGGCTTAGATGCGCTAAACATTAGTATTGATAGCTTAAACCCAAGCATGTTTAAATTAATTACAGGGCACGACAAGCTAACCCATATTCTAAAAGGTATAGACCGGGCAATTGAGCTGGGCATAAAAGATATAAAAATAAATGCAGTGCTTGCTAAGCAGTTTAATAAAAACCAATTGAAGGATTTTTTAGACTGGGTGAAGTATAAAAAAGTAACGGTACGCTTTATCGAATTAATGGAAACAGGCAATGGTGCCGCCTTTTTTGAGCAAAATCATTTAAGCGGGCTAAGTGTTAAAACGCAGCTTTTAGCACAAGGTTGGTTACAGGTAGTGAGAGGTAAATTAAACGGCCCTGCAGAGGAGTTTTGTCACCCTGATTTTGAAGGCCGCATTGGCTTAATTATGCCCTACAGTAAAGATTTTTGTAAAAGCTGTAACCGATTAAGAGTATCGTCATTAGGTAAACTACATTTGTGCTTGTTTGCCGAGCAGGGGATAGACTTACGAGCGCATTTAAATGCGCAAGATACACCAGCCACTGTAAACGCTATTCAAGCAGCAATGGGCAATAAAACTATTAGCCATGAGCTTGATAAGCGCTTAACGGGCGCCACAACCCATTTAGCTATGTTGGGCGGCTAAAATGAGCAATAAAACAGTGTTTACAGGGGTTGTACTCGCTGGTGGGCAATCATCCAGAATGGGCAGCGATAAAGCCAACCTCATTTTAAAAAATAACACATTACTACAAAATGCATGTGAATTATTAAAAGCAGCAGGAGCAAGTAATGTACTTATAAGTCGTAATGTAAAAAGTGCTAATGGGCAATATATAGCTGACATATACCCAGATTCTGGCCCGCTTGGCGGGATTTATTCAACCTTAATGGCAACAGAGCAAGATATACTTGTAACCGCTGTTGATATGCCATTGCTTACTTGCACGTTATTATCGCAAATTACATCTGCAGGGAGCGATAATTCCCACTTTCAAACAAATCAACCACAAATACATGCGTGGCACTTTGAAAATGAACCGTTACCCCTGTATATTCGTAACACCCAAAGCGTTAAACGTCATTTAAAACAATTACTCATAAACGCAAATAGTCATAAATCAATTAAACAGTTTACCCGTAGTATTGGTGTGCAAACGCTAAAATGTAATAAAGCGCACGCACTTGTTAATACCAATACACCGGCGCAATTTAAAGCTGTTAACGAGCAATTTGACCAACACAAACCTAATTTATTGAGAAGAACCCTATGAGCCACACAACTGAGTCACAAATAGCATTAAATATTGCAGTAATGACAGTAAGCGATACACGCGATGAAATTACGGATACGTCAGGCCATTATTTAATTAGAGCCCTTAGCGAGGCTGGCCATCACTTAGCGGATAAAGACATAGTTAAAGATGATGTTTATCAAATGCGAGCAGTTGCATCACAGTGGATTGCCGATGACACCATTCATGCCATTTTAGTAACCGGTGGTACGGGCTTTACCGAGCGCGACTCAACACCAGAGGCATTTGCGCCGCTGTTTGATAAAAGCGTAGATGGATTTGGCGAGCTATTTAGACATATTTCGTACGGCGAAATTGGTAACTCAACTATTCAATCGCGTGCGTTGGCAGGCCTTGCCAATAACACAGTTATTTTTTGTATGCCTGGCTCTACGGGCGCATGTAAAACAGCCTGGACAGGTATTATAAAAGATCAGTTAGACTCAATGCACAAGCCATGTAACTTTGCCCCGCATATTACGATTGGTAAAAAATGCGAATCACGAGAGCAATAATATGCTGAGCCACGTAGACGAAAATGGCCAAGCAAACATGGTTGATGTATCGCTAAAAGAGGTTACTCTGCGCGATGCATCTGCCGAGGCCTACATTAAAATGAGCAAACAAGCTTTTGAGCAAGTGTTGCTTAATCAAAATAAAAAAGGTGACGTGCTAGGCGTTGCCCGTATTGCGGGTATTCAGGGCGCTAAAAAGTGCGCTGATTTAATTCCGCTTTGTCACCCGCTGGCACTGAGTAAAATAGCCGTTGATTTTGAACTTGATGAAGCAAATAGCCAAATTAAAGTTACTAGCTACTGTAAATTAGCAGGTAAAACGGGCGTTGAAATGGAAGCACTCACCGCTGTATCTGTGGCGACCCTTACATTATTTGATATGTGTAAAGCCGCCGACCCGCTTATGGAAATACACGGTATGCGTGTAACGCAAAAAGCAGGAGGCAAGCATGGTAGCTGGCAGCGAGACTAATTTAAATGATACTGATGCAGCTGCAGGGCATGTAAACGTACTGTTTTTTGGCCAACTAAAAGAGCGCCTAAAGTGCGATAAGTTAACCGTTGATATAGCGCATACCCTTAGCATTAAAGCGTTTAAACACATGCTGGTTGAGCAAAACCCACATTGGCAGGCATGGCTTGAAGAGCGTGATGTATTGTGTGCGCTTAATCAAACTATGTCATCAAGCGATGAGCTTGTAAAAGCAGGGGATGAACTTGCTTTTTTCCCACCCGTTACAGGTGGCTAATGAGTATAAGCATTAAAGTACAAACGCAGGATTTTTCAGTAGGCGAGCAACATGACGCACTTTGCAGTAATAACAAAAGTGATGGTGCCGTAGTTACTTTTACAGGGCTGGTGCGAGAATTTAGTAGCGGCGATAACGTAATCGCGCTTGAGCTTGAACACTACCCAGGTATGACTGAGCAACTACTGCAATCGATAGCCGATCAAGCGCAAACACGCTGGCAACTTGCCCGTATAAGCATTATTCATCGAGTCGGCTATTTAGCCCTTGGTGAGCAAATTGTATTTGTAGGGGTCACCTCCCGCCACCGCCAAGCCGCGTTTGAAGGCGCACAATTTATAATGGATTACTTAAAAAACCACGCCACGTTTTGGAAAAAAGAGCATTTTAAAGACTCCTCAAACTGGGTTGAGTTTAAACAAAGCGACAAGCAAGCGTTAAACAAGTGGGAAAAGTAGGTCTGTGTAAGCCTATATAAATGCGTTTATATAATATTAATGAAAAAATTTATCTCAAAAAGAGAATCAATAGAGTCAGCTTACCTTTGGATAGCGGCTCTACTTATTTTTATAATTATGTTAGAGCTATTAACTGGCTGGTCAATTGGGTCCAAAAGCTCTCCGAGTCAATCTTTAAATATTAATCCGGAGCAGTTTTGGCTGGAAATAAAACTTCAATGCGGTTTTGTTTCATGGGCAATTTTTAGAGCTTTTATTACATTCCCACTTTTTAGAGCGACTTACAATGGTATGCTTCGCTTTAGAGAAAAACACAAAACCATAGCAAATATCCTTTTCTATGTACTTACCCCTGTATTTGTAGTGTTTCTTATTTTAACTTTGTTATATATTTTTGACTTATAATCTTACTTTGTTGATCATCAAGGATGAATGATGAAACTTACGCACTCTTACTTTTAGCTATAATCAAAGGTTTAAGATGAAAATAATCTCTACCAACATCTCTAAAATAAAAACGGTTGTTCATAACGGCAAAGAGATCAAAACCGGTATTTTTAAAACGCCAACCAATGAGCCGGTTGTTATTGAAAAGCTAAATATAATAGGTGATGAACAAGCCGATTTAGTCAATCATGGCGGGGTGGATAAAGCGGTTTATGCGTTTTCGCACAATCATTACGATTATTGGAAGCGGACCCTTAAAAATGATGATTTAGCAGTCGGTGCCTTTGGCGAAAACTTCACAATTTCAGACCTTGATGAGCAAAATATTCATATAGGCGATCGTATTCGTATAGGTACTGCACTACTTGAAGTAAGCCAGCCCCGTGTGCCGTGCTTTAAATTGGCTATTGCACTTAATAATAAACAAAGCCTAAAACTGTTTACTCAGTATTACCACACGGGTGTTTATTTTAGAGTGCTTGAGCAAGGTGTTGCTAAAACGGGCGATGCCGTGACTTTTGAACATAAAGCTGAGCATAACATTTCGGTTAAAACGTTGTTTCAGGCCTTTTTTGATAAACACTACCCAGATTATGAAAGCGTATTATTAGCAGCACTTGAACTACCCGAGCTTGCACTTGAGTGGCAGACTAAAATCAAAAAGAAATTGGGGAGTTAAAAGAGCGTTATTAAAGCTATATTACCCTTAATAAAAGCTCACTTTTAGCTGTATTATTTAGTTTGTTAAGTGAGCGACCGCTGATATGTATTTGCACACCAATTGGCTTAATGTGTCGTATTGCTGTTTGTTATTTATCGGCTTACTAAAATCACTACTTACCGCCACTGCGCATGCCCCCGCTGTAAACCAATGTGTTAGGTTGTCTAAATTAATGCCGCCTACGGGCATTAATGGCACATCAGAAAAAGGCCCCGTTAGCGCTTTAAAGTAATTAATCCCCATACTGCCTGCCGGAAAAACTTTAATAATATCGGCGTTATACTCTATGGCATTGGCAATATCGGTAGGGGTGAGTGCGCCCATTAACACAGGTAAACCATGGCGGTGAGCAAGCTCTACCACGGCTTGATTAGTATTTGGTGTAACTATAAATTGCGCACCGGCATCAATCGCTTGTTGCGCAAGGGCGGTGTTAATTATTGTGCCTGCGCCAATGAGTGTATTTTTATAAGCAGCGCGTGCTTTTGCTATTTCTTGCTCAAAGCCAGGTGTATTTGAGGTGATTTCTAGCGCGTTAATGCCTGTATTAACTAAGCAATTAATTAAAGGGGCTACATCGCTTTGTTGCTTTAAGCGAAGTATAGCAACTAACTTATGTTGCTTAATTTGGTTGCTTATTTTTATTCTGTTGGCATTTAAAATTTGGCTCATAATGTCACTTCACTTTATTTAATACAGAGTCACACGTGTAACAGCAATCGGCAATAATACTTAATCATTTTGGGGCTAAACGCGTTAAAAAGCACTCACTTTGATCATTTTGAATAACTAAATAGCGAGTTTTTGTCTAGTTATCAACACGCTTTTGCACCCTCAAAATAGCACACTTAATTAAATGGATTGGTATAAACGTTTTTTTCTCATAAAAAAACCGCTGAAATATCAGCGGTTTTTTATAAGTAATAAATTACATTACACGCATGCCTGGCTCTGAGCCATCGTCTGGGTTAAGAATGTAAATTTCTTTACCGCCAGGGCCTGCAGCTAATACCATACCCTCTGACATACCAAAGCGCATTTTACGAGGTTTAAGGTTTGCAACCATTACAGTCAGTTTGCCTTCAATGTCTTCTGGTGCGTAAGCCGATTTAATACCAGCAAACACTTGGCGTGTTTCGCCGCCTAAATCCAGCGTAAGTTTAAGTAGCTTATCGGCGCCTTCAACATGCTCTGCTTTTGCAATTTTAGCAACGCGTAAGTCAACTTTTGCAAAGTCATCAAATTCAATTTCATCCGCAATTGGCTCTTTTGCAAGTGGGCTATTAGGGTCAATTGTTACTTTTGATTCTAGGCTTTCTTTTGATTCTTCAACCATTTTGTTCACTTTATCCATTTCTACACGTTGCATGAGCGGCTTAAATTTATTGATAGGATGTGCAACAAGTGCATTTTGAACGCCATCCCATGCTAAGTCGTCATTTAAAAAGGCTTCTACGTTTGCAGCCATACCTGGTAATACAGGTTTTAAATAGGTAATTAAAACACGGAACAAGTTAAGGCCAAGCGAGCACACTTCGTGCGCTTCTTGCTGTTTTGCTTCATCTTTAATGAGTACCCATGGCGCTGCGGCATCAATAAATTGGTTTGCTTTGTCGGCTAGGGCCATAATTTCACGAATTGCGCGGCTGTATTCACGGTTTTCATAGTGGGCAGTAATGCTTGGTGCAGCAGCTTGAAATTCTTCAAGTAGTTCTGGCTGCATAATTGTGCTACTTAATTTACCGTCAAACTTTTTAGTAATAAAGCCTGCACAGCGGCTTGCTATGTTTACTACTTTACCTACTAGGTCTGAATTTACACGTTGTGCAAAGTCTTCTAGGTTTAAATCAAGGTCAATAATACCGCTGTTTAATTTAGCTGCGTAGTAATAACGTAAGTACTCTGGGTCTAGGTTATCAAGGTAAGTACGTGCTTTTATAAACGTACCCTTTGATTTAGACATTTTCTCGCCATTGACGGTTACAAAGCCATGTGCAAACACGTTAGTTGGCTTTCTAAAATTAGCGCCCTCTAGCATGGCTGGCCAAAATAAGCTGTGGAAGTAAATAATGTCTTTACCAATAAAGTGATAAAGCTCAGCATCAGAACCTTCAGCCCAAAATGCATCAAAGTCGAGGCCTTTTTCGTCACATAGATTTTTAAAGCTTGCCATGTAGCCAATTGGCGCATCTAGCCATACGTAAAAGTATTTGCCCGGTGCATTTGGAATTTCAAAACCAAAGTAAGGCGCATCGCGGCTAATATCCCACTGTTGCAGGCCATCGGTAAACCACTCATCTAACTTATTCGCCATTTCTTGCTGAATAGAGCCAGAGTGTAGCCACTCTTTAAGCATGCCTTCAAATGCTGGCAGGTCAAAAAAGTAATGCTCTGAATCTTTTAAAATTGGCTCTGCACCTGACATTACCGAGCGCGGGTTTATTAATTCGGTTGGGCTGTAAGTTGCGCCACACGAGTCACAGCTATCGCCATTTTGGTTTTCAGACTTACACGTTGGGCAAGTGCCTGTTACAAAGCGATCTGGTAAAAATATGCCTTTTTCAGGGTCGAATAACTGTGAAATAGTGTGCTTTTTAATATGACCCGCATCATTAAGGCGGTTATAAATAAGCTCACTCAGCTCTTTATTTTCTGAGCTGTGGGTGCTGTGGTATTTATCAAACTTAATGTTAAAGTCGGCAAAGTCGCGCTGGCGTTCAATGCTTACATTTTTAACCATTTCTTCAGGCGTGATCCCTTGCTTTTGCGCATTAAGCATAATTGGCGTGCCGTGAGCATCGTCGGCGCAAACATAATAAGCTTCGTGGCCTTGTAGCTTTTGAAAACGTGACCAAATATCAGTTTGAATATATTCCAATAAATGGCCTAAGTGAGTAGGGCCATTTGCATAAGGTAATGCGCTGGTAATGAGGATCTTTCGCTGCGTCATAATCATTCCGAATTGAGGATAAATCACCATTTTTACTACAAAAAAGGCGGTTATCATTAATTTATCCATAAGCTTTGGACTAACGGTACGCGCAGCTTATGGATTTTTGTTAATTGACTGGTGTTAATGCCCTGAATGTTACATAATTCTGTGGCACTTTTCATCAAAGAAACGCTATTTAATTGCTATGTTTGGACTGTCGAAACTATTCTCCTCTAAATCGGTGCAAAAACAACCGATTATTACTGCCTTAGCGGCGTATCGAAGCGCGGCATTTGCCGTAGGTATTGATGAAAGTTTTATTGATACCATTTCGCAAAATGACGATAAATCAATACACATTAAAATAACGCTGCCATTTGCGGCTCAATCAGAAATGCCGTTAGTTGAGCAGCACGTAAGTGAAAGTATAAATACACCGGTTATCATAGACTCTGCGGTGACTATAAAAGAGCCTGCGAAATTTAAAGCCATTAAACACATTGTGCTGATTGCCTCAGGTAAAGGGGGGGTAGGAAAATCCACTACCGCTGTAAATTTAGCCGGGGCGCTTAAAAACGAAGGCGCAAAAGTAGGGATTTTAGATGCTGATATTTATGGGCCATCTATTCCTATGCTTTTAGGGCTTGTGGGTGCAGAGCCACAAACCAAAGATAACAAACTGCTTCAGCCATTTGATGCCAACGGCATTAAAGCGCAATCAATCGGCTTTTTAGTGCCAAGTGATGACGCAACGGTATGGCGAGGGCCAATGGCATCGGGAGCGCTCAACCAATTATTAAACGAGACAGATTGGGGCGAACTTGATTACTTAATTGTTGATATGCCACCGGGTACGGGCGATATTCAGCTAACAATGAGCCAAAAAGTGCCTGCCAGCGGCACTGTTATTGTGACGACACCGCAAGATTTAGCCCTTGCCGATGCGCAAAAAGGCATTGCAATGTTTAATAAAGTTAACGTACCTGTGCTTGGGCTTATAGAAAATATGAGTCACTACATTTGTAGCCACTGCGGTGAAGCCAACCATGTATTTGGCAAAGATGGCGCAGAAAAACTTGCCCATAAACACGGCGTACCGGTGTTAAGCCATATTCCACTTGCCATAGATATTCGTGAATACTCAGAGCAAGGTAAATTAATCGCCAGCGATACCAGCGCGGCTATTAGCAACACATACAGCGCAGCGGCAAGATTGATTGCCAGCACGCTTTTTTATCAGCAGCACCAACACAGTGTTGAGATAGTGATAACGCAGGACTAAGAAAAAATGAGACTCTCAGATACCCATATTAAAGAATATTTAAGCGATGGCCGCATAGTGATTGAGCCTGCGCCGACTAACGAAATGATTTCGGGTGTGACAGCCGATTTGCGTTTAGGGAACAAATTTAGAACCTTTAACGCACATAACGCAGCGTACGTAGATTTAAGTGGCCCTAAAGATCAGTTAAATAAGGCTATGGAATCAATCATGAGTGAAGAGATTGAGCTTGCCGACGGCGAAGCTTTCTTTTTACACCCAGGTGAACTGGCATTGGCCATTACCCATGAAAAAGTAACACTTCCTGCCGACATAGTAGGCTGGTTAGATGGTCGTTCATCACTTGCCCGCTTAGGTTTAATGGTGCATGTAACAGCGCACAGAATCGACCCAGGTTGGAGTGGTAATATTGTTTTAGAATTTTACAATTCAGGTAAGTTGCCACTAGCGCTGCGCCCAATGATGAAAATTGGTGCAATGAGCTTTGAAATGCTTTCAGGGCCCTGCGAAAACCCTTATAACATTCGTAAAGACGCAAAATATAAAGATCAAAGTAGTGCGGTAGCAAGCCGCATTAGCGACGATAACCTATAACAATATAAAACTATTAAGCGTTTAAATGGCTTTGTTTTGCTAGCTTAAACGCTTAATAATTTATACCAATGTGCATTATTGCTTAAACTGATATTAAATGTGTTTTTTATTTCTGGCTTTATAAACGAGTAAAAACTCGACTAATATAGATAATAAAATAACTATAATTACAATGCCTTGAATAGTGTGTAGCCTTTTAACCCTGTCAACACTCTCTTTTTCGTACTGCATAACTACCGTATTAAACGCTTTTAACAGCGGCTCTTTTGCTAAAGAAAAAAAGCTTTCTTGCGCTGTATCTAAATTAAGTGTTTGTGTTTTTAACTTTAGTACTTCTTCAACTCTATCTGAAAACATACTTAATTTTTTATCGACATTAACAGGCTCTTTAAAATACATTGCTAACAATTCCTTAGATAGCGGGCTTTCATCGCCTAATACTTGCGCCCCATAATGCTCACTTAATAAGTATTTATGATTATTTTTTAAAGAGTTTAAAGCATTAATGGCCAGTAATTTAGAATCCTGCGAGCCATACATTAAGTACTCTAAAGTAAACATACTCACCCGTTGCGAAAGCATTCTTTGTTGACCACTTACATTTACGAGTTTTCCAGTATCGGTTTGCGCTTCAATGACTTCATCAAGCATAAAGTGAATACAGATAGATAAAATTGCAATTACAGTTAAGGGAACAATATAAACAAAAGAGATAGTGCCATGCTTTTTATTTGAAAAATCAGTATTTACCATTTAATTGCTACTTATTTTAAAATTATTAATGCTTTAGGATAGGATAGATTAAATATAAGATTTTTCACGTAATTAAAGTTTACAAGGTAGTTTGTGGCTTATTGAGATTTATGAAGTGCATAACCTAGTAGTTCAAAATACTTATTAAGGGCTTTATTTGCTTTATTAATATGCTCATTATCAGGGTAAATTAAATTACTGCTTTTTAAGCCACTTACCAAAAAACTATTTTGTATAGAAACAAATAAACTAGACACTCACCCTAATTTGTAAAGTTTGGCTAACTAAGTACTAGGCTTTTGTCAGTGTAAAAAACAAGCAGGGTGTCTTATGGCAATCGCAAGAAGGCGTCAAGTAAGTTTGGCTGATACAAAATATTACCAATGTATCTCGCGTTGTGTTCGGCGTGCATTTTTATGTGGCGAAGACCATTTTACGGGGCAATCTTACGCGCATCGAAGAGGGCGGGTTGAAGATAAGCTGCTTGAGTTAGCTAAGATATTTTGTATTGACGTCTGTGCTTATGCAGTAATGAGTAACCACCCCCCATTTAGTGCTGTATGTAGATGATAAAAAAGTGAATCGCTTAAATGACAAAGCGGTTGTCATTCGCTGGTATAAACTCTGCAAAGGCACGTTACTCACGCAAAAATACATACAAGGTGAAAAGCTAAGTAAAACTGAACTTATCTTTTTTAATCAAACAGTCAAACAATACCGCGAACGTTTATCAAGTATTAGCTGGTTTATGCGCTTATTGAATGAAAATATTGCTCGTAGAGCAAATAAAGAAGATAACTGCACAAGTAGATTTTATTCGCTGCCATCCATGGCGCTCACCCTTCAGGCTTCCTAACGGCATTCAAATTTATTCCATACAACTTTGTGGGAAGGGTGTTTCCTTAAGATAAAAGTAATCTCAAGCACTCCTTGATGAAACCGCACTTGCGGCCTGTATGGCGTATGTAGACTTGAACCCCATCAGAGCCAAAATGGCAAATACACCAGACGACTCTGACCATACAAGTGTTCAAAGGCGCTTAACAAGTGTAACAGAAGGTAAGCTACCTAAACAGTTACTTCGCTTTGCAGGCATGCCACGTCAAATAATATCAAAAGGGTTACCGTTTGAACTTAAATTGTACCTTGAACTGGTTGAATTAACAGGGCGAATAATGCGAGAGGATAAACGCGGGTATATTGGTAATATAAACCTTCCTTTGTTAGAAAGGTTAAATATATCCCCAGAAAACTGGTTAAAACTGACTACGCAATTTGCACGCGTATTTCACGGGGCCGTTAATAGGCCATCATCACAAGCAAGTTACTGTGAAAACTTAAATAGAAAACGGCGCGCGAATATTTGTAATTGCAAAAAGCTTCTCGCATAAAACTTAATCAACTCTAGTAAAACTATTCAGTAATAAATCACAACTGCACCATGCAGTTATTTTCATGCGTGTAATTTAGGTTTAATAGTGGTCATGTTTTATTTAATGGGTTAAATGAAAAGATTCGATTAAGAAAGGTAAATTTTTAACCTAAAAAGTAGATTTTATGGCACAGTTTGGCTTGTACAATTAGAGTGGCTGTCTAGTTTAGTTGTTTCGTAAATGGCAGAGCTTAGAGGATGAAGGAGGTAACGATAATACTAGAAATCCAAATAGGCTCTCTGATAATCTAAGAAATGCAGTACCTGCAAGCCTCCCTAAAGCTAAGAAAAAACGTAAAAAGTCATTACGTCTGAAGTACCTAGGTCGTACACCAGGTAAAAAATCGCGAACAGGCAAAGAAGTAATTAATAGAATGAAAGCGCAAGGTATAATAAGGTCTTCTTTTAAAGGTACTGAATTTCAAGCTAGTAATGGAAAGTGGTACCCTTTATCCGAAGCTGATATGGCACATGAGCCAATGGATGCGGTAAAATACTGGAATACGACTGGGCGTAAACATGGTCCAAAATCTAAACAAGTTCGAAAATGGATGTTAGATTCAAATAATTATACTCTAGATCATTACAGTTCTAATCGCTCAGCTGGAGCTAAGCTGAAAGAGCGCTATAAACCACCACTAGGATAGATATGAAAAACTTACCTGTAAATTTGAGAGATGAAATTGATGCACTCTATATCGCGGCCTATGAAGCATTAGAAAAAAAAGATCTTAATACGGCGAAAGAGCAAGCAGAAAAAGCATGGGAGTTATTACCTGAGCCTAAATTCGACTGGGACGTAACTCTCAGCTTTGTATCTGGAATTTGCGAAATGTATAATGAGTTAGGATTTTATAAAAATGCTCATAAAATAGTTGATCAACTATTTAGCTCAGATCATTTAGATGACTATGATGATGGACCTGTATTTTTAAAGGGAGCCATATATTTTGAGCAAGGTGAGTTAGAGTTAGCAAAAGTGTGGTTTGATAAAGCGAATACAATATCTAAGGGGCGCTGCTTTGTTAGTCAGCCGAAGAAATATAAAACTTTCTATAGTGAGTGCAAATAATGGATATCCATGATCAAATAGAGCAGTATTGTGAACAAGGCAATGACTTGTTCGATGAAGACGATTTTTTAGGGGCTATAGCCATTTGGCAAAAAGCGCTTGATTTAATCGTTGACCCTAATGAAGATTGGAATGAAGTACTTTGGCTCAAAGTTTCGATTGGTGATAGTTTTTACATGACTGATGAATATGAAAAGTCTTTAGACTCTTTATTGGACGCCTTAAATTACCCTGAAGCAAATGAAAATCCATTTATTCACTTTAGAATAGGGCAATGTTATTACCAACTCGGAGATAAAGGTAGTAGTAAAAATTCACTGTTAAAAGCATATATGCTTTCAGGTAAAGAGATTTTTGAGGAACATGAAGAAGAAGGGCTGTTTTTTTATGGTTTTCTGTCTTCTGTAATCAATTTTTAGATTTAATTTATTGTTGTTTTTATAATCTTTTACGGTACAATTACCTTTATTAGGGACGTTTAAATGTAAAAGGATATAATTATGCTAAAAACTAAATATATTGCATTAGCAATTACTTTAGGCTCAATACCACTTCAATCAAATGCTGCTGTTTTTGATGGTGCGTCACATTGCTCTGAAGATGTAATTTATAAAACACAGGCGCTGAATAACCTAATAGCCTCTGTAGGTGACATTCAAGCTCTAAAAACCAAGGCTTTAGAAAAAGTTGGTTCAACCGAAAACGGTTACTTTCTTTTCGATCCTCAGTTTTCTCGTTCAGCTCGCTACTTTAACTGCAGTGTTCCACTAAATGACTCTATTGGTAATTTTGAACTTGTCATAAATGGTATTACTGAAGGGTTGAACAGCTCTAATGGTGGCTGTTTTATCTCTCGTATGCGCAAGGTTAGCGATGGTGGTCAGAGTAAATGGTTCAGGTATGGCACTGGGAAAGGGTTTGATTGGATAGATTTATCAGATCAATCTAATAGTTCGAAGCAATTTGTTTCATATTCAGCAGATCTAAATAATAATTTTGAAAGTGATGCTATTCTTACTATGAAGTGCCGCACTACTTGGCAAACAGGCTCTGTTTCAATTGGACAAATAGAAATTAAATAAATAAAAATTAGTCCCTAATTGAAAGGCTTAAAGTGCTACTTTAAGCCTTGAGCGTTAATTTATAACTGCTACTCATTAGCAATAATAACATTTCCCTTAAGAATATTATTAGCCCCGCTACTTTTCCCCTACATTATTTTAATAAACATAAAGATAACCATTAATGCTCTTTTTAATAAATTTTTATAAAAACGCTCACTATATTAAATTAAATAGTTAATTTAAAAGATAAGTTTTTGTCTTAAAGTAAAAATTATTATAAAACCGCTTAATTTTATACAAAGTTTATGGTAAAAATCAGGGCGAAACTAACATTTAAGGATGAATATGACAGACTCAAGTAAAAATATTGAGCAAAGGTTTTTAGTAAACCTTTCAGGGATCATCGATATATTATCTAAGCACTTATACAGTGGGCCACATGTTTTTATTCGTGAGCTATTACAAAACAGCACTGATGCTATTTCTGCAAGGCATAATTATAGTGACTCACGAAGCGAGCTAGTAGGCAATATTAGCGTAACTTTAATTCCTAAAAATTCAATTCAATCTCAATCGCAGCTTATTATTGAAGATAATGGCACGGGACTGACTGAGGCAGAAATACATCAATTTTTGGCCGTTATTGGTGAGTCATCAAAAAAAGAATTATTAGATAAACAGCAGCATGACTATATAGGTCGGTTTGGTATTGGTTTGTTGGCTTGTTTTATGGTCTCAAACACTATTTGTTTACAAACCCGCAGTATTAAGCAAAAAGATAAAGTACTACAATGGACGGGGAGCCCTGACGGTACTTATAAAGTTATTGAAATTGACCAGCAAATGGAAATAGGAACGCGTGTTTTATTAACTGCAAAAACTGAAGGTGAAGATTATTTTACTCACAGCTCACTAACCCATTGGATGCAATACTACGCCAGTTATTTACCTTACCCGATCACCTTAAATACACCTTCAAAAACTAACTTTAGAATAAACGCATCAAAACCACCGTGGCTATGGGAAAACCTATCTAACAACGAGTTTTTAGATAGGGCAATATTAATAGGCGAAAAATACTTTAAAGGTCCTTTTTTTGACACCATAACCTTAGAAACGAAAGCAGGTAAAGTAAAAGGTTTGGGTTACATTATTTCGCATGCCACCACAGAGCATCAACAGCAGCACTTAATTCATTTAAAAGGAATGCGGTTAACAAAAAGCGGTCAAAATATTTTGCCGGACTGGGCCTTTTTTGTTCGTACTATTATTAATGCTGATGATTTAAGACCTACCGCTTCACGCGAGGCACTATACGAAGATGCTACACTACTTGAAGCAAAGCAGGAGCTTGGTGAACAGCTAATAACCTACCTTGTAAATATGGCAGAAAATGCACCCGAAAAATTTGAGCACTTTGTAAGTTGTCATCAAATGGCGCTAAAGTCACTTGTTTTAGATAATCATTATTTTTGTTTAAAAATAACACCATTTCTTAAATTCGAAACAAACTTAGGCAGTATGACTTTAGGTAATTATATTGAAAAATATAAGCATATTACTTACGTTGAAAATGTGGATAGTTTTCGTCAATTTGCTCAAATATCGAGTGCAAAACAAGAGTGTTTAATAAACGGCGGTTATGCATATTGCACTGATATATTAAATTTATATGCGCATCTTAGCAAAACGCATATTGAGGTACTTGACCCGCAAAGCTTAGTTGGTCAGCTTAGTGATACTGATATAAACCCAGCGTTATTAGCTGAGTTTATAAACAAAGCAAACACTGTAATGAGTGACATTTGCCCAAACATCAGTGTAAAGCAATTCAAACCAGAGCAAGTGCCTGCGCTTTATATCAGCTGCGAAAAGCAATACTTTATTAAAAGTGCAAAAATAAACCAAGTTGAAAGTGACGAACTATGGTCTGACATTATTAATACAGTAACAAAGCCAATAGAAAGCTATGTATTTTCTGAATTATGCTTAAATGCAAACCATGAGTTAATTACTTCACTAATTCACTGCAATGACTTATCTCAACTCCAACAATGTTTAAAAATAATTTATGTACAATCACTTTTAATGGGGCATTTTCCTCTTAATAAAAATGAAATGGATATTTTAAACACCGGCTTAATATCTATGATGACAACGAGTTTAAACTTTCAAAGTAATAATAAAACCCAGCACTAAGTTATTGTTTAAGGACAAATAATATGAGCACTGTAAATGAGTTATTACTCACAGCAAGTCGTTTAAAAGATGGTGACCCAGTAAAAATAAAGTTAGGTGAGGAAGCTATTTTATTAGCCGATCAAAGTAACGATATTGAATTAAAATACCGGAGTCGGGTTAGTTTAATTGAAGATGCTGCATTTGCCGGGCAGCCTGAAAAAGCACTCGTTAATTTTGGTTGGTGTATTGCGCAATGCGAAAAATACCCAGAGCGATTTCCTTTAACCAATATGCTGTGGAAATATAAATATGTAATAGATTGTGCTATTGGTTTTCATTCTATAAGCCGGGCTAAGTTAGAGCAGTTAATAGATAATATGAAGCAACATTACGCTCAAGCAGGTTTTAGCTTAAGGCCAGTACATTACATGCAAGCCCAACTTTATTTAAGCATGGGTGAACTAGATAAGAGCCTTGAGCAACTGCAAATTAGTCAAGGTTTAGAAAATGACCGTTTTGCAGATTGTGCAGCATGTGAAGTCCATTTTATGGTCGTGCTACTTACCGCGTTAAGTAGGTATTCTGAGGCATTAAATACCGCATTACCTTTAATTCAAGGTAACCAAAGCTGTGCCGAAGTACCTCATTTAACCTTGCCAGAATTACTTATTACCGCAAGCCAGCTGGGTAAAGATGACTTAGGGCAAATGCTACTTACTTCTGGCTATCAACTTATTCGTGACAATCCAAATTTTTTACATCAGGTTGGCTTACAAATACAGTATTGTGCTATTCATAACTTAATTGAAACCGGCACAGACAGAATACAAAACCATTATGATTGGCTTTCTAAAAACATAGATCAACGAGGTCACTACCAATATTACTTAGGTATTTCTATGTTATTAAAATCAATACTAAACAATGGTAAAACATCAATACTCTTAACGATGCCTAAAAGCTTTGAAATATATAATGAAAATGATAGGTACAATCCTACAACCTTATTCGATTATTTTTATAATAAGGCTTCGCAGATTGCCCAGGCTTTTGATGAGCGAAATGGGAATGATTTTTATCAATTTCAAATCACACATAAATTAGAAATGATTAAATTATAACTCTATGACTAAAAGGCCAGCTTATGTAGCTAGCCAACTGGTAGCGTTTACTTCTATAAAGCCAGTCTGTAGCTAATTAAGGATATGGGATGTTCGATACAATTGACGATATATACATTCATTAGGACAAGCAATGTTTAATGCTCTGCCTGATGAATGGGATACAGCCATATTAACGTTATTAATGGATAAAGTTAACGTTTCAGTAGTAATGCATCAGAAATATTTAGATAAAAATGATTTCACAAATTATAAATACTTTAGCGTCAATAAACGAAATGGGCTTGCTTATGAATCAAAAGCCTCTGATGCCTTCTATGCGCTTTATCACCTTATGCAAAAAAATGAAAATGATGTCCCTTGGAACAAAGCGCGTGTTGAAATAACTTCGCAAGGTGATTTTTCAATTGATTTTAAATACGACAAAGACTTTGCTTTGTACAAATCGCTTGATATTGATAGTCAAGAATATGAAGATCTTGAGATAGACGTTATTAATAAAATTAAGTCTTGGGACGGTTTACCTGGAAGTTACCCTAAGTATTGGGCTAAAACACAATAGAGCTAGCAAATGCTGAAATGTTAACGAGAGCAGATAATAAGGATTAAGGACAAGCTCGTAAAGTCAGCGAGTTTGAAAGAGAAATATTAGCAAAATACGATGATGATGACACTAAATCAAAGTCATTATGCCCAACCTTCATTGTAGAGGGGAGCAACTCAAACTGGACAGCGCTTATTGGGTAATGTGGGTTTATTTTACACATGACAATCAATGCCAATATAATAAGTAGTCTTATAAATCGTGGCTTTAAAAATAAAAAGCGATGTAATAATTGTCAGAATAAAAGGTATTAATATGAAGATAGGGATTGATCTGGGAACGACACACAGTTTAATTGGTGTATGGCAAGATGATGGCATTAAACTAATTACTGATTTAGAAGGCAATGTTCTGGTGCCATCTATTGTGAGCTTTACAGGTGATTATGTTTTAGTGGGTCAAGCTGCTCGCGACCGCTTAGCGACTCACCCTGAGTTGACAGTGTCTGAATTCAAGCGTTTTATGGGAACGGACAAAGTTTACCAACTAGAAGAGCAATCTTATACACCAATAGAGCTGTCGGCTATTTTACTTAAGCATCTTAAAGAGCAAGCTGAAGCATATTTACAACAACCTATTACTGAAGCTGTTATTTCGGTACCAGCGTATTTTAATAATAAACAACGACAAGCAACACAGCAGGCAGCTTCACTTGCTGGTTTGACGGTCGAGCGCTTAATTAACGAGCCAACCGCCGCAGCGCTTGCATACGGACTAGACAACAAAGATTCAGATAACACTTATTTAGTGCTTGATCTCGGGGGGGGAACGTTTGATGTATCTGTTATTGAAGTGTTTAATGACATTTTTGAGATTCACGCTTCTGGTGGTGATAACTACCTAGGGGGGAACGACTTTACTCAAGCAATCGTAGACGATTTATATAAAAAACACAGTATTAAACCAAACTGTTTAACTAATAGCGATGAAAGAAATATTTGGTCTTTATGCGATCAATTAAAATGTCAGCTAACCAGCGAAGACTCTGGCTACTTTGACTTTGAATATGAAGGAAATATTTTAACTTATACTCTTGATGAAAACGATTTCAAGCATATTTGTAATGATTTAATTGAGCGTGTTAAGTTTCCTATTCATAGAGCAATGACGGATGCACAATTATCTATAGATGATATAGATGGCTTGGTTTTTGTGGGTGGTGCCACCCGTATGCCAATTTTTCGCCAGCAAATTAATCATGCGTTTTCGCGCATTACACAAATTCAATATAATCCAGACCACGCTATTGCTATTGGTGCAGCTATTCAAGCAAGTATGAATGCGCGAAATAATCAGTTCAAAGATGTAATTATGACGGATGTTTGCCCTTTTACACTAGGCGTTGAGATATCAAACGAGCATAACCAACCTGAATTTTTACCAATTATAGAGCGTAACTCTACAATCCCTGTTAGTGAAACTCGCTCTTTATTTTCCAAACATCCAAGTCAAGAAAGCGTCTTGATTAATATTTACCAAGGTGAAAATTACTTACCTAAAGATAATGTGTTAATGGGAGCATTAGACATTACACTTGAACCTTTAAACAAAATTCAGTCTTTTTATATAACTTATACTTATGATCTCAATGGTGTCATTGAAGTCGAAGTTAAAAATAAGGATTCTGAAAAAACATACCGAACTTATGTTGGTGAGAATGTTAAAGAGCTTGACCAAAATCAATTGCAAGAGCAATTTGCAAGGCTTCAAGCTTTAAAAATATTACCAAAAAACAAACTTGCTAATACCTCTTTTAAAGCGAAACTTGAGCGTATGTTCCAAGAGGGGTTAGGCGACAAGCGCAGAAAAGTAGGTGAAGCTATTGGGCTTTTTGAGCGCGCGTTAGAAACTCATGATAATCATAAAATTGATGCTGCAAAAGAGCGTATAAAAGTGTTTTTGCATATGTCTTATTAACATGCATTTTATTATTTGTGCCTACAATATAAGAGTAAACTAAATGGTCCATTGGATAGTGTTAGGTATTGAGCCAACACAAGATAAACGCGCCGTAAAATTAGCATATACGCAGTTATTAAAAAAAACGCCGCCCGCAGAATTCCCTGAAGAATTTAAAGCATTACGTAAAGCGTATGATCAAGCATTAAAAGAAATTTCAAAAAGTGCCGATGCTGAAAATGATAATTCAATAATACTTGATGATGTATTACTTAAGGATGATCAGCCACAGTTAGATACTGATATTGAAAATACACAGGCTGAAGTTTTTTTTGAACTTAAAGCTAGTCCAAACCATGATACAAATGACGAGCCTGTTGAGTTTTCAATCATTCACACGATACCCCAACTCAACCTTGCCTTAGAACAACTTTATAGTGATATTTTAGGTAGGCACAGTTTAGAAAAGTGGAAAATGTTATTCGCGGCCCCGATATTTTGGGACGTTAATCAAAGCAAGACGTTGACCGAGAATTTACTTGGTTTTTTTTCTAATCACTACTTTTTACCTGAAAATATATGGATATTTTTGGATAATAGTTTAAAAATTACTGATGGCTTGTCTACCAGTAGTAATGATACGACCCGAAAAGCGGCGATCGCTTTATCTCGTTACATAAAAACGTTACCAAAAAGAATTAATGATGGCTTAGTTGAGAACATTAGTGATGATATTGATTTTGAAGCTTTTAATCGTCATCTTAAAATACGTAGTTATATTGAAGATAAATGTTTGTACGATACATTCTCTGCTGAAGAAATAGAGGATATAGTTCAGCAAATAGAGCCGGTATTTAAAACTGACTTTCCTCTTTACAATTATATAGTTAAGTATTTATGGACAATTAATGGCTATAGTAGTATTAAACGTATCCTCACACCTTTAACAATTCCCTACACCGAAGAGTCCCTCTTAAATTATCAGGCACATGCTGAGTATAAACTAAAAAATTATGAGCTTGCACTTAAGCTTTATATACAGCAAGAGCGAAATTATCGCGACTTCTGCACCAAGGTTATGTTTAAAAACATTGGCATGTGTTACTTAAAGCTTAATAATTTTGAAAGAGCCTACCTTTATTTAGATGCAGAAACACGTGTTGCTGCCGATATGGAAATTGAGGTTGCATTAATAACAGCAAGGCGCGGATATATTCGAGAGTTGAGAGCTGATGAAACACAAAACGCTATAAAAATTGCGACGTTATTGTATGAAAATGGGCGATATCAGGATGCTCTATCAATTACTGAGCAATATAAACATGTATTCATAGAGCAGGCTAACTACCTACAGGCTTTATGCTTATGTAAATTACATCGTTTAGATGAAGCATATTCTGAGTTTTTATTGTTTATTGATCTATATATTGAACGCCAGCTGTGGCTATGGCCACTAATTGTTGAGCTAGTAAGGTATTGTTACGATTTAATTACCTATGAATTACTAGTAGAAACAATACAAGAACATACTGCTACTTTTAGCGATTTCTATCAAACAGCCTTCTTTTCTGGCTCTTTAGAACCTCGTTGTTATACAGAACAAGAAATGGAAATACTTGAACTAACAAATGAGCGAGATTCAGTCAGACGATCACTTGAATCAGTATGGCATATTGAATCAATGCAAATCTTTGCACTGGCTATATTATGTATTCGAGATACAGAGTTAGTTGATTACGAGGACCATAGTGTTGTTGAAAACCGCAAACGTGATGCCCTTAATTGTGTCAAAGAAATTAAACAATTTATGCTTTATAACCCGAGTGATTGTTTAAAGTTTTTAGAGGCTGCATTTGATCAACAAGACTATGATACTTGTATTATGTTAGCTGACATAGCAATTAAAGCCCTACGCACAGCGCCACAAGCATATTATTTTAAAGGATGCGCACTTTTAGAATTAAACGAGTATGGCAAAGCTCTAGAGTCATTTAAACAAGCAGCATACGAGTATAATACTCATCCATACGCTGTTCACTCTTTGAATTCAGCCATTACGTGTGCTGAAAAACTTATCGAGCAAGGGTTGTCCTATCAAGCAACACATAATGAGCTATGTATGCAATTACAGAATAAAAAGGAGATAGTTGATGGACAATAGTCAAGCAGATTTAATGCTTAAAAGCCAATCATTAACTAATAAGCAGAAACACTGGTTAATTAGTTTATCTGGTTACCTATCGATGCAAAATGGCTATTCTCTGGATTGTTTGTTACATAAGAGTAAGACATACCCATTGCAAGCAATTATCAATGGTAATATAAAAGTATTGAAAAATAGTTATGATATACATAGCAAAGTTGACTTAGTTGAAACTCTAGATGTTTTTACAGACACAGCTCGAAGTGGTCAGTTTATGAATTGTTTAGCCCAAAGCGTTCGTCATGACTTATACATTGAACGCTTTTTTTTAAATCAAAATGAAGATAAAAACAGTGATGAATATGTGGTTAGTGCATGGGCTCAAAAACATAATGTTGCATTATCAAACTGTGGAATTAAAGGTTTTGATATAGGACGCTCTGCGTTTTTATGTCGGTGTGCGTTTACTACTGGTTTAATCACAGAACAAGAGGCTTGGTATTATTTACTCGTGTTGGGCAAGATTGCACAGCAATTGTTTACTGATTGGCAAGAATTTGGCTTGAGTCACCTTGTTGGTCGCTTGACTTGGGTTGGTATTAACTTAGCTGAACCGGTAGGCACTAAACGTTACCCTAATGATTTTGAAATAAAGCAAAAGATTCAATTAGATGTCGAAGAATTGACATCAATTTTAGCTGACGATGAACACCCATGGTGCCAGCTAGAATGGCAAATAGACTTGTAGTCTAAAGTGCATGATTCATGATGCGTTCGGGAAGTTGCTTTCTACCATAATACTGACTAATGAGATTCTCTTATGAAGCTGCTGTTTTTAATTATTGTTTGCCATGGTCTTTATATTTTTATGTTGTGGCTAACCATGAAGCGCCAAACTGATAAAGTTTCGTCAGTAAAGTGGGTACTGGAATCAACATTAGTAACATTATGTGTGTTGTTACCCGTTCTATTTATAGATCAATTTTGGGTATTATTTTTAGCGGCTTTTATGGTTTGTCTTGCACTATACGTTGGTGCTCATTGCGCTGTATTTGGGCGCTTGAGTCGACAAGGAATTTTAGGGGGAGTTTGCTTAGCAGTGCCTTGGTATTTTTATTTAGTGACGACCAATTAAAACCATGGAAAGTAGTCGATGAATAAATCAGAGTTATTAAAAATTTTCACAGCCACTACAGTAACAACGCCCAGTTGAATTAAAGTAAAAGGGAGGTTTGAACCAAAAACTACTGTTTATTCATTATATTAAGGTTTAATTATGAAAATAAGTTTTTCTTGGAAAAGAGATGTTGATTCTATTTATCCAGTTTGCTCTTCAATCACAGATAATAACGATGATAAAAGTATCCTATCTAGTCTCCTCATGGATGATGGTGGATTATCATACGATGATACTATTCCTTGGGTTGAGGAAGGTATAAAAAGAATAAATTCTGTTTTAACTATTGAATGTGCCTCTTTTGATTGGGATCGTGAGAGGTGGAGAGCTGAATTTACAATTGAGAACGCACAAATTTATTCTTTACTTGATGATAGCTACTTTCAAATTTTAACTACGCAACAGCTGAAAAACGCCCTTGTCGAATGGAAGGTATTATTAGAATCAACCCCAAATATAGAAAATATAATTGAGGTAGATTTATAGTTTTTGAGATTTAGTAATTGAAATAATGGGAAATATTTTGTCTTTATTAGAGGACCTATTAAATTTACAGAGGAAGATAAGTTTTATTCAAAAAATAAACTAGGCACCCACCCTAATTTTAATATGATATAACAGTAAAAAATAAGCTTGACTCCCATCTTAATTTTGAAGTTTGGCAGCTTTGCTTGCTAAATTAGAGTGGATGTATTATTTAATTCAGCCAAGGTAATATTAAACCCCAGCAGTTTGGTAACTGTATTACCCTTAGTCAGCAGTTTGATGTATTTATCCGCTTAACACAGCAGCAGTTAACCCATCCTGAGCAAGCGCTATTTGATACCTGTACGTACAACTACGACAGTGTAAACCAGCTTATTGCCCGCAAAAACGAAGGTGTAAGCAGCCAAAATATCAATTTTGAATACAACAGCCTCGGCCAGTTAATTAAGCAAAACCTAGCCAGTTCTAAAGCTGATACAACCATAGACTATAAGTGGGATAGCTTTGGTAACCCGCAAAGTCAAACAATTAAATCAAACACAAGCGATGCAGACACTAAAGATACAAGCACGTGTGATAAAAAAACTAGCGATACAGCTAACGGCGAGCAAGGTGCAAAGCATAAGGTTGCCAGTAACAAGCATACAGTCAGCTCTTCTATTGATTTAACACACGCCACGCATAGCGAATACAATGAGGTAGCGCCAAATAGTAGTGAAAGTAGTAATAAAAATAGTAGTAACGCAGGCTCAGCAGTAAACAATCAAGGCACTAACAACACCACAATAAACAGTGCCACCGACGCCGACCGTCTGACACAATTTGGCGACAGCGACTTTTACTACGACGAGTTTGGTAACCAAATACGCGAAACCGGCAAAGGCATAAAAACCCGCCGTGAATATAACGCGTTTAACCAGTTAAGCTGTTTTAACAACAACGGTACGCTCATCCAATACGACTACGACCCATTAGGTCGTCGTATCGCCAAGCACACCGAGCACGGTAAAATTGACTACATTTGGGATAACGACCAGTTAATCGGCGAATGCCAACACGGTGAATATACCTGGTATATCAACCTGCCAAATCAATTTCATCCAGTAGCACTGATTACAAAAGGTGAGGTGTACTACTACCACCTAGACCAACTGAATACCCCACGTTTTGTAATAAACAACAAAGCAGAAGTGGTGTGGGAAAACCAAGCCGATGTGTATGGTTATGAAGATTTAGAAGTAAGTACTACAAATAGCTTCACTCAGCCAATCCGTTTTCAGGGGCAATATTTAGATGAAGAGAGTGGCCTACATTACAACCGCTATCGCTATTACAGCCCTAAACAACAGCGTTTTATAAACCAAGATCCGATAGGTTTAGTGGGTGGAATCAACCATTATCAATATGCGCCAAATCCGGTTAATTGGGTGGATCCGTTTGGGTTGAGTTGTAAGGAGAGTAGTGATAAAAGCTTTGGGGTTTGGCTTTTAAATGATGCAAATAAACAAATAAGTGAAGAGGGAGGCTGGGAAGCCGAGGTTTGGAGTTTACTTGCTGAAGATAGTATAAATGCAACAAATCAAGTAATTTCAGGTGACTACACAGCCGCATTAGCAAGTATTGCACTTGCTGTTGTGAAGCCATTTAAAGTGATTGATAAGGTTTTAGATAAAGTACCCGATTCAGCTACCAAGCCGCTTGAAAATGCTAAGAAAAAAGTATTGAAAGCACCAATTATGAAAAAATATAACCCTCCGTGTTTTAAACCAAGTAATACATTACTTAAAGCTAAAACTTTTGGTGGTAATAAAGGGAAACTAGAGAAAGAGTTTTATAAACAATTAAAAGCTCAACAAGAGGGTATTAATAAAATGTCGGTGGGTGAATATTTACAAAATAGGGAAACACTTACTGATCTAGTGAAAGAACACGGACATTCAAAAGCAAGAAAGATTTTAACTAATAATAGTGCAGAACAGAACAAAGCTAGGAAAAAGCTTTTAAATAAGATTAAAAAGTCAGTATCAGATTCTTTGCTTGATCAAGGTAAATCCAGACAAGAAGCAAAAACACTCGCTAGCTTAAAAGCTGAGGAAACGTTAAAAGAATTAGCAGCTCTGCATGACCCTGATATGATAGCCGGTGGTCATGATAAAATATCACGATTAGGAAATGCTAATGTTAACTCATCACTCGGATCACAATGGGCTAAAGCTGATCGTGTTACGGGGATGGACAGGGCTGCCCAACAAGCAATGGATTTACATGGCCCAGATGCAAAAATGAATGTTGAATTATCACGTTGTAAATAAGGTTTTAATATGAGTAAGTTTAAATTAGATGAAATGTTTGAAGGCTTTTTAGAAGATTTTGGTAGGCCAGAGCAACAAGTAAGGTGCTCAGACGTAACACTAGAAAAATTTAAAAATAAGCTCCCAGAGCGCTTACTAGAATATTGGCATGAATATGGTTTTTGTAGTTTTAAGCAAGGACTGTTTTGGATTGTTAACCCTGATGATTATGAAGATATCCTTGACGAATGGTTAGAGCAAACGAATATCCCGGATGATGATATTTATCATGTTTTTGCGCGAAGTGCTTTTGGTGATTTATTTATTTGGGGTGAAGAAACAGGGTATAAATATGAACTTAATACCGCTAATGGATGGATTATTGAGCAAGATGGAAAACCTAAGAATAATCATAATATAGCAATAGAAAGGTTTTTTGGTTTAGCAGATGTAGAAGAGTATGATATTGAAGATGACAATGGAGAATATCTATTTGAATCATGTATCGAAAAGTTTGGTGAATTAGAGCCAGACGAAATGTATGGTTTTGAGCCTAGCTTAATTGTTGGTGGGGAAACTATTCTTGAGAATATAAATAAGGTCAATATCTTTGTACATCTATCAATTTTGGCACAATTTGGACAAATCGAAGTGCTTGACCATGATGCGCTGATCCGAAAAGCTTTTTCATAATTATAACTACCATTTAAATTTGCTCTTTAACAACATGGATGTTGTAAGGGCTTAGGTTTTTAGCCTAAGTCCTTACCTGTTATCGCTTATAACGCCAATTACTACAGCTATAATCTGCAAGGTAAAATTACCCGTGCGCATAATGCACAATACATCTTAAAGCAGCAGTTAACCCATCCTGCGCAAGCATTATTTGATACCTGTACGTACAACTACGACAGTGTAAACCAGCTTATTGCCCGCAAAAATGAAGGCGTAAGCAGCCAAAATATCAATTTTGAATACAACAGCTTGGGTCAGTTAATAAAACAAACATTGGCAAGCTCAGGTGCTGATACAATCACACACTACCAGTGGGATAGCTTTGGTAACCCGCAAAGCCAAACAGTTAAATCAAACACAAGCGATGCAGACCTTAGAGATACAGGCGAGCAGGGTATAGAACATGATGCAGCCAGTAACGAGCATACAGCCAGCTCTTCTATTGATTTAACACACGCCACCCATAGCGAATATAATGAGTTAGCGCCAAATAGTAGTGAAAGTAGTAGTAAAAATAGTAGCAACGTTGACTCAGTAGCAAACAATGAAAGTACTAACAACACCACAATAAACAGTGCCACCGACGCCGACCGCCTAACACACTTTGGCGACAGCGACTTTTACTACGACGAGTTTGGTAACCAAATACGCGAAACCGGCAAAGGCATTAAAACCCTCCGTGAATACAATGCATTTAACCAATTAAGTTGTTTTAATAATAACGGCACACTCACGCAATACGACTACGACCCATTAGGCCGCCGTATCGCAAAACACACCGAGCACGGCAAAATTGACTACATTTGGGATAACGACCAGTTAATCGGCGAATGCCAACACGGTGAATATACCTGGTATATCAACCTGCCAAATCAATTTCATCCAGTAGCACTAATTAAACAAGGTGAGGTGTACTACTACCACCTAGACCAACTGAATACCCCACGTTTTGTAACCAATAACAAAGCAGAAGTCGTATGGGAAAACCAAGCCGATGTGTATGGTTATGAAGAACCAGAAGCCGAGTCTGACACTAATAAAGGAAACACCTTCACTCAGCCAATCCGCTTTCAAGGGCAATATTTAGATGAAGAGAGTGGCTTACATTACAACCGCTACCGTTACTACAGCCCCAAACAACAGCGTTTTATAAACCAAGATCCAATCGGCTTAGTGGGTGGCATAAACCATTACCAATATGCACCTAATCCGGTTAATTGGGTGGATCCGTTTGGGTTATTGTGTAAAGAGGGGCAAGAAAAATTATCTGCAATGCTAGGTACATTAGTTGGTAATGGTATTGAGCAAGCTGCGAAGGATAAAATATTAAAAAGTGCTATAGATAGTGCCGTACTCACAGATCCAGAAGGTAAGTTAAAGGTTCAAAAACCAGAGGGTGTGAATAAGTTAAATTATTCCTATACAGTAGAGACTATGAATGAGGTGGACAATACCATAACTATTCATCGTCATATTGGGGGAGAAACTAAAGAAATGGAGCTTACTATTGAAGAATTTGCAGGTATGCACGAATTTGATGGTAAAGCAGTTAATGAAGAATGGGCTACCAAAGGGCGGATTAAAGAAAATACAGCGAGAACATTGGTTACGGCTAAAAAGAAAGATAATTCAGAAAATATATATATTGAAGCCTGAAGAAAAAGAAGAACTACAAGTTCATTGCGTCGCACGTGACAAGGCAATGAAAAATCGTGATAAATTTGCACGGCAAACAGATGGATACAACAACCAAAATCCTAAAGTGAATGAGCAATCGGCTAAAATTGGAGAAAAGGCAGCCGATATGGCTGTAAAAGCCAATTACCCAGATTATAAGAGAATTCATCCAGATAGTTTAGACAATTCGACGTCGGTATCAGGTAATTTTGATATGGTTTATCAAAACTCTGAGGGTGATGTGATAATTGTTGAAGCCAAAGGCGGTAAGAGCCCACTGGGTAAAAAGCAAATTGGTGATCAGGATTACCAGCAAGGCACGAAGAAGTATGCGCAAGCTATTACCGAGAATATGAAAGGAAGAGATACTGCAACGGATAGAAAGGCGGCAAAAGCAATTGATAAAGCAGCACGTAGAAAGAAAAATGAAATTAAATATTTGCATATAGAAACTCCTATAGAAAAAACGGAACAGGGGTCTAGAGTTAGGGAAGTAAAGATTTCAGAGTTCGATATTGGTAGATAATAGCTAATAGGTGAAAAATGAAAGTTGAAAGAATTTGTAAGCCTAAATTCGAAAAAGTACCGCTGAATGAATGGTTGGAATTCCCTAGAGAAGAAATTGATGAAACGCCAGACTTCTTCGGGGATTATCGTGACAATCTAATTAAATGTGCAAAGGATAGGCTGGAGTTGTCTCGCTGGCTTACTTGGGAAGTCTTAACGCCTGAAAGAGAAAAAGAATCTGCAACGGGCTTACGTTATGCGTCAAAAATGTATGCTGCATTTTTGAAGTTTGCAGAGCATCCAGAGCAAGACCTTACCTTTAAAATATTCGATTTACCTGAAGTAACTTGGAATGGTAAGGGAATGTTAGAGGCAGGTTATGCAAATCCTGCAGAGTGGCTTGACGCCTATTTTTTAGCTATGGTCACTCGCGACTCTGAAAGTATGAATAGCTTGGCGAGCTTCCCTGTTGAAGTTATGAAACAAAGTGCCACTAAGGCTGGCCCTGTCTCTTATAAATTAGTAGAGGTATTTCAAGCTTATCATCACCGACAAGAGAATTACCCATTGTTACTTAATGAGGGCATGAAAATGGTGGTAGAGCAAGGTAATGAATGGGCATTAGGTATAGCGATGGGGTATTTAGAAACCTTTGCCGCACTTACTACAGACATTGGCTTTGATTTTAATGAAACTCTCGCAAAAAATGTGCAATTACAAGAGAAGTACTGGATGAATGCAAGTGAACCAGACACTGTTCCGGTTGAATCATTTTTACCCCTACAATTACTAGGTATGGCATGCATGTGGCACGATATGGGTAATGAGGTAACGGTTGAAAGTGATTCACTTCCTCGTTTTTTAATTAATGGAACTTATTTTAAATAATTAGAAATATAGGTAAGGAGGCTCAAACCACTATGTTTGGTTTAATAAAAAAATATGACGTACACATGTGCTCTGAAGTTAAAGGGATTATTACTTTAAACGGCAACCCTGTTGAAGGTGTTTTAATTAATCGCAGCCTTAAATTTGCACATAAAATTGAAAAAGAAGATCAGGTTATTACAGCTTCCGATGGCACGTTTAATATGCAAGAAGTTGTTGTTGAGTCAAAAATACCCGGTGATATGTTCTCCCATGAAGTTACTTATCAACTTATTACTGCAATTCATGGCGGTGAAGAGTATGAGCTTTGGAGCTCAAAGCTCAATGGCATAAAAGAGCGAAGTGAATATAAATACAAGTTAAGTAGCTTAAATGCTGACTTAGAATCTACAGAAGTAAACTTTACTTTTCCTAATTATGATAATCCAAACTTGGAATTTGATGCTTCTAGTATATGTAGATGGGAAAATGATTTTGAAATATATGAGATAGAAGATAGCGAAGATTATTTTAAAGAATTTAAATAATAAAAGGATATAATTAATACTGGGAAGTTTGTAATGTGTCTGATGAGGTTTAGGCTCTGTGAAGCGCAGTTCCTAGTAGTTCAAAATACTTATTAAGGGCTTTATTTGCTTTATTAACATGCTGAGCATTTGGGTATATTAAATTACTGCTTTTTAAGCCACTTACCAAAAAACTATTTTGTATCGTGCTGTTCGCCTCTATGCAAGCTTCAAAGCAGCGGGCTGCTAACTCCTCAGGCATACTCATGTAGTTTATGTTATGCGCTTGGTCGTGTTTTATGCACGTTTGTACAAATTCATTCGCATCTTCCCCATCAAAATCTAAAAACACGTTTTTGTAAAAATCGTTTAGCGCACTATTAAGTGGGTGCGATAAATTTGGCGTATTTGAAAGCCATAATTTTGATGCAAAACCAAAGCGAGGTTTTGCATTAAATAAATGCTCGCTTATATGGTGATCAAAGGCATGAAACCATTCGTGAGCCAATGCGCCACCGCCGGCGTTTTTTGCTAAAGCAAGGGTTTGTGAAGCTGCGTTATAATGCGCTTGGACGCCTTTTTGACCGCCATGCCCAAAGGCAAAATTTAGTTTGCCGCGCAGGCCAATGGCTTTGGGTGGTAAATGTAATATTTGAGCAAGGTCGGCGAGGGCATCGTAAATTAAGTTTGCACTAATAAAATGCTCTTCTTTGGTCACCCATTTTCCTACAACCATAGATCTAAAGCCAAAGGTGTCTCTAATATCACTAAAGTCAACTTGGTCGTCAAAGCGGTAGTCTGGCCCTTTACGAGTGAATCCGCGTTTTAATCTGTTTGGGTAATTACGCATTTACATTTAATGGTGGCTAACTTAAGTAACGTGCTTTTACGTGTTCGGGCATGTGTTGGGTTTGTTTTTGTATTAATTCATCTAATAAATTATAAAGTGGAGCAGGGTTTAACTGCTCTATTAACAACAAACTATGTGCAACGGCCTCAAGCGTAGAAAGACTGTCGGCTCTAGGGGCTTTTCGAATAGCGTAACGGCTTTGCGGTAACTGCTTAAAGCTCACTGTTTTAAATTTAGTGAGTAGCGGGGTCAGCTGCAAAATTTTATAGGCTTTTTTCCAGGTGCCATCAATCACGACTAAATGCGTAATGTTACTTAAGGCTGGCTTTGGGTTTGCATCATCTAAGTAGGTGGCGTGCTCATTAGGGTAGAGCAGTACCGTAGACTTAACAGGTAAAGAATTGAGCATGGCAAAGTCTGTGTTATTTTCCCCTTTGATTATTTTGCAGTCAGTTAGGCTCAAATTCAGCAATTTTGCCGTGTTTTTCGCTATTTTTTCTTCACTGGGGTGTTGTAGAATAACCACGCTAACTTTATTTGTTAAACGTTTAATGGCCCCGCATATACAGGTAGAGGGCGTAAACAAACAGCGTTCACAAACTTGGCGAGTCATTAATTAAACTTTTTATTGCGAGTGTATTTTGATAATTATACATTTATAAAGTAATAAAGTTGGATTTTTTTACGCATAGATATACAGTAATACTATTAATTATAAAATGACACGGAATGTTTAGAAGGGCTAAAAATATGACAGAAGTACAAATAGATGAGGCTGCTTTAGAAAGTATGCAGTCGTTACTTGGTGAGCAGTTTAAAGATACACTTGAATTTTGCTGCAGTGAATTTGAGCGCCTTGGTAATGAAGTAATTGCAACCATTGGTAACGATAAAGAAGCGGCAATTCGTCATGCCCATAGTTTAAAGTCGAACGCGGCTCAGTTTGGTGCCACGAGTTTATCTAATGTAGCCCGTGATATTGAACTTAATCTAAATCAAGATAACTTAGCGCAAGCTGTTACGGCATCTACAGATTTATTGGCGCAAGTAAGTGGTTCGCAGGCCCAATTAAGAGCGTGGGTAGAGTCTAATTAACTTTATTTGTTAACGTGAATTTATTTCAGTATTAAGCAACTAATTACGCTGGCATTTTACGCCTTTACTAGGGTAGTCTTAGACTTTACTAGGGCGTGTTTGGCCTCTCGATAATAAATTTGATCACGCATTGCCCAAGGGCCACCCTTGGGTAGTTACACAATTTTACCGAGCCCATTAGGTTATAACCCTCGCATTTAACAAACCCACTCCTAGTTAATTATTTTTTCCATAAAGCCAGTTCGCCCCAAAGAGGTAAAAATGTCAGATATTAAAAAGAGTCACAAATTAGAAGGTGTATGTTATGACATTCGTGGACCGGTTTTAGCGCAAGCCAAAAAAATGGAAGACGAAGGTCAAAAGGTACTAAAGCTTAATATTGGTAACCCTGCGGCGTTTGGTTTTGATATGCCAGAGGACATGCACCGCGATATTATTCGTAATTTGTATTCGGCCCAAGGCTACTGCGACTCAAAGGGGTTATATTCAGCCCGTGTAGCGGTTTATCAGCATTACCAGCAACGAGGTTTACATAACTTAGATGTAGATAATATTTATATTGGTAATGGGGTGAGCGAGCTTATTCAAATGATCACCCAAGCGTTATTAAATAACGATGATGAAGTGCTTATTCCTGCGCCTGATTACCCTCTGTGGACCGCGTCAGTTAAATTAGCAGGCGGCAACCCTGTTCATTATTTATGTGATGAAGAGCAAGATTGGTTTCCGGATATTGCTGATATAAAAAGTAAAATTACGTCTAAAACAAAAGCGCTTGTACTAATTAACCCTAATAACCCAACCGGGGCGGTTTATAGTGACGATTTACTTTTAGAGTTAATTAATGTGGCGCGCGAGCATAAGCTGTTACTGCTTAGCGATGAAATTTACGAAAAGATTTTATACGATGGCATCACCCACACCTCAATTGGTGCGCTATGCGACGATGTGCCCATTATTACCTTTAATGGTTTAGCTAAAACCTACCGTGCGGCAGGTATTCGAATGGGCTGGATGGTACTAAGCGGACGCACCTCAGCAATGGAAGATTTACGCAAAGGGCTAGATATTTTATCGTCTATGCGTTTGTGTGCCAATGTACCCGCGCAATATGCGATACAACAAGCGCTAGGGGGTGTGCAATCAATAGATAGCTTAATCGACCCAGGCGGGCGATTATATGTTCAGCGCGATATTGCTTGGCGTGGGCTTAATGCTATTGAAGGGATAAGCTGTAAAAAGCCAAAAGGGGCGCTTTACGCGTTTGCTAAAGTAGACACGGCTCATTTTAATGTCACTGATGATGAAAAAATGATGTTTGATTTACTAAAAGCAGAAAAAATATTATTAGTGCATGGGCGTGCATTTAATTGGCCAGAGCCTGATCACTTTAGGTTAGTGTTTTTACCTAACAAAGACGATTTATCGAGTGCGATGCTTAAAATGCAGCGCTTTTTTAAAGACTATCGCCAAGTTTAGTTAATTCCAACTAATACGCTGTAAATAAAAAACGAGCTTAAATAGCTCGTTTTTTATTTATGCGATACCGCTGATACGGGTTTATTAGTACGCGCGGTCAACTCTTACGGTATTATCACTTAAATAGACCAACCGTACGTTATCACCTTTACTAAAGCGCATTGACTGGTCTTGGTCTTGTACCACCATGTATTGATCGCCGTTTTCTACCTGAATCAATAACTCTACTAGGTGTGTTTGCTTATAATAGCTTTTTTGCTGATTATTATGTGCCACGCTTCCGCCAATGACTGAGCCTAAAATAGTGGCGACGGTACGACCGCTCCCACCACCAAATTGATTACCGACAACACCCCCGAGTAGGGCGCCGCCAAAGGTTTTCCAGCCATTGTTTTTGTCTTGCACAAGCTCTTGTTCGGTAATTTTACGTACAGATTTTACATCGCCAAATAAAACCTGTTGTACAGGCACGGCTTTGTTTCGCTCATAGTTAGCAAAACTTGGTGCACTGAGTGTAAGCAATGCACACATTGCTATGGTTAAGGCTTTCATAGGTGTCTCCTGATGGTGTTACATAAAGGCAATATTTTTGCCTTTGCGTGGAAATGTATACCAATGCGAAAAATACTTAATCATTTTGCGGCTAAACGTGTCACTACCTGCGTTAAAGATTCTCATTTAAAACAAATAAATAGCAATTTTTTCTAGCTATCAACGCGTTTATCCAGCCTCAAAATAGATCAGTTAATTTAGCTAATTGGTATTATTACCAACCAAATGTCGATTTTTCTTTCGTTTTACGAATTTCAGTTTCGTCTGCCCACTCGACTAGGCCGCTTTGCATATCCATTAAGCGCATTGTAAATTTGTAATACACATCTGATTTATCAGCATTTGATTTAACAATGCTCGATAAGTTGCCGTACAACATGTATTGCGCACCAATTTGTTTACCAAAGGCAACAGCGGTGGCAGGGTTTACAAGGGCATCTTCGTTTTGAAAGTTAAGCTGCTCACGTACTGATTCAACACGGGTCATGTCAACAAAACGAAACTTACCGCTGCGCAACAGTTGCGTAGAGATTGAGTCGGTAATAGATTCAGTGTCTATGTGTTCACTGGTTTTATTTTTAATGCGCTCAACAAATACCACAGGGCGTTTGTTTTGGGTCATTGTGCCAATAACCGGCGAGCTAAGTAGTGAGTCGGTCATTTGGCTGGCTACTTTTTGTAAATCGGTAGAGCCAAAGTTTATATCGGTGGTTTCTACTGCTTGCGCGTCGCCATAACTAACTACGGCTTTATTGGCACAACCGCTTAAAATGAGTGCGCTCAGGCCAATAACTGCATAACTCGATAACGTTTTAAATTGTGTAGTGATCATCTTTATAACCCTTATTCTTTAAATTCTTGTGCGTCGGTAGACACTTCTCTTACTGCGAGCGAAAATGTAACCGCATCCGGTGTTGGCGCTAAGCCGGGTAATTGTGTTTTAGAAAAACCAAACAGTGTTAAGGCTTGCCAAGGTGAGTGGTTTCCTTTAATTACAAACCCGTCTTTGTCGTACCAATTAAACTGATACTGCAAATACTGAGACTTTTTATATTGGCTGCTTAGTGTTACTACCACGTCGGTTAACTGGTTTGTTTGGCGTGTTTTAACATCGGTAATGGCAAGCTTTTCACCTAGAGCAGGATTATCAACATGTAACTGCTCGTTAAATGTATTTTTGCTTTGCTCAACCGAAATGCCTGATGTATCAGGTTGGCTTGCACATGCCCCAAGCATTAATGCAGCCACTAATGGCAAAGTATATTTCATGATGACTCCTAGAGTTGAACCACATGGTAGTTAAAATAGTTATTAATAGAGGTTAGGTAAATTAAGGTTAACCCTTGCTTACTAACGGTAAAATTAATAGGCGCATGGTTGCCTATTAAAAGTGTATGCGACCCTGCATTTAAACTGCTACGAGCCATGCTTATTTGATTAGGTAAAGTAAGCCAGCTGCGTGTATCGGCCTGCTCAGACGCCAAATTATAAATATTAGCAATGATATTGCCTACATCACCTGTGCTACGTGCAAGCTCTGCGCGCACTTTTTCTTTGGCTACTAAGCGTAATACTTGCCTAGATACGCGAGCCGGTATTTGTTGCTCTAATGTTTTAGCCGCTAATGCTTCTATATGCACTAATGGGTTGAGCTCTAAATTCTGCGAACCTATATTTACGCCATTAATATTAGCTATAAACGCATTATCTTTATAAACCGGCATTGCTAAACTGTAAAAACGCGCATCGCCACCTGAGGTATAAATAGGCAAGCGTAATTTAAATTCATCTTGTTTAGGCACTAAGCCTTGTTCAACCAATATAACGACTTCACCGTGATTAGCACGAAGGGGCTTTAATGGGCTAAAGCGGCGCTCAAACTCTTCTAAATCTTGGTTAAAACCTTGCTTTTTAGCTAATCGCATTACATCTTGCTGTAAGTAGTGATTATCAGGTTGAATCTCTAATGCTTTTTTATAATCAATGTAGGCATCATCGTATTGTTTATCACTTTGGTACAACAGTGCAGATAAATAAAACGTAAAGGCATTTTGAAAACCATTTTTAATACCGCGTGTCACATTACTCATACTTGGGTAATGCTGTTGTGCTTGCTCTATTGTGTCGTTTATTTGTGTTTGATTATCTGCAAGCGCATCGACTTGTACTTTGTTAGCACGACGTATTTCAACCAAGGCGCCTTCTAAATCACTGTTGTATACATAATTAAGTGCTTTGTAGCTATGTAGCATACTCATTTCATATGCCGGTGGTACATAGGTAATGGCAGAGTCGTTAGTAAATAAGGCGTTACTTTGTTCAAGCCCTGCACTTAATTGAATTTTTGCTGCTTCTCGTTTTGTTTGTACCTGGGCGTATACGTTTTCAAATTGTTGTTGTGAAAGACTTTGCTCGTTAGCAAGGTCTTTTAAACGGGCTTGCTCTAATTGGTTAAGTAAATAGCTACTGTGTAACTTACTATTGTTGGCAATAAGTGATTGAGCCTGTTCAATATTGTTATTTTGAATTGCGTTTCTTACAGGCGTCATTTGGCTTGCATAGTCGTTAAATAAATCATTAAAGCCTATGGTGCTGCATCCACTTAATATAAAACAAACACTTAAAATTATACTTTGGCGCACTGAGCACTCCTATATAGTTAGGTTTTAAAGATTAACATACTCTGGTTTTGGATTTGTGTGAAATAGTGTAAAAAAGCGTAGCCTAATTTAGGGCATATAGACCTGTGAGGATTTAAAAACTATTCTCCCTAAGGTCAGCGCGAGTTAGTTAAATTACGTGTATTTAAGGTAGGCATATCATCATGAATAGCTTGTGAATACCAGAGGATAGACGCTTAATTACAGCAATTTAGCAGTATATAAAGTTATAATGCTGCGAATAAGATTAGAGTAATTACAACAATGCCGCTTTACAGCTAAATGGCTCAGCTGTTTAAATACAGAACTGGCTGAGCAAGCCAATTTAAAGCATCTCATTATAAGGTTTTAGTTAAGGAGCGATTTTGAAAGCCACTTTATACACCCTCGTTGCATTAATAGCCTTTGCGGCAAATTCTTTACTTTGCCGTATGGCGTTAGCGCAAGGTTATATTGATGCGTGGAATTTTACAATTATCAGGCTCGTAAGTGGTGCCGTGTGTTTAGGCTTAATTATGGCTGTATATACGTATAACCTTAAGCGTAAGGGGGCGCTTAATGACGCTATTTTAAGTGATACCGGAAGTTGGCGAAGCAGTATTAGTTTATTGGTATATGCACTTTGTTTTTCTATTGCTTATATAGAGCTAGATACAGGCACCGGTGCGCTTATTTTATTTTCAGCGGTGCAACTTACCATGATTGGTTGGGGCATATATAAAAAAGAGCAGCTAAGTAAATTGCAGTGGGGGGCTTTTTTTGTCGCGTTAGCTGGGTTTGTGTATTTAATGTTGCCCTCTGCCGCTGTGCCTTCTTTGTTAGGGGCATCGCTTATGGCGTTAAGTGGCGTTGCATGGGGCGTTTACAGTATACGCGGTAAAGCGTGTGTATCGCCGCTGCGGACCACCGCCTTTAACTTTATTAGAAGCTTAGTGGCTATTCCTGTTTTATTACTTGTAGCAATAGGCTATTTAAAAACAGTAAGTATGCAAGGGGTGTTACTAGCGTGCGCCTCGGGCGCCATTGCATCAGGCATTGGTTACAGTATTTGGTATGTGGCCATGCCGCTACTAAAAAGCACGCAAGCGGCGGTCGTACAGTTATGTGTGCCTGTACTGGCTGCTATCGCTGGTATGTTGTTTTTATCTGAGCAGGTAACAGTGGAGTTTATTATTGCAAGCTCACTAATACTCGGCTCGGTATTGGTGTTTATATTAAATAAGCATACAGCGCGGTAATGCCAAGAAAAGCCCGCTATTAAGGCGGGCTTACATTTGTTATAAAACGTTTATATAGCGCGGGTAAATTATCTAAAATAGCTGACTTACCCTCTAAATCGCTGTTGCTTATACATTCGTAAAGCATCGCTTCGCTCAATGTGTTTACTAACCGCTGAGATTGCTTAATATGGCTAATATGCCAAAGTTCAGGTGCTACGCCGCCTAAATCCTGTTTGTAGGGGCGATAAAAACCATATTTAGCTAGATTTTTATCAAGCCACTGGCTGAGTGGCGCAAATGGTCCCCCATGTTGGTATTCATCAGGGGTAAGTTGCAGCTTATAGTCATCGTTAATTGCAGCGGTATCATACACATCAAGGTCGGTACCTAAATGATGCCGACTAGCCCCTGGCAAGGCAGAGTAGAGCATAATAGCCGTGCATTTTTCCAACTCATTTAGTTGGCTTAAATCCACTATCTGTTGCTGTTTATTAAAAACAGGGCGTATACCTAAAAACTTGTTATTCCAAATCA
This sequence comes from Pseudoalteromonas sp. Angola-7, assembly GCF_028599255.1. Classification (NCBI taxonomy): domain Bacteria; kingdom Pseudomonadati; phylum Pseudomonadota; class Gammaproteobacteria; order Alteromonadales; family Pseudoalteromonadaceae; genus Pseudoalteromonas; species Pseudoalteromonas sp. Angola-7. The sequence goes on from NZ_JAQREL010000004.1 coordinate 234,525, forward strand.
TAGCTTGGCGATTAAAATCGCGAAAACTTGAGGCAATAGTCAACTCAAAACCAGCATTTTTAGCGCCATTTTGCAGGGCTAAAAAGTCATCAATAATATCAGTATGTAACCGATGCGATTGAATCTCAGTGAGGTGTGTATCACTTTGTCCAGTGATACACATTGCTAATGTATTGGTATCGAGTGCCATTAGGTTAACAATTGTTCTAAAATTTGTTCGTAAATATCAGCTAAAGCGATTAAATCATCGGTGCTTACACATTCATCTACTTTATGAATAGTGGCGTTGCGGGGGCCTAGTTCAATCACTTTTGCGCCTGTTTGCGCTATAAAGCGCCCATCTGACGTACCCCCGGTGGTTTCGAGGTTAGTGGTTAACCCCGTAACAGATTTAATCGCATTTACAGTGGCATCAACTAACGGGCCATGCTCGGTTATAAACGGCAAGCCGTTTACTATCCAGCTTAATTCGTAGTTTAAGTCATGCGTTTGTAAAATAGCATTAACCCGTTCTTGCAGTTGCTGATGAGTTACTTCGGTACTAAATCTAAAATTAAATTGCACCTCAAGCTCGCCCGGTATGACATTACCGGCCCCCGTGCCACCCTTTATATTTGATACTTGGAAGCTGGTTGCAGGGAAAAATTCATTGCCGTTGTCCCACACTGTTTGGCTAAGTTCAGTAATGGCGGGGGCAGCCAAATGAATTGGGTTTTGTGCTAAGTGGGGGTAGGCTACATGGCCTTGCACACCTTTTACTTTTAAAAAGCCAGTAAGGGAGCCACGACGGCCATTTTTCACTACATCACCGAGTACATCTCGCGATGAAGGCTCACCCACTAAGCACATATCAATTTTTTCGCCGCGTGCTTCAAGCGTGTCTATTACTTTGGTTGTGCCGTTGATAAAGGGGCCTTCTTCATCAGAGGTAATTAAAAATGAGATAGAGCCTTTGTGATCAGGGTTTTTAGCTACAAAGCGCTCAGTAGCAACAAGCATTGCTGCCAGGGAACCTTTCATATCAGCTGCGCCTCGGCCATGCAGCAAACCATCTTCAATTAAGCCTGAAAATGGCGGGTGCTGCCAGTTTTGTGCAGGGCCTGTAGGGACAACATCGGTATGGCCTGCAAAACAAAAGTGTGGCGACTCGTTTCCTTTTCGGGCCCATGTATTGAGTGTATCGGTAAAAAACAACGACTCGATATTAAATCCTAGGGCTTTTAAACGCTCGTTCATCATTGATTGGCAACCCGCATCTTCAGGGGTTACCGACTCGCGCTGAATAAGCGCTTGTGCAAGTGCAATTACTTCATGTGTCATTATTTAAATATCTCATCGTATTGCGCAGCTTTAAAGCCTAAGTGGTAGCTGTTGTTATTAACAAGCACTGGGCGCTTGATCATAGCTGGTTGCTCTACAAGTAATGTTATAGCCGTGTCTTTGTTTAGGTTTTGCTTTTGCTCATCAGCGAGTGCGCGATAGGTTGTACCACGCTTATTAACTAACTGTTCCCAGTCAATATGCTCAGCAAATTCGCTTACAAGCTGCTCGTTTACACCGTCTTTTCGGTAATCGTGAAAGGTAAAATCTATGTTGTTGTCGGCGAGGTATTTTTTGGCTTTTTTAATGGTGTCGCAATTACTAATGCCGTAAAGAGTGATCATAGGTTTAGTTCTTCTTAATAATAGTTAAAAGGGGGTCTACACCCGCATTTACGTGCGTGTGTGAATAATGAAAAGTACCTAAGTTATGGCCATTTAATAGCACTAAGCTGGCCAGTAAGGGCGATTTAAGTTCGCGTAAATCAAAGTAAGCTAAGCGCTGCCCTTTGCTTATTTTGCTGCCATTTAGCTGTGCAATATGTGTGTGTGTAATAGGCTGCTGCGCCGGTAGTGACAAGTTAATGAGAACCTTTAAACCGTTATTTGCTTGGAGAATAAATTCACATCCTGCATTTTTAACCTGCACTAAAGTGCCATCAAAGGGCGCTAAAATTTTATGATTACTTAGTGCAACCAACATAGTTGGCCCAAGGGTAGAAAATTTAAAAAAGGGCTCAGGGTGCAGGTTCAAATCAATGACTTTGCCGCTAAAGGGGCTGGTAATTTTTAATGCGCTGGCGGGGAGCTTATTTTGCGCTAAAAACTCGATAGAGGCTGTTCTCATTTATTGATCTACTACTAAATTGTAGCCATCGTTTTTAAGTGCAGTGATGGCTTGCTGCGCAGTGTGTTTTTTTACCAAAATATAATCTGTGTCGTAGGTTGAGATGGAAAAAATAGAAATATTAGCCTTTGCAAGCACGCCAGATATATTGGCCATAATCCCCGTTAAAGAAAACCCCAACGGGCCAACCACTTCAAGTGCTTGCCAATCAGGCTCTGTATCTAAACACTCAATAGCAAAATGACTAGGGCAAACAATAGAAAGCTCATCGTGAGTTTTAGAAATAAAAAATAGGGGTAATTTTAATAGCGCTACAGGAATGTCTGCATCCACTTCTAAACTATGAATTGACAACAGCGTGCTGTGTAATTGTAATGTTTGTTTTGACATTAATAACCTGCAAACAGCGTATAGAGTCAGTTAATAGTATAGATTATTGGCTATAAATTAAAGGTGTAACAGCCACTAAAATAAAGGCTGTGTGGCTGTGGGTAATAAGGATTTAAAACTTACCCACAATTTCTGTGGATAAGTATGGGAATTGGTAGGTATAAATAGCCTAACTAACTAATTAATAAGTAAATATTAGCTAGGCTATAAAAAGCACTAGTTTAATTTAGGCGTTTTCGAGTGCTTCAACTTGAGCTGCTTGAATAGCTGTAAGTGCAATGGTGTACACTATGTCATCGACTAATGCGCCACGGCTTAAATCGTTAACGGGCTTTCGCATACCTTGTAACATAGGCCCTATGCTGATTAGATCGGCACTACGTTGTACGGCTTTGTAGGTTGTGTTACCGGTATTAAGGTCTGGGAAAATAAATACCGTAGCTTTACCGGCTACTGGGCTATTTGGTGCTTTTTTAAGAGCAACATTTTCCATAATCGCAGCGTCGTATTGCAATGGCCCATCAATAATTAAATCTGGACGTTTTTGTTGAGCAATTTGCGTGGCTTCACGCACTTTTTCAACATCGGCGCCAGAGCCAGAAGTACCTGTGCTGTAGCTTATCATGGCAACACGTGGCTCTATGCCAAACGCAGCTGCAGAATCGGCTGACTGAATAGCGATATCTGCTAATTGTTCTGCATTAGGGTCAGGGTTAATTGCACAGTCGCCGTATACCAGTACTTGGTCGGGCAGCAGCATAAAAAACACAGACGATACAAGTGATGACCCTGGAGCGGTTTTAATTAGCTGTAGCGGTGGGCGAATTGTATTAGCTGTTGTGTTAACAGCGCCAGATACTAAGCCATCGACTTTACCTTGCTCAAGCATCATAGTGCCCAGTACAACATTATCTTGTAATTGCTCTTGTGCTACGACTTCTGTTAAGCCTTTGCTTTTACGAATTTCGACCATAGGTGCAACATAGTCGTTAATCACCGATTTTGGCTCAACAATACTTACATGTTCGTTAAGCTCAATACCTTGTTGCTCGGCAATACGCATTATTTCATCGCGATCGCCAAGTAATACTGTTTTTGCAATACCACGTTGTCCACAAATAGCCGCGGCTTTAATAGTACGCGGCTCATTTCCTTCAGGAAGTACCACTGTTTTAGCCGCTTTACGGGCTTTATCAGTAAGTAAATAACGAAACGCAGGAGGAGAGAGCTTACGTGTTTTTCCAACATTTTTTGCAAGCGTATCGAGCCAATCAGAATCGATATATTCTGCGTTGTGATCTTTTACTTTTTCAATACGTTGGTCATCATCGCTTGGTACTTCCATATTAAAATTATGCAGTAGTAATGATGTACGCCAAGTATCGGCCTCTGTGGCTAAAATAGGCAAGCCTGTTTGCATTGCTTGTTCACACAGCGCCATTATACGCGGCTCTGGTTCAAAACCACCGGTAAGTAAAATAGCACCAATTTTAGTGCCGTTCATGGCCGACAAACACGCAGCGACTAAAATATCTGAACGATCGCCTGGGGTAACTAATAATGCGCCCGGTGTAAAGTGGTTCAAAATGTTTGATACGGTACGCGCACAAAATGTAATACGGCGTAAGCGACGGTGTAGCATGTCGCCTTCGTTAATAATGGTGGCTTTTAAATACGCGCTTAAATCTTTAACGCGCGGCGCAACTAAATCAAAGTCCCACGGGATGGCGCCTAACAGCATAAATGGGTTTTTTCTAAAAATAGGTAAAGAAGCTAAACGGTTTAATTCGTTATCGAGCTCTTCAGCTTTGTATGAATCGACCAAATCAGCGCGGGCGCGGCCTTCTTCATCGAGCGGGGCATTCACTTTGTTAAAAATACAGCCTAAAACCCGCGGGTGATCAATGCCACCATAATACCCAGCAGCAATTTCTAAACGGTCTTCAATTTGCGTAATGGTGTAATTACCAGGGGTTAATACAAATACAATATCGGCACCCAGAGTTTGGGCTATTTCGCGGTTTACACGCCCTGCATAAGGTTGGCGGCGAGTAGGCACCATACCTTCAATAATAGCCACTTCGTCATCGTTAATTTTACTTTCAAAGCGCTCTACTATTTCTTCAAGTAAATCATCGCCTTTACCATCGCCAATCATTTGCTCTGCATAGCTTAATGCAAAAGGAGTTGGTGGGGTAATTGATGAGCCTTGCATAATAATTTGAGTTGACTTTTCAGGGCCTGTTTCACCCGTACGTGGTTGGGCAATTGGCTTGAAAAAGTTAACTTTCACGGTTTTTTGCTCAAGCGCACGCACTAACCCGACAGAAACAGATGTTAAACCAACACCTGTAGAAACCGGAATTAACATAATACGACGTGCCATAATTAAAGCTCCTTCACAATGTTAGCGGCATCAAGGGCTATTACCCATTCTTCATTAGTTGGCATTACAACCGCTTTAGTGGTCGCGTTGTCAGAGCTAATAATGCCTTCATTACCAAATCGCGCATCTAAGTTGGCTTGTTTATCGCAATCTAAGCCTAAAAACGCCAGTTGTGTGATTACTTTTTCGCGGATAATATCTGAGTTTTCGCCTATACCACCGGTAAAAATAAGCGCATCTAACTGCTGTAATGGCACCATGTAGGCGGCAATTTGCTTAGCAAGGCGGTAGCAAAAAATGTCAAGTGCAAGGGCGGCTTTTTCATGGCCAGCTACAGCGGCTTCTTCTATGGTTCTGCAGTCGTTAGACAGTTCACTAATACCTAACAAACCACTTTCTTTATTAAGTAAGTTGTCGATTTGTTTTGCATCATAATTAAGTTGTGTTGTTAAAAAGTTAAATAAACCAGGGTCGATATCACCACTGCGGGTGCCCATTACTAACCCAGCAAGCGGGGTTAAGCCCATGCTAGTATCTACACTTTTACCGCCTTTAATTGCACATACAGAACAACCATTACCTAAATGCGCACTAATAAAATTGCTTTGCTCAACAGGCTTATTAATTAATTTAGCGGTTTGGCTTGCTACATAGTAGTGGCTTGTGCCGTGCATACCGTAACGGCGAACACCGTGCTCTGTGTATAGCTTGTAAGGGAGTGCATATAAGTAGGCTACTTTATCCATGGTTTGATGAAATGCAGTGTCAAAAACAGCAACCTGTGGCAAACCAGCAAACGAAGCCTGCGCTGATGAAATACCCAGTAAGTTTGCATGGCCATGTAAAGGGGCAAGGCTTGAAGCATCTGAAATACCCGCTATGACTTTTTCATCCACTAATGCAGATTGAGTAAAGTGCTCACCACCGTGAACAACACGATGGCCTACGGCAATTAAATGCTCATCTAAGTGGTGATCTTTAATTAGGCTCACAAGCGTATTAATGGCTTCACCATGCGCTTGATTAGCAGCTAAGGTGATAACGGTTTTATCACCTTGGTATTTATATTTAATAGATGGATTTTCTGAACCTAGGCGTTCAGCTAAGCCCGAAATAATTTCATGCCCGTTATCAGCATCAATAATGGCAAATTTTAAACTCGAACTACCACAGTTTAATACTAAAACGTGTTGTGATTTAGAGGGCGTAGTTGGCATAGATACAGTTTCCATAAACAATAAATTTAGTAAGTGTACGTTAAGATATGAACAATACACTTAAGGTGCAAATTAAAGGTAAACTTAGCCACCATATAGGTGATAAAAAAGCGACTAAAGTCTAATTTATAAGATGAGTATTTTAACCCAGTTAATAAATTTAGTTTAGTGTTTAGTTGCTTATATATACAAAAACAATAACTTTTACTGCTAAAGTGTGAAGCTATTTATTTGTGTTACACTTACAGGCAGTGGCAAGCAGGCGCTACGGGTTTAAAAGTTTAGATGTGAGGAGTCATGATGCAAAAAAGTGTGATGTCACAATTACAAACGGGTAGGTTATATGCAAAAAAATGGCCTATGCGTAAAGAGTTAGCACCGTTGTTTAACGAATTTAAAGTAATTAAGGCAACCGAGCTGGCAATTACTGTAATGCCAATATTAGCCATGCTTACGTTATTTTTTCAGCTTAACTATTTAGGCCCCGATTTTTTACCGCAAGCGATTGCCAGTGCATTGTTTTTTTTATCGTTGCCGTTGCAAGGCTTGTTTTGGTTAGGTAAGCGAGCCGAAACACCATTAGAACCGAGCATGCAAAAATGGTACAACGAGTTATATACCAAAATGGTGGCAAATGGCTATCAAGCCCAAATAAGCGAAAACAAGCCCCGTTATATGGAGCTTGCACACTTATTAAAAGACATGTTTGATAAAATGGATAAAGCGTTTACTAAAGAACAATTTTAGAGCACGTTTTTCTATAAGTGTATGAGCAGAGCGCACGCTTTGCTCCATTTATTTATAACACTCCCCCTGGCATATGAGCTAACTCAATATAGCCTGGCAGTAACTTCCTCACAAACACTCGTTATTAAAATATCAATCGGCTTTACTAAACTCGGTAATGTAAAACGATAGGGTGACGCTTTGGGCGCCTTTTTCTTCAAGAGTTTGCCAATGTTCAGGTCTAAATTTCCACGCAAATGGTGTCATCATTATTAAATTTTTAATATCTGAAAAATTAAGCGTAACCTGCTCTGTAATGAGCTTTTGATCTGCTTTTATAAAGCCGCTTGGCGTGTCAATTTCAGTGTGTTTTGCTACATCTGCATAAATATATTCTTTAAGCTCTTTTAAATGCCACGGCCCTGGGCTTGCAACTACTAATGTGGCATTTGGCGCTGCTAGACGCGCCAGCTCTTGCTCAAACAAAGGCGCAAAAACACTCAGCAATACGTCAGCAGTGCCTGACTTAAAAGGCGCCTGGCTAATTGATGCAACACTAAAATGACATTGTGGGTATCGCTTTGCTGCATATTTTACGGCTGATTTAGAAATATCGACGCCGTATACCTGCGCCTCTATTTTATCGGCAATGGCATGAGTATAAAACCCTTCGCCGCAGCCTAAATCTATTAGCACGTTTGGTTTGCGCTCACTAATTATATTACTTAATGCGCGCTGTAAAAATGCGTAAAAGCCTTGCTCTAAAAAAGCACGCCTTGCTTGTACCATTTCGAGCGAATCACCCGGTTGCTTTGAGTTTTTGTGTTGCACCGGTAATAAATTTACATAGCCTTCTTTGGCAAAGTCGAAGGTGTGATTATTGTCACATCGAAGTGATGAATTATGTTTTAAAAGTGCGTGGTTACATAAAGGGCATTGGTATTGCAGACTCATGAGTCTAGGTAGTCCTTATCATAAAAAGTTTTGACCCAGTGTGGCCGATAAGTGATCAAAAGCGTAATGGCCATACCGTTAAGCATTGCCTCAGGAAACCAAATGATAGCACTTAGGTATACGTAATTATCTGCCAATTCTTGCCAATTATATTGCCCTATAAGCAAATAAAACAAAGCCCCTAAGCTTATTTTTAGACATGCAATAAAGCCTGCCAATATAAAAGAGCACACAAAAATATAAACAAAAAAGTGACGCGGTAAATACTGATAACTCATTATAAAGCCAAGGTAGCTTAATAATGTAGGAATAAATGCACCAAACAGTATTTGCATGGGCAAAAGATTAAGATCAATGTTTGCAAAAGCCGCCAATAGGGCACTAGCCAGCAGGCTACTTAAAATAGCAAGGCGCCACCCTAAAATTAGCGTTGCGGCAGTTACACCTAAAATGTGTAAATCAAGACCGCTTAAAATACCCGCTTTAATTTGCCATAACATGGCAAACACTAACGCACACGCAAGCACCCCTATTTGCCGTGCAGGCGTTTTATAAAGTGCTTTATAGGTATTTTTTTCTACGCTTATAAAGGTAATAATTAAAACAAGGGCCCAAAGGAGCCCTTGCATTTTAAGCGTTAACATAGCAATTATTTAAAGGTTGACCAAATTGGCGCATGGTCAGAGGGCTTTTCTATGCCGCGTAATTCGTAATCTATGCCGGTATCAATACATCGCTCGGCAAGGGCATGGGTAGCAAGTACAACATCAATGCGTAGGCCACGATTATCTACAAACCCTTTAGAGCGATAATCAAACCACGAGTATTTGTCGCTTGTTTCAGGGTTTTGCTCTCTGAAGGTATCTTTAAAGCCCCAATTTAATAATTTAGCAAGCCATTCGCGCTCCTCTGGTTGAAACGAGCACTTACCTGTTTTAAGCCAGCGTTTAGCGTTTACTTCACCAATACCAATATCTAAATCGGTAGGCGAAATATTGATATCGCCCATAACGATAACGTCTTCATCGGGCGTGTGGTTTGTTTCTAAATGGGTCATTAAATCTTTGTAAAACTGACGCTTATAAGGGAATTTTATTTCGTGATTTATATTATCGCCTTGTGGGAAATAACCATTCATTACCGTTAGGTCGCGGCCATTTTCTTGCTCAACTGTCACACTTATCATGCGTTTTTGTGCTTCTTCAGTGTCGCTGGCAAAACCTTTTAAGACCGATTTAGGCTCATTTTTGCATAACATTGCCACACCGTAGTGCGCTTTTTGACCATGAAAATAAACGTGGAAACCCATTTTTTGTACGTCCTCGAGAGGGAACGCCTCATCATGAACTTTAATTTCTTGCAAACCAATAATGTCTGGCTGGTGTTTATCTATAATTGCTTGTAACTGGTGTAAGCGAGCTCGCAGACCATTGATATTGAAAGAAATAACCTTCATAAAATTTACCTTTAATTAGACTCTGTTTTTATAACTAAATTGTATCAGTAAATAAGCCTACATAACATGATCGAAATGAGAAAATAGCTGCGCAAATGTTGATCAATTGGTGCGTAAAGTTTAAACATTGTAAATGCTTTATTAATTATTTAAATAAATAAAAAATTCAATTGATCTCGTAATTATTGAATATATAATGCGCAATAATTACTTGTTTAGTCGTTCAAATAGGATCTCTCTCATGAAAACACAATTACTTTTAGCTACTGCTTTATTAGCCTCTGCGTCTGTATCAGCAAAAAGCAACACTTACTTTAGCCAAGATAATAAACTTGAATCTAAATTATGTGTATTAAGTGCAAATGAAGGCTTTAGCGCAGCGCGTAAAGAAGCAGCACAACACGGTGTATACTTATCGCGTTTTTCTAAAAGTGTTTTATGTAATGGTCAAGATATTCGTGACATTGCTAAAAAAGTAACGTCTAACCAAGCTGCTGAATCAAAAGTTGAAGTGTTTGCAAAAGATGCACACCAAGAAACACAGTTATGTATCACAGCGTTAAAGCAAGGCCTTGCGCCTGTTCGCCAAAAAATTGGTAACTTAAACTCATTAAAGTGTAACGGACAAAACGTAACTGAATTTGTAAAGCGTTACCAAAACGCAGCAATCTAATTGCGCGGTAACATGTAGATTAAAATAATGCCCAGTTTGTACTGGGTATTTTTTGCAAAAATTACAAGGTATGCAGCAATCATTGCAAAGCTAAGTAATTGATTAATGTATATAAAATAAGCTAAATACACGTAACTTATTGATTGTTGGCGGCTTGTGCACTTTGGCATTGGACTTGTAATAGTTAAAGTGACATTTACTAACTACAAGGATACGTCTTATGAAAAAGTTAACACTCGCAACAACTATTTTAGCTTCGTTAAGTTTAGCCGCTTGTGCCTCAAACCAAGGCCTTGAAAAAATCGATAGCGATTTTGCAAGTTTAGATAACGACAGTGATGGTTATATTTCAAAAGTAGAAGCAGATGACGATAGCATCTGGGGCCACTTTTCAAATATTGATACCAATATGGATAACGAGATCAGTCGTAAAGAATTTAACACTTACATGCAGTTAAATACCGGTAAGGTAGCGACTGACAGCGAAGTAAGTGAGTCGGCATTTAAAGCTAAAATAGCTAAATTTGATAAAATCGAAAATGATTTTAGAAGTTTAGATAACGACAAAAATGGTTACATCTCAGTAGAAGAAGCTGACGATGATGATATTTCAAACCATTTTGGTTACATGGATGGCAACAATGATAAACGCATCAGTAAAGGTGAGTTTAAAGGCTACATTAGCAAATACGGTAAAGCCGTTGCTGAAGATGATGCACTAAAGCATTATAAAAACAGCTAATATTAGCTAAATACGCTACACATAAGAGCCAGCATTAATTGCTGGCTTTTTTGTGCATTTAATTTGTTTTAAAAGCAGATATATTTTCCCCCTTTTGCGATGTTCTGTCATAATAGATGGCTACGTATTTTAAAGGGCAAAGCAAAATATTATGGCGGGTCGTCGAATTAGTGATGAACAATTAATTGAGATCATTGAAGCGGCTATATTTGTCGCAGACAAACCTGTTAGCAAACGCCACTTAAAAGATACTGTATTGGCTGATTTAGCTATTTCTATGTCACGAATTAACACTGCAATAGACGCTATACATACCCACTATCAAACACGTGGCATTAAGCTAGTTGAAGTAGGCAGTGGCTATCGCTTTCAAGCGTGTAGTAGTTTAAGTCCTTGGCTTAGTAATTTATGGCAAGAACGGGCACCTAAGTACTCTCGCGCACTACTAGAAACATTGTCGTTAATTGCCTACAGGCAACCAATAACGCGTGGTGAAATAGAGCAAGTACGAGGCGTAACAACCGGATCAGCAATTATTAAAACCCTCCTTGAGCGAGAGTGGGTTAAAGTAGTAGGGCATAAAGAAGTACCTGGTAAACCAGCGCTTTATGCAACAACAAAATTATTTTTAGATTATTTTTCGTTAACCGGTTTAGATGAACTCCCTGCATTGCCAGCGCAACAGGAAAGTAAAATAAACCAGTTATTAAGTGATCCTTCTGTGAGAGAACCATCCGAATGAGTATTCAAGGTGAAAAGTTACAAAAAGTCCTAGCCCGTGCAGGGGTAGGCTCACGACGTGAAATGGAAAAATACATTGATGCAAACCGCGTTAGTGTTAATGGTAAAGTGGCTAAATTAGGTGACCGTGTTGAGGAAACAGACTTAATACGTGTTGATGGCCACAGCGTAAAAATTGAAGAAAAAGCCGACCGTATTTGTCGTGTAATTATGTACAACAAGCCAGAAGGGGAATTAAGTACACGTAAAGACCCAGAAGGACGTCGTACTGTTTTTGACCGTTTACCACGCATAGACGGTGAGCGTTGGATTGCTGTTGGTCGACTAGATATTAACACAGCTGGTTTAATGTTATTTACCAACGATGGTGAGTTAGCGAACCGCTTAATGCACCCAAGTTATGAAGTTGAGCGTGAATATTCAGCCCGTGTATTTGGTGAAGTGACCAATGAAACCATTAAAAACCTAACGCGTGGCGTAGAGCTTGAAGATGGTCCAGCAAAATTTTTAACGGTTAAATCACTGGGTGGCGAAGGGATTAACCGTTGGTACAATGTAACGCTAAACGAAGGACGTAACCGTGAAGTTCGCCGCTTATGGCAATCGCAGGATGTAGAAGTATCGCGCCTTATTCGTATTCGTTACGGAAAATTAGAGCTAGATAAGCGCCTTCCTCAAGGTGGTTGGGCTGAACTTGATTTAGAAACCGTTAACTATTTACGTAAAACCGTTAAATTAGGCCGCGAAACACAAACTAAACTGTCGGTTATGCCTGAAAAGCGCAAAGATAAGCGTGCTAAAATTAACCAAATTCGTAAAGCGGTTAAAAAGCATAACCAACGTGTTAAGCAAACTAAGCGTAAGTAATACCAATACGTAATAATACTTAATCATTTTGCGGGGCTAAACGTGTCGTTACCTAGGTAAAAAAATGCTCATTTAGCACAGCTAAATAGCGAGTTTTTTGCCTAGCGATCAACACGTTTTTCTAGCCTTAAAATAGATAATTTAATTAAGCGAATTGGTATAATTACCAAAAATTACCGACAAAAAAGCCGCAATGTATGCGGCTTTTTTTATAATTAAAAATGTAGTTTACTTTTTTGTTGCGCATCGAGAGATTCACCGTTTACATCGCTCGAGTCATCACTCATTAAATATAAATACGTTGGCATTAAATCTTCTGGGGTAGCAAGCTTATCGCGATCCTCCCCTGGATACGCTGATGCGCGCATAGAGGTACGCGTTGCGCCAGGGTTTATACAATTTACACGGATATTGGTTTTACCTACTTCGCAGGCCCATGTTTGCATCATGCCTTCAACTGCAAATTTAGATATTGCATAAGGCCCCCAAAATTCGCGCCCTTTACGGCCAACGCTTGATGAAGTGAAAACAATAGAGGCATTTTCTGATTTACGCAGCACAGGGAATAGCGCTTTGGTGATCATTGCTTGCGCAGTAACATTCACTTTCATGATGTTTTCAAACGTAGAAGAGCAAAAGTGCTCAAGTGGCCCTAGCGACCCTAAAATACCGGCATTATTCAATAAGCCGTCTAATCGGCCAAATTGACTTTCGATTGTAGCTGCTAAATCGCGGTAGTTTTGTTTTGTCGCGCCTTTTAAGTCCATTGGCACAATAGCAGGCTGAGGGTAACCAGCATTGACAATCTCATCGTAAACGCATTCGAGCTTATTTGTTGTTTTACCAAGTAAAATAACTGTCGCGCCATGCTTTGCGTAGGTAATTGCTGCTACGCGGCCAATACCATCGCCGGCACCTGTAATTAAAATTACTTTATTTTGAAGTGCATTTGGAGTTGCTTGATAAGTTTGCATATAAATACCAATTTATAAAATTTTTTTGATTTTAACATAGCAAATCGTCAAGTAATCGAATTTATTGAAAATTTAGGTGGCGGAATTATAAACTTTACGTTAAGTTTAACTGGTCTAATGTCTCATTAATAAACTGATTACATTGTTTTAACTTTACTACACTGATTAAACACACTTACTTTGAACGAACACACTATAAAAATAAAGATATGTGCGGAGCCAACAATATGAAAAAAATGCTACTCTCACTCTCGGTTACAGCTGCGTTAGCAGGTTGTGGCGGCGGAGAAACATTAGAAGATGTTAAAAACGATACTGCAACCATAATACCTAATGCCACGGTGACCTTTGACCCTGCGAATGGGGTTTTATCTGTCCCTAACGATTTATTAATGAGCGGCACTCAAGACGGCACAATTAATATTCCAGGTGAATTAGACGATGATAACGTCTCTGTGCCTCGCACTGCTTATGCAGATCCGCAATTAGCGCTAGGTGCGTTAGATGGCTGGTCATCGCAAGTGCCTTACAAAATTGATTTAACTTTCCCTACAGGTGTATCGCTTGATGAAACCTCTGCAGCGTCGCCTGGTACAGTAAGAATTTTTGAAGTGGTTATGGGCGCAAGCTTAACTGATGCAGAATGTGCTGTTGTTACAGCTGGTTCAGCGTGTAAATTGGTAGGTGAATTAACCTACGGCGTAGACTTTATTTCTCAAGCCTCTGGCGATGCAGTTGCTATTATCCCATTAAAACCTTTTACACCAGGAAGTTCATACATAAATGTATTAACCACTGGATTAAAAGACTCTCAAGGGCGTTCTATTCAGCCTTCTTCTACTTACGCTTCTGTAAGTGAAGAAGCGCCATTGATTACTGATGCTCAGCTTGGTCTTCAAGCGGCAGTAAATAGCTATGAGAATGTGGTTGTAAGCTCAGGTGATATTACAAAAGATGATATTATATTTTCTGCTGCTATGACCATTCAATCAGCAGGTCCTGTGCTTGGCACAATTAAAAACTTACTGGCAGCTAGCTTACAAAATGATGCATTACCAACACCAATGGTAAGTGTACCTGAACAAGCAATGGTAAATGTGCAGCAAGTATTTGCAGCTGCGGGTGTTAGCGTATCGGATGCGTTCTCTGGTGTGCAATATTTAAAAGGTAGCGTTATGTTACCTATGTATTTAGGCACCCCAACAGGCACTGAAATAAGCGATTTAAATGATACATATTGGCAAGGTATGTGTGACAACGCGGTAGCTGTTTTAGGTTACAAAGCTGCAGCAGGCGAGGCTTTCCCTGCAGAGCCAATTAGCGATAATGATGGGCTTTGTGCTGCGTTAAGTGACGGACAGTTGCGTGATTTAGGTTTAGACACTACGCGCCATTTAACTAAGTATAACTCAATTCCTAAAGTGCAAAGCATGGCGAATGTGCCAGTGCAAATAACCAAACCTATTTTACCGGTTATTAATTTTATTCGTGATTCACAAGGTCTTGATCCAATTGAAATGCCAGAAACTGGCTGGCCAGTTGTTATTATGCAACACGGTATAACAACCGACAAAGAAAGCATGTTGGCATTAACTGCACAACTTTCAATTCAAGGTTTTGCCACAGCGGCGATTGACCATCCTCGCCATGGTGAGCGTGGTGTAGATGTTGATGCCGATGGGACAGATGACTTTAATGCGACGACGGGCTCAGTACTAAGTTACATGAACTTAAACTCGTTGTTAGTGGCTCGTGATAGCTTGCGTCAATCATCAGCAGATTTATTAGGCTTACGCTTAGGTTTAAACTTTATTAATGATGCGACAATTAACGCACAAGATGTAACCTATGTAGGGCATTCTTTAGGCTCTATTGTTGCACCTGCATTTATAGCTCAGGCTAATACTCCGCTTGCAGATACAGTTGACCCATTATTTAAGGTAAACACGGTAGCACTTGCCAGTGGCGGTGGCGGTATAGCAAGCTTTTTACTTGAATCGGCTGCGTTTGGGCCATTTATTCAAGGCTCTGTATTATCGCAAGCTGGTACAGCAGAGTCGCAAGAGTTTAACGAGTTTTTACAAGCAGATGCTATTTCAAACTGTGGTACATTATTACCAGATATGGAAGCGTTTTTAACTTGTGGCTATCAGGCGTATGTAACCTCACTTACTACGGCAGGGGAAACTACAAAACTTGCTAACATTCAAGCGGTAATGACCGAGTTTGCTTTTGCAGCGCAAACCGCACTTGATAGCGGAGACCCAACAAATTACGCAGCAGCGGTAAATGCATTAGGTACCCCTGTATACACTAATGTAGTTGTAGGCGATGGCGCAGATAACAAACCAGACCAAGTTATTCCGCCAGCGGCAGCAAATAACCCTATATCGGGCACAATTCCGTTAGCAACATTAATGGGGCTTGAAACAGTAAGCACTTCACAAGCACTAAGTGAAACCCCAGCGAGTTATTTGGTGAAATTTACAAAAGGGCACCATGGCTCAATTTTAACGCCAGCACAAGACGATGCCCAAGCGGCAACTGTTGAGGGCAGTGCAGCAGCAAACGCTGAAATGCAGCTCCAAGTAGCTACTTATTTAGCTGCACGCGGGCGTATGTTATTAGTCAGTAACCCAGAGGTTGTGACTGATTAATCAGCAAAAACCTTATTAACCTTGAAAAGCCACTGTTTAGTGGCTTTTTTTTGTTATAAAGCATGATAAATTAGCTTAAATTTATAAATGGAGAGACCAGTTGGAATTTTTATACGAATACGGTTTGTTTTTTGCTAAAACGGTTACCTTTGTTATTGCTATTGCAATTATTTTAACCCTTATTGTGGGTTCAGCAGTAAAACCTAAAGCTAAAAAGGGAGCCATAGAAATAGACGATTTGTCTGAGCAACTAGATGACTTAAAACACAGCTTTTTAGAAAATACTTTAACTAAAAAAGAGTTAAAGGCGCATCATAAAGCGCAAAAAGTCGAGTCTAAAAAAGCGGCAAATGATGAGCCGAAGCCACGCCTATATGTTATTGATTTTATAGGTAGTATGGACGCTCATGAAGTTGAAAGCCTACGCGAAGAAGTGACCGCAATTATTGCCATTGCTAATCCTGAGAAAGATAAAGTATTAGTTCGCTTAGAAAGTGGGGGCGGCGTGGTGCATGGCTATGGTTTAGCTGCATCGCAATTACAGCGTTTTAAAACTGCAGGTATTAAGCTTTCGGTTTCTATTGATAAAGTAGCAGCGAGTGGCGGTTACATGATGGCCTGTGTGGCCGATGAAATATTAGCGGCTCCTTTTGCTATAGTTGGCTCTATTGGTGTAATTGCACAAATACCTAACTTTAATAAAATTTTAAAGAAAAACGATGTAGAGTTTGAGCAAATTACAGCAGGCGAATTTAAACGTACGTTAACCTTGTTCGGCGAAAATACAGATAAAGCCCGCGAAAAGTTTCGTGATGAAATAGAGCAAACACATGGTTTATTTAAAGAGTTTGTAAGCAGCCAACGGCCAACACTTAATATTGATAATGTGGCAACGGGTGAGCATTGGTTTGCAACACAAGCAATTGAAAAGGGCTTAGTTGATGTAATTAAAACCAGTGATGATGCGTTATTAGAGCAACAAGCTGAGCGTCAAATATACAAAGTAAAATACAAAATTAAGAAAGGGTTAAGTGATAAGTTAGCAATTGGGCTAAGTAGCTCTGTAAATAAAGCAGGCGTTAATTTAATGTCGCGTTTTAAAGCAATGAACCCATAAAACGTTATTAAAGGTAATAAAAACCCTTGCATAGCAAGGGTTTTTTTATGGGCTTAAATAATTACTCAGTAGATTTGTGGTAATCTTCTAAGTCTTTAGCTGCGTTCGGGTCGTTAAATATTGTTTCATCTAATTGACCTTCTGATTTAGCAACCACACAAGTTACCATACAGTCACCCGTTATATTAACGGCTGTGCGCGTCATATCGAGTAATCTGTCAACACCAATAATAATTGCAATCCCTTCTACTGGTAAACCTACTTGGTTAAGTACCATTGCAAGCATGATTAAACCCACACCAGGCACACCCGCAGTGCCTACCGAGGCTAGCGTTGCGGTTAGAATAACCATTAAGTAATCAGAAATCGTTAAATCAACAGCAAACACTTGTGCAATAAATACTGTTGCCACGCCCTGCATAATGGCTGTGCCATCCATGTTAATGGTAGCGCCTAGCGGAATAGTAAAAGAGGCAACCGAGTTATTAGCGCCGAGTTTTTTGGTCGCAGTTTCAAGTGTAATAGGCATAGTCGCGCTTGAGCTTGAAGTGCTAAAACCAAATAAACACGCATGTTTCATTTTAGCTAAAAAGGTAAGCGGGTTAAGGCCTGTTAATACTTTTAAAATAATACTGTAATTAATAAACGCGTGAATTAATAACGCCGCCACTACTACAAGGAAGTACTTAGCTAGGCTGAGTATTAATCCCATTTCGATAGTGGTAAAAAGTTTAGCCATTAAAAAGAACACACCGTAAGGTGCAATGTTCATAAGTAGCGTTACTAGTTTTAAAATAACCGTGTTTAAATCTTCAAATACTGCGGCTACACGTTTACCTGCTTTGCCACTTAGCGCCATTGATACACCAAATAAAAGCGCAAACACAATAACTTGCAGCATGTTCCCTTTAGCCATCGCTTCGAATGGGTTAGTAGGGAACATATCGATAATCACTCGCGCTAAGGTAGGGGCTTCTTTAGCATTAAAGCTTGCATCTGATGGCAGTGCAATGCCTTGACCTGGATTAAATAATAACGCCAGTGAAATAGCTACGGTAATTGCCACGGCAGTTGTAACTAAATATAAGCCAATCGATTTACCACCTAAACGGCCTAATTTTTTAGGATCGCTTAAGCTACACGTACCACATACAAGTGATACAAATACCAGCGGCACAACCAACATTTTTAAGCTGGCAATAAAAATTTGTCCGCCAACATGGAAAAGGCCATCTACAAAAAAAGCTTTAATTGGCAAAGAGAATAACCCAAGAGGAATTAGATAATCGTCTTCACCAGCTAATATAGCCTGAAATAAAAAGCCTACTGCAATACCTAGTGCCATGCCAATCATGATACGGGTAGTTAAACTCATTGAACGTATTTTAGACATATTCCCTAATCTATTTTTTCAAATTTGCCATAGACTACCAGTAAGGAAATATTTACTACAGAAAAAAATACCCTTTGCGGAATTATTTACATAAAAAAGTGACAAAAAACTGTGATATTAGACTAAGTTATAGGTTAATATTAGGTAAACAACTATTAGTAAATAATAACAACGCTAGGGAGAGGTCCATGCCTTTAACGCGACTACTCAGCATTACACTATTTAGCATTTTGCTTTGCGCTTGTGGTGGTGGTGGAACAATCGAAAAAGACGGCACCATCGGAGATGATGACGATTCTACTACAGAAACATCCACTTACACGGTAACTTTAAAAGGTTACTTACAATCTAGTGACACTGAGTCAAACACGGTCACAGCGGCTGCTCCTTTAGAGCTTAGAGCTACTTTAGAAGATGAAGATGGCGATGCAGTGTCAGGTGAGCGTATTACTTTTACCCTTGCTGACTCAATTGGTGAACTAAACCCTACAGCAGGTACAGCGTTAACCCAATCAGATGGTATAGCGATACTGGAACTTACCGCGGGTGAAAATGCAGGAGCTGGTGAAGTAACAGCAACCTATACAGTAGATGGCGAAAGTTACACCGATACGTTTGCATTTGAGTCGGATGGCGCACAATCAACAGATCCACAATTGAGTGTAACGCTTGTTGATTCATCTGGGGCTACGACTCGAAGTGTTGATTATTTAAACCCTGTTACCGCGCAGGTTGAACTATTAATTGATAATGAACCCGCTGCTTACCAATTAATTGAGTTTGTACTTACTGGTTTAGGGAGTATAAATCCTACAAATGGTACAGCTTTAACAAACGATCAAGGCATTGCTACAATTAGCTTGCTTGCAGGGACTGAAGCTGGGGCTGGCTCTATTGTGGCCACCTACACCGATAACGAAAATACTGTTTATAGCTCTGAAGGTTTTACATTTACAACTGAAGGGGATGCGCCCATTCAAGGTGAATCATTAGACTTTTCTATCGGTTTAAGTCTTACCTCTTCAACGACGTTATCAGAAATTAGCACAATCAGCGCCGCAGATAGCGCAGTTGTTAAAGCAACTATTCTTGACGGAGATGGCGTTGAAGTTGAAGGGGCAGTTGTAAACTTCTCATCAACTTTAGGTAATTTAATCCCAAGTATTGGTACTGCACTAACGAATGAGAGTGGTGTTGCATCAATTAACTTAACTTCGGGTACTGTAGAAGGTGCAGGCGTTATAACAGCCCAGTACGAAGGTGTTGAGCAAACGCTGGGTTTTTATACAAAAGGTGATGCTGTAAATCCAGACCAAAGTACTGCAGATATTAGTTTTTCAATCCTAGAAAATTGTCCAGCAGACTTTAAATCTCAAAGAGATGCAAGCCAGTGTGATCTAGTAACTAGTATCTCAGGTGATTCAACGGCGATTCTTTATATCGAAGTGACTAACGAGAATTCGACAACTCCTCTTACGCAGACCCTAGTAACAGCGAGTACAACAATTGGCTCAATTACACCTTCAACTGGCACGGCTATTACCGATGCAAATGGTATCGCACTTTTAGATATAGTTCCTGGTCAAGATGTAGGCGCCGGTGAAATTACTGTGTCAGTGCTCGATAGCGATTTAACTAAGGCATTTCAAATTGCTGCTGTAGATGTTGAAATTGCTATTAGCAGCTCGGTTGCAGACGATGAACTATTAGCTGCAGGTGCAACAGCACTTATCTCAATTGAAATCTCAAAAGACGGTGAGCTATATACCACACCACTTACTGTTGAATTTTCATCTGGTTGTGTTGGCTCTGGCCAAGCACTTATAGACGAAACAGTAACCAGCATTGGCGGCTTTGCACGCTCTACATACCGTCCGCTTACTTGTGTGGGTGGCGACATAATTACGGCTACCGTGATCACCGGTGGCGATACGGTTTCTGCTAGTACTACTATAAATGTATCACCTGCCAATATTGGCTTTTTACAATTTGTAGAAGTGACTGAGCCAGTAATTGCATTAAAAGGTACGGGTGGTGCTGACAGAACTGAAATCTCTGAAGTAACATTTAAACTTGTGGATTCAAATGGCAATGATTTAGCTTCAAGAACGGTTAACTTTGAGCTGTCAACGGCAGTCGGTGGTATAACGTTAGGCACAGCCAGTGCAATTACTAATGCCAGCGGTGAAGTGACTACCTCAGTTCAATCGGGCTCAACTGCTACGCCTGTGCGTGTTATCGCTTCTAGCGAAGAAGACGTAGATGGCGATACGGTTATTGTAACCGCCCCTTCAGATATTCTTGTAATTAGTACAGGTATTGCTGATCAAAATAGCTTTTCGCTATCGCGTTCTATATTTAACCCTCATGCGTTAAATGTTGATGGTAATACCGTATCGGTTAATGCTCGCCTAGCTGATCACTTTAACAACCCTGTGCCAGATGGAACAGCTGTTAGCTTTATCACAGAAGGGGGCGTAATAGAGCCAAGTTGTACAACAACCAATGGTACGTGTAGCGTAACGTGGACCAGCAGTAACCCACGCCCGTTTACTGACTCTATGTATGAAAATACCATTACGCAAAAGTGTGATGGTGGCTTACCATGCCCATTAGGAATTTTAAATAATGACTTAACGGTAGATTTACCGTTAGGTGGGCGCGCGACTGTACATGCTTATGCAATTGGTGAAGAAACGTTCTCTGATTTAAATGGCAACGGCTACTTTGACAGTGAAGATTTTTTTGATGATTTATTTGATATCCCAGAAGCCTTTATCGATAACAATGAAGATGGCACCTATGGCGGTAAAGACTGTAATGATGGTACCGACCCCTGTTCACGCGATAACTCAACCGGTGATGAGTTTGAAGAATTTGTCGATTTTGATGGCAATGGTACATGGACCACAGAAAACGGCCTATACAACGGCTTACTGTGTCGTGAAGAAGACGAAGCAGCAGGTATTTGTAGTCGTCAAATGGTTAATGTATTTCAAAACCAAGAAATCGTAATGTCGGGTGATACTGCATTCTTTAGGCTAGTTACATACGCGGATGATTGTTCTGCTATCGCGGGTGCAACCGCTTCAGAGGTACGTGTAAACAGCGACCCTGCAAGTCCACTTGTTCGCCGTGTGCAAAACGATCCCACTAGCGCAATAATGTGTCAGGTTGATGCAATAGATTTAACACAAACTGCATCAGGCACTGCTAGCCTAGGGCTTATGGTATTTATAGCAGATATATATAACAACCCAATGCCTGCTGAAACAACCATTTCTATTGACACAGACAACGGTATTTTAACAGGTAGTGATAATTACACTTACCCTAATACAACAAGTATTGTGCCAGTTGGTTTATCGTTTGGTATTACGCGTGAAGACTTAGATGGAGGAAATGAGCAGTTTAGTGGTATTTTAACCATTACTGCCGAAGCGCCTTCTGGGTTAGAAAGTACGCTTTCTGTTAGCGTAACCGACGATTTATAATCGGTAGAATGTAAAAAATGCCAACCTTAAGGTTGGCTTTTTTATTTGTGTTCTATATATTCCACAGCAATTATTTTAAAAACACCGGTTTGTATAATTTAACAACAAAAATTGTTTGTTTATTCAGTAAATACTGAAAAGTTTGTATTAAAAGCTTGTAACAATAGGTGTTTGTAGATATACCTATAAATATTCGCGCCGTTTATGTCGGCAAAACACATTTAAATATTTGGTTAGAAATAGGCAACTATGGGCAAATCGCTAGTAATTGTAGAGTCACCTGCTAAGGCTAAAACAATTAATAAATACTTAGGTAAAGACTTCATCGTAAAGTCCAGTATTGGACATGTGCGTGATTTACCTACTTCAGGTTCGAACAAAGCTAAAGTACCGGCGACTAAAACGCCAGCTGAAGTTCGTAAAATGGAGCCTGAAGAAAAGGCAGCGTATAAACAGCAACGAGATTACACTAACTTAGTTGCACGTATGGGTATTGATCCTGAAAAAGGGTGGGAGCCACATTACGAAATTTTGCCAGGTAAAGAGAAAGTAGTTCAAGAGTTAAAAAAGCTGGCCGAAAATGCAGACCAAGTTTATCTCGCAACGGATTTGGATAGAGAAGGGGAAGCAATTGCTTGGCACCTTCAAGAAATTATTGGTGGTGAGCCTGAAAAATATAAACGCGTTGTATTTAACGAAATTACAAAAAATGCGATTCAACAAGCGTTTGAAACACCTGGTGAACTAAATACCGACATGGTATATGCACAACAAACACGCCGCTTCTTAGACCGTGTAGTTGGCTTTATGGTATCGCCATTATTATGGGCTAAAGTAGCGCGCGGGCTTTCTGCTGGGCGTGTGCAATCGGTTGCGGTACGTTTATTAGTAGAGCGCGAACGTGAAATCAAAGCGTTTATTCCAGAAGAGTTTTGGGATATACACGCCGATGTTAAAAATACTGAGTCACAATTACGCTTAGAAGTCACCAAACAAGCAGACAAGCCATTTAAGCCGGTAAATGAGGCTCAGGCTACAGCCGCAGTTAAGAGCCTTGAGACAGCCGAATATAAAGTAATAAGTGTTGAAGAAAAACCAAGCAAAAGCCGCCCAAGTGCGCCTTTTATTACTTCAACCATGCAACAAGCCGCCAGTACACGTTTAGGCTATGGCGTTAAAAAAACAATGATGCTTGCACAACGCCTCTACGAAGGCGGTTACATTACTTATATGCGTACCGATTCAACTAATCTGTCAAAAGATGCAGTTGAAATGTGTCGTGATTATGTAACCCAAGAGTTTGGCGCAAAGTACTTACCTAAAGACCCAATTAGCTACAGCTCTAAAGGCAACGCGCAAGAAGCGCACGAAGCGATCCGTCCCTCAAGTGTCACTGTACTTTCTGGGCATGTTGAAGGTGTTGATGCCGATGCCAAAAAACTGTACGAATTAATTTGGCGTCAGTTTGTTGCCTGTCAAATGGTACCTGCAGAGTACGACTTAACAACGCTTACTGTGGCCGCTGATGAGTTTCAACTAAAAGCAAAAGGGCGAGTACTTCGCTTTGATGGTTGGACAAAAGTGCAACCTGCGGTACGTAAAAAGAATGAAGAAGATCAATCGCTGCCAGCAGTAAAAGAAGGTGAAGTACTTAGTTTAATTGAGGTTGACCCTAAGCAGCATTTTACTAAACCGCCAGCGCGCTTTAGTGAAGCAAGTTTAGTAAAAGAGCTTGAAAAACGTGGTATTGGTCGTCCATCTACGTACGCATCAATTATTTCAACAATTCAAGACCGTGGTTATGTACGGGTAGAAAACCGTCGTTTTTTCGCTGAAAAAATGGGCGAAATTGTTACCGACCGTTTGGTTGAAAACTTCACTGATTTAATGAACTTTGACTTTACAGCAAAAATGGAAGGTCGTTTAGATGATATCGCCGAAGGCGAGCGTGTATGGACCCAAGTGCTTGATAAGTTTTATGCTGATTTTTCTACGCAATTAAACATAGCCAAAGATGAGCCAGAGCAAGGCGGAATGCGCCTTAATCAAATGGTCGAAACCGACATTGACTGCCCTACGTGTGGCAGAAAAATGGGTATTCGCACGGCATCTACAGGGGTGTTTTTAGGGTGTACAGGTTATAACTTACCGCCTAAAGAGCGTTGTACAACCACTATGAACCTAGTATCAGGGGATGAAGCGGTTGCGGCAGATGTTGAAGACATTGAAACTGAAACATTAATGCAAATGAAGCGCTGTCCAATCTGTGAAACGGCTATGGACTCTTACCTAATAGACGAAACCCGTAAATTACATGTTTGTGGTAATAACCCTGCATGTGAAGGGTATATCGTTGAGCAAGGTACCTTTAAAATTAAAGGATACGATGGGCCTATTATCGAATGTGATAAATGTGGCTCAGACATGGAGCTTAAATCGGGCCGTTTTGGTAAGTATTTTGGCTGTAACAACGAAGAGTGTAAAAATACGCGTAAGTTACTTAAAAACGGCGAAGCTGCGCCACCAAAAGAAGATCCTGTGCACATACCTGAACTTGAATGTGAAAAGTCAGAAGCTTATTTTGTTTTACGTGACGGGGCTGCAGGTATTTTCTTGGCGGCTAACACCTTCCCTAAATCACGCGAGACGCGCGCGCCTAAAGTGGCTGAGCTAAAGCGTTTTAGAGAGCGTATTTCACCTAAGTTTTATTACTTAGCTGATGCGCCAGAAAAAGATCCTGATGGTAATTTAGCCGTAGTACGTTATAGCCGTAAAAATAAAGCGCAATACGTGATGACTGAAGTTGACGGAAAAGCCACAGGCTGGACTGCTCACTACGAAGCGGGTAAATGGGTAGAAGAAGCGAAGAAAAAAGCAGCGCCTAAAAAGAAAGCGGCTGCAAAAAAATCGCCTGCTAAACCTAAAGCAAAAAAAGAAGCTGAATAAACCTTAAAATTTATTTAGCCTAAGACAAATAAAAACCGGAATGCACAGCTTGTGTCATTCCGGTTTTTTTATGATTATATGCGTCGCAATGGCTTTATTAGCCGCATATTTCTTATTATTTAGATTTGTACAGTAGATACTTTTTTGTAGCCTTCAGACTCTAATTCATCATTAACGCATTGAAGAACATAGCCAAATAGATCATCGTTACTTACATCATCATCTTTAGCCCAATTTACACACATATCTGTGTATTCTTTAATTGTTTGTGCAGAAGCTACTGGTGCATCGTCTGCGATTGCAACCGTTGCAGATACAGCAAAAAGTGGTGCAACTATTAATGCTAGCAATGCTTTATTCATTTGTTGATTCCTAAATAAATGGTTTTACGATTTAAATACATTTTAAAGCTGTATTTAAATAGTGCCCAATGCAGAACAACTCTGTTGGTGTAGTGATTTTTAATCGAAATTAAAATAAAAGATAACGAAAAATTTTTATCGTCAAGATGAGTAAATTACGCTTAAATAATTATATAAGTAATTGTGTTGTAATAAATTATAAGCTAAGGTCGCTTTTTTATAAAAAGATAAGTTAATGACAGAACACCAAGCAAAACCAACCAGTACGCCTCGTAAAATACACAAAGTAGAGCAGGGCTTAGAGTCGTTTATATTTAAAGGGCGCTGGTTATTAGCCCCGTTTTTTGTAGGCCTACTATTTGCTGTAATATTGCTATTAATAAAGTTTTTTAAGCAACTTTATTTAATGGGCATTGCCACTTTTAGTGCAACAAACCAAGAGTTATTGGTGGGTATACTTACCCTCGTTGATACCGCTTTACTGGCTGGTTTATTACTTATTATTATTTTTAGTGGTTATGAGAACTTTGTTTCAAAGCTTAATATTGAGGGCCACGAAGATAGGCCGTCATGGATGGGAAAAGTTGGTTTCTCTGGCTTAAAAATGAAGCTTATTAGCGCAATTGTTGCCATATCTGCGGTTGAGCTTTTAAAGGTATTTATTAATTCTAATATTCATTCAAGTGATGAGCTATTTTGGAAAGTGATTATCCATATCACCTTTGTAAGCTCTGGCGTATTATTTGCGCTCACTGATTATTTAAATAGTAAAACACAATCACATTAGAAAGGTTAAGTTAATGGTTTGGTGGCCGGTATTTCGTCTTAATACCGGCTATATCAGCCCCACTATTTGAGCATCATACGTCAGGGCATTCTTATTTTACAAAAGCAAAGTAACAGCCAAAACCTTTCATGTTTAGCTTATTACCATCTAAAGTAGCATTACAATGAGATAGTGAGTCATGCGCCTCAGTCACTGTTTTAGTCAACTCAAATGTTTGATTGCTACCAGCTAAGTTAAACACACATAACATAGTTTGCTCGTTTAGCGTTCTGTAAAAAGCGAGGATAGGCTCAGCAGTATCAATAAACTTAATATCGCCTGCTAATAACACAGTATGCTGTTTACGCCATGCCATAAACTCACGGTAGGCATTAAGTATAGAGTTTGCATCTTTATCTTGTACAGACACAGCCTGCTGCGTATGCGCGCTATCAACTGGTAACCAGGGTTTAGCAGCACTAAATCCTGCGTTTTGTGTGTTGTTACCTTCCCATGGCATTGGCGTTCTACAGCCGTCGCGACCTTTAAAGTTTGGCCAAAAGGTAATGCCGTATGGGTCTTGTAGGTCTTCAAATGCTACAGAGGCTTCACCTAGCCCCAGCTCTTCACCTTGGTACATACATACGCTACCACGCAAAGAAGCTAATAAAGCTGTAAGCATTTTGCATTGTGCTGGGTTTATTTCACCATTTTGGCTCCAGCGGCTCGCAACACGCTCTACATCATGGTTGCTAAACGCCCAGCACGGCCAACCTTCAGTCATGCGTTGCTCTAGAGTCTGTACGGTTTCTCTTATGTATTCACTTGAATAATCATCAGTGAGTAGCTCAAAACTATAGCCCATATGCAGCTTATCACCGCCTTGGGTATATTCTGCCATTGTTGCCAATGAATCTTCCGATGAAATTTCACCAAGTGATACAGTACCCGGGTATTTATTAAGTAGTGCACGTATGTCTTGCATAAACTCAATGTTTTCTGGCTGGGTGTTATTATAATAATGGTACTGAAACGCGTATGGGTTATCTTCACTAAAGCCACGGCCTTGGCGTTTATCTTTAGGCTTTGCAGGATTGTCACGTAATTGTGTATCGTGGTAGCAAAAGTTAATAGCGTCTAATCTAAAACCATCTACACCTTTTTTAAGCCAAAACTCTACATTTTCTAAAACAGCTTTTCTTACATCTGGGTTATGAAAGTTTAAATCAGGCTGTTCGGTTAAAAAGTTATGTAAATAGTATTGACCGCGACGAGGCTCCCATTGCCAAGCACCGCCACCAAAAATAGATAACCAGTTATTAGGCGCTGTGCCATCTTCTTTAGCATCTGCCCATACGTACCAGTCAGCTTTATCATTGCTTTGGTTTTCGCGGCTATCTAAAAACCATTGATGTTGGTCTGATGTATGGCTTAACACTTGGTCAATAATAATTTTAATGTCGCGTTTATGTGCTTGATCTATTAACTCATCAAAGTCGTTTAGATCACCAAATATGGGGTCTATATCGCGATAGTCACTTATGTCGTAGCCAAAATCTTTCATTGGAGATTTGAAAAAAGGAGAAATCCAAATAGCGTCAACGCCTAAGCTTTTAATGTAATCAATGCGATTAATTATCCCTTTAAGATCACCAATACCATCGTTATTGCTGTCTTGAAAGCTTCGCGGGTAAACCTGATAAATAACCGCACCTTTATACCACTGCTGTTGGGCCATGCTTTTCTCCGTCGTTCCACACAGTATTTATATTGTTATTAGTTTGATTGAAACAATCACTAAATTTTCAAAAAGCATACGTGAAGGGTGCTGCTCTGTAAAAAGTCTGCATACGTATGCAGCTAATTTACTTACATAAAAGCGGTTTTAGCTAAGCGGAAAGTTACCCATAAAAACCGCTGCAGCACTTTTACCAATCGTGTTTATTTATGTGTAACTAAAACAACTGGCTATTTTGGTGCTTATTTTTAAAGGGCTGCACAGCTTTGGTGATTCCACTCTTTGGTCAGACCAATTTAACCTGGTAATCTTTACAAAAGATATGCGTGTAAATTTATAAAAAACCTTTAATTAACGCTATTTACAAACAATGACACAGGAATTTCAGTTAAATAATTGATGTATTTTTATAATGATAATAAATCACTAAGTTGCACCAAAATAAAACTTTTTAAAACAGTAGGTTAAAGTTTTATTTGTGAACTCATTGTTAACTTTTAGCGTTTTGCATAGTACTGAATACGTATGCATAAAGTTGTTAATAAAATAATTCGAGCGTTAATATTGATGCTGACAACAAAATTAGCTCGCCTGTTTGACTATCACTCAAATAAAGAAGCGGGTATCACAATATGGGTAACGGGAAAAACATCATGTCTATGTTCAAACCAAGTATATTAACTTTGGCATTAGCAACTGCAGGTTTAGCAAGCTTTACCTCTGTAGCAGCGCAAGAAGATACAGTTAAAAATGATGACGTTGAGGTTATCGAAGTAAAAGGCTTTCGTGGCAGTGTTGTTGAATCTATCAACACAAAACGCTTTTCTACACAGGTTGTAGAATCTATCTCTGCAGAAGATATAGGTAAACTACCTGACTCATCAATTGCTGAGTCTATTGCACGCTTACCTGGTTTAACAGCGCAGCGTTTAGATGGTCGCGCAAGCAGAGTATCAATTCGTGGTTTTGGTGAAAACGAAAGTGGTACTACATTTAACGGCCGTGAACAGGTATCTATTGGTGATAACCGCGGCGTAGAGTTTGACCTTTACCCATCAGAAATTATGAGCGGCGTTACGGTATATAAAACACCAAACGCAAGTATCGAAGCAGAAGGTATTGCCGGTGTTATTAACATGCAAACCGTGCGTCCTTTAAGTAAAGGCGAGCGTGTATTTCAAGTTAATGGCCAATACGAGCAAACTAGCTTTGATAAACTAAACCCAGACGGTAACGACGATGGTTACCGCGGTACTATTTCATACATCGATCAGTTTGCTGATGACACCATAGGTGTTGCATTTGCCTTAACTTCAATGAGCTCACCAAACCAAGAAAAACGTTGGAACGCTTGGGGCTACCCCGAAAGAGAAGTAGGTGGCCAAACATATTCAATTTTAGGTGGTGCAAAACCATTTGTACGTTCATCGACACTTGAACGTGATTCAGCCATGCTCGTACTAGAAGCTGCACCGACTGACAAACTAAATATGACGTTTGATGCATTATATGTAGATTTTACAGATGAAAAAATCTTACGTGGTATCGAAATTCCATTTGCATGGGGGCAAGGTGCACGGGACGAAGACTCATTCGTAATAGATCAGGAATCTGGTTTTATTACGAGTGCCGTTACCGAAGGTCAACGAGTTGTTGTTCGTAATGACTACGAAGAGCGTGAAGCAGAATTAACCGCGTTTGGTTTTAATACTAAATACGATATTGACGATTCATGGTCAGTTGAATTTGATGCAAGTTACTCGCATGTAGATCGTAAAGTGTGGAGCCTTGAAAGTTACTCAGGTACAGGGCGCGGTGATTCACGTGGTGTTGCAGATAATTTAGGTTACACCTTTAATGGTAGTAATACAGGTGCTACGTTTACTCATGACTTAGATTATAGTGATTACAGCCTTATTCAATTAGGTGGTCCATTATCGTGGGGCGCAAGTAAGGCCTTAAATAATCAATATGGTTTAATTGATGCTGATGGAAATGACATTTCCGGTTATAAAGATCAGGCACAGGATGGATTCATAAATGCACCAACGATTGAAGATGAGCTGTCTACGTTAAAGCTAGCTGCATCAAAAGTATTAGAAAACGAATACTTCAGCTCAATTGAATTTGGTATGTCTTATAAAGAGCGTGAAAAAACAAAAGATTCGCAAGGTTTCTTTATGACGTTATCTGGCTTTTCGCTTGATAATCCTGGCATGCTAGCTGTGCCAGAGCAATATCGCATGGGTAGCGTTGATCTAGGCTTTATTGGCATGGGTGACATGATTGCTTACGATGTTAATGGGTTAGTAAATGACGGTTACTACAGCTTGTTAGATGAAAGCTTAACGAATACGAGCCATTTAACAAAATCCTGGACGGTAAAAGAAGAAATTACCTCAGTATTTGCACAGGCTAATATTAATGCCGAAGTAAGCGGCTTAGCACTTACAGGTAATGTTGGTGTACGTTATGTTCATACCGACCAGTCATCGCAGGGTAATGCATTTAACACTGTTGATGATATTGTGGTGGCATCACCTACCAATATTAGCCACGATTACTCACACGTATTACCAAGCTTAAACTTATCACTTGCGATTGATGAGCAACAAACAGTTCGCTTTGGTGCGGCTAAAACAATCTCTCGTGCACGTTTAGACGAAATGAATGCATCTATTGACGCATCTTACAATACTACACAGGATGAAAATGGTAACTACTGGTCTGTATCCGGTGGTAATCCTAATTTAGAGCCAAAAGAAGCAACTGGTTACGACTTAACGTACGAAAACTACTTTAGTGATGAAGGTTACTTCTCTGCTGCATTTTTCTATAAAGACTTAACGCAGTGGATTTTTGACGGCACATACGAAATTGATATGTCGGGTGTTGCAGATCCATCAACAGGTGAAATTCCTGCAACATCAGAGGGCACAGGTAGTGGTAAAGTAAATGGCGGCGGCGGTGACCTATACGGTTACGAGCTATCTCTAGCGTTACCATTTAAAATTTTCCACCCGTCACTTGAAGGCTTTGGTTTAATTGCAAGCCATACCGGTATTGAATCAGACATTGAAGATCAAAACGGTAATGAGTACGAGTTACCGGGTCTGTCTGACAAAATTCAGAGCTTAACGGTTTACTACGAAATGAATGGTATTCAACTGCGTACCAGCATGCGTAAACGTAGTGCCTTTAAAGGTGATGTATACGGGCTAGGTTTTGATACCGAGCAAGTGGATATCTTAGGCGAAACAATTTGGGATGTTCAAGC
Organism: Pseudoalteromonas sp. Angola-7; assembly: GCF_028599255.1. Lineage (NCBI taxonomy): Bacteria > Pseudomonadati > Pseudomonadota > Gammaproteobacteria > Alteromonadales > Pseudoalteromonadaceae > Pseudoalteromonas > Pseudoalteromonas sp. Angola-7. The sequence continues at coordinate 265,567 of NZ_JAQREL010000004.1, forward strand.
TGGTTACGACTTTAGTGAGGCCGGTGTTGAAAGCCTTGAAGGGTTATCAATTCAGTTCCAAGTTCAAAACTTAACAGAAGAGCCGTTTACATCGCTTTCTGGCGATAACGCGCTACAAGTTCGTGACTACCAAGATTACGGTCGTACTTACTTGTTAGGCTTTAGCTACAAGCTATAATAAAGGTTGTGTGTAGGAGCCCTTGTAATTTGTTTTACAAGGGCTTTTTTATAGCTACTTTATCTAAATTTTATCAAACTTAACAAAGCTTTAAACTGTAAACGTGGACAATAATATGAAACCAATAAAACACGTCGTAATCGCAGGCGGGGGCACGGCAGGGTGGATAACAGCCGCCTTGCTTAATAAAGTGTTAGGTAAAGTAATTAAAATAACCCTTATTGAGTCAAGTACTATTGGCACTATAGGCGTGGGTGAAGCAACAATTCCGCCTATTATTCAACTTAACAATGCACTGGGTATAAACGAGCAAGATTTTATAAACGCTACCAATGCATCTATAAAACTAGGAATTGAATTCGAAAATTGGAAAACCCCCTCTCATAGCTACATGCATGCTTTTGGCTCATTTGGAAAAGACTTCCCCTTTTGCGATTTTTACAATTTTTGGGTAAAAGAACATATTAGCGGTGCAGAAGAAAGCTTATGGGACTTTTCTCTTAACTACCAAGCGGCTAAACAGCATAAATTTGCACCCTTAAATACCCTACCTAATACACAATTGCCTGGCTTGAGTTATGCGTATCACTTTGACGCAACGTTATATGCTGAGTTTTTAAAAAAGCTCGCAACATCACGCGGTGTTGAGCATATTGATGCCAAAATAGAGCAGGTTGAACAATGCCCTCTATCAGGGAATATAAAATCATTAACCCTTGGTAACACACAGCAGATAAATGGCGACCTTTTTATAGACGCTACAGGCCAGCGCGCCTTACTCATAGAGCAAACCCTTAACACAGGTTTTGTCGATTGGTCTCATTATTTACCGTGTGATAGCGCCGTAGCGGTGCAGTCTCAAGGTACTAGCGAGCTAAAACCTTATACGCGTTCAATTGCACACAGCGCAGGCTGGCAGTGGCAAATACCGCTGCAAAGCCGAATAGGTAATGGCTTGGTGTACTGTAGTCGTTATTTATCTGACGATGCGGCAACGCAGTTATTATTAAATAATTTACCCGCTGAGCCAATGACTGAGCCGCGGGTGATTAAATTTAAAACAGGACGGCGGTTAAAGCAATGGCATAAAAATGTGGTATCGGTTGGCCTTGCCAGTGGCTTTTTAGAGCCGTTAGAGTCTACCAGCATTCATTTAATACAAAGTGCCGTAACCCGTTTAATAAAGCTGTTTCCACACAATGGCATAGGCGAAGCTTTAGTTACTGAATTTAATAAGCAAAGCGTGATAGAAATAGAGCACATTCGTGATTTTATAATATTGCATTACACACTAACAGCGCGAGAAGACTCCCCATTTTGGCGACAATGTAAGCAAATGGACATTCCTGACTCATTGGCCCATAAGCTCAAATTATTTAAGCAAACCGGCAAAGTAGTGCGAGAAAACGACGAATTATTTGCCGAAGTTGCCTGGCAACAGGTATTTATTGGCCAAGGTCTTATCCCCGAAGATTACAACAGCATTGTTGACTCACTCAGTAGTGCACAACTAAACGATTTATTCTCAACACTAAAAACGCTTATTACCTCAACGGTAGATCAATTACCCACTCATAAAGATTTTTTAGCAAAAATTAAAAAGGCCTGATGATGCAACTTTTAAAAAAACTTTTACTTGTAAGTGCCTGTACTTTACCAACCATTAGCTACGCACTTGACGTTGAGCCAGCTAATTGGTGGGTTGGCATGAACAAAAACACGATTACCATCATGGTTCATGAGCAAAACATTGCAAACGAGCAAATTAAATTAGCTAAATACAACGGCGTTAAGTTAAATAAAGTAACCCGTACCGACAATCCAAATTATGTATTTTTAAATATTACCATTACCGACGCCGCTAAAGCCGGAACGCTTGAATTTAATAGCAGCGAAACGAGCAATAACTTTGTGTTTCCACTTCTTAAACGAGATAAAAACAGCGCTCAGCGTCAAGGGTTTACATCAGCTGATACGCTTTATTTAATTAACCCTGATCGCTTTGCTAATGGTGATAAACAAAACGATACCGTCCCAAGCATGTTAGAAGCGGCAAACCCGAGTATAAAAGGTGGGCGCCACGGTGGTGATATTCAAGGCGTTATAAACGCGCTACCCTATTTAAACGATTTAGGCGTAACACAGCTATGGCTAACGCCTGTGCTTGAAAACAACATGCCTAATTATTCTTATCATGGTTATGCAATTACAGACTTTTATAAGGTTGACCCACGAATGGGCTCAAACCAGCTTTACAAAACGTTATCAGTAAAAGCCAAAGAGCAGGGTATAGGGCTGGTAATGGATATGGTCCTTAACCATTTTGGCTCTGAGCATACTTGGGTTAACGATAAGCCAACTAAAGATTGGATTAACTTTAATGGTGAGTTTAATAAAGGCAAAAATGCCACTAGCCATGCGCGCCAAACCATACAAGACCCACACGCCAGTGAATACGACAAGCGCCAGTTTAACGATGGCTGGTTTGTAGAAACCATGCCTGATTTAAATCAGCGCCAACCACTGTTAAGTGAATATTTAATTCAAAATACGATTTGGTGGATAGAGTACGCCGATTTAAGCGGCATACGTGTTGATACCTACTCATATTCAGATAAAGCATTTTTGAGTGATTGGACAAAAGCCATAATGCAAGAGTACCCAGATTTTAATATTGTTGGAGAAGAGTGGACGTCTAACCCTGCTATTGCCTCTTACTGGCAACGTGGCAAGCATAACCAAGATGGCTATACATCAAGCTTACCAAGCGTGATGGACTTTTCGTTGCAAGAGTCGGTAATTCAAGCGCTAAATGAAGATGAAAGCTGGAACACGGGTTGGGTTAAAGTATATGAATCGTTAGCTAATGACTTTTTATACCCTGATACAAATAACATTATGGTATTTGCCGATAACCACGATATGAGCCGTGTTTACACTGAGCTTGGCCAAGATGTAGCCAAAACAAAAATGGCGATGACCTTGTTTTTAACTACACGTGGCATAGCGCAAATGTATTACGGTACGGAAGTACTATTAGATAACACCCCAAGTAAAGACCATGGTGATATTAGAATCGACTTCCCGGGTGGATTTGAAGGTCAAACACGTAATGCCTTTACCAAAGAGGGCTTAACAAAGCAGCAAAAAGAGATGCATAACACCATCAGTACGCTGCTTAACTTTAGAAAAAACAGCTCAGCATTAGATAAAGGAAAGCTTGTACACTTTACGCCTCAACAAGGGGTTTATAGTTATGCGCGTATTAGTGACGAGCAAACTGTGTTGGTATTTATGAATAAAAACACACAAGCGCTACAAAAAAATATTGAGTATATGCAAGAGGTGATGCCTAACAGCACAACAGCATTTAATTTATTTACTCAAAAAACACAAAAGCTTGGCAAAACCATTGAATTACCAGCGATGAGCGCAACGGTACTCGTTATAAATACGCCACAATAGTGACCTGAATACGTATGCAGCAACTGTATGGTTGCTGCAGTAATCTTTAGTATAAAGTTAATAACAATACTGACAAAAAGACACACAATGAAAAAATCAGTTTATGTACCCGCAGTACTGTGTAGTGCACTTATTGCTACAGGGTGTTCAGAAAATAACAAACCTGAACAACAGCAAGCACCTGCCCACACGCAAAATGAGCTTACCAAGCCGGTTGTATATCAAGTATTTACCCGTTTGTTTGGTAATACCGAAACAGCCAATGTGCCATGGGGCACTAAAGAGCAAAACGGCGTAGGTAAATTTGCCGACTTTAACGATGCAGCCCTCAAAGGTATTAAAGAGCTAGGTACCACGCACGTTTGGTATACCGGTGTGTTACACCACGCGTTAGTGGGCGATTATACCGACTACGGCATTTCACAAGATGACCCCGATGTAGTAAAAGGCCGCGCAGGTTCACCGTACGCAATTAAAGATTACTACGATGTTAACCCCGATTTAGCCGTTAATGTAACAAACCGCATGGGAGAGTTTAGCCAGCTTATTGAACGTACACATAGCCACGGTATGAAAGTTATTATTGATATAGTGCCTAACCATGTTGCCCGTAATTATCAATCACTTGGAAAGCCTAAAGGTGTAGAGGATTTTGGCGCACAAGACGACACCAGTAAAACGTACGATAAAAATAACAACTTTTATTATGTGCCTGGGCAGTCATTTCAAGTGCCTACCTCTACAACTTATACCGTGTTAGGTGGAAAGGCTCACCCACTTGCGGATGGCTTTTTTGATGAAACACCTGCTAAATGGACAGGTAACGGTGCCCGTGCACCAAAACCCGACATTAACGATTGGTACGAAACAGTAAAAGTAAATTATGGCGTAAAGCCTGATGGTAGCAACGATTTTGCTCAGCTGCCAAACGATTACAAAGACAAGGATTACCGTGCTCATTATGCGTTTTGGCAAGATAAAGAGCTACCAGATAGCTGGTACAAATTTAGAGACATTGCGCTTTTTTGGCTAGACAAAGGCGTTGATGGCTTTAGATACGACATGGCCGAAATGGTCCCAGTTGAATTTTGGAGCTTTTTAAATTCGTCAATAAAAATGCAAAAAAGCGATGCGTTTTTATTGGCCGAAGTATATAACCCGTTAATGTACCGCGCGTATATTCAGCAAGGTAAAATGGATTATCTTTACGATAAAGTCGGCTTTTACGATACCTTAAAAGCGATAATGCAACTTAAACAACCTGCCAATAGTATTTTTGATGCGCATCAAAGTGTGCTCGATATAGAGCAACATATGCTGCATTTTTTAGAAAATCACGATGAGCAACGAATCGCAAGCCCAGACTTTGCAGGTAATGCCCAGTGGGGTAAACCTGCTTTAGTTGTTTCTAATTTAATTAGCCGCGCGCCAACACTTTTATATTTTGCTCAAGATGTGGGAGAAGATGGCTCTGAAAACGCGGGGTTTGGAGCGCCGACACGTACCAGTATTTTTGACTACATTGGCGTTCCAGCGCACCAAGCATGGATGAATAACGGAAAATTTGATGGCGCTAACTTAACCGCAGAGCAAGTAGCACTTCGTGATTACTACAAAGCGGTTATGTCACTGAATAGTTTACCTGCTGTAGTAGGCGGAGAAATGTCGGCACTTAACCTTGTAGGAAGTGAACGTGTAGTTGGTTTTACCCGCTCTTTAGGCCAGCAAAGTGTGTATGTGTTAAGTAACTTTAGTGAGCAGCCACAAACAGTTACGGTTAATTTATCAAAGGCACAATTAGGTGCAATGAGTGAAAATACGCTATTAAATGATTTACTTGAAAATCACACCACCGAGCTTAAAGCTCACCCGCAAGGCGCTACATTTAACCTCACACTTGATGCATTTAGCAGCGCAGTATTAACAAATAAGGCTAATAATGAATAATCAAAATAATAATACCGATAAGCCAAATTTAAGTTTTTGGCAAATATGGAACATGTGCTTTGGCTTTTTAGGCATACAATTTGGTTTTGCCCTGCAAAACGGCAATGTGAGCCGAATATTTCAAACATTAGGCGCACAAGTTGATGATATTCCCATTTTATGGGTTGCAGCCCCGCTTACAGGCTTAATTGTTCAGCCTATTATAGGCTATTGGAGTGATAAAACGTGGGGGCGCTTTGGCCGTCGTCGTCCGTTCTTTTTTATAGGTGCAGTGTTAACAACGCTTTCACTATTTATTATGCCGCATTCACCAACGCTTTGGATTGCCGCGGGTATGTTATGGATCATGGATGCGTCAATCAACGTAACCATGGAACCGTTTAGAGCACTTGTTGGTGATAACTTGCCAGAAAAGCAACGCGCGACAGGCTACGGCTTACAAAGCTTTTTTATTGGTATTGGGGCGGTGTTAGCCTCAGCGCTACCATGGATGATGACCAACTGGTTTGATGTAAGTAATACCGCAGCCCCAGGGCAAATTCCTGAATCTGTTAAATACTCATTTTATTGGGGCGGGGTGGTGTTACTTGTCGCCGTGCTTTGGACCGTAGCACGTACTAAAGAATACAGCCCTGAGCAATTAGCGGCTTTTGAAAAGCAAAGCGCTCAACCTACTACAAGCAAAGTGGTTGATATTAACTTTAATAAAGGTGCCATTATTTTTGTGGTACTGGGTTTAGCAACTCTTGCATTAGTCATGGGCTTATCCCTTGAAAAAGAATTATACCTACTTGCTGGTGGTTTATTAGCGTTTGGTATTGTGCAGTGGATTGCAGCGGCGCTTAAAAGTGCGAATAAAACCCAAGGTGGTTTTTACCAAGTAGTACAAGATGTATTTACTATGCCAGAGGCCATGAAGCAGCTTGCTTGGGTGCAGTTTTTTAGCTGGTTTACTTTATTTGCTATGTGGATTTATACCACCGCTGCAGTAACAAGCTTTCATTATGGTAGTAGTGATGCAACTTCTAAAGCATTTAACGATGGCGCAGACTGGGTGGGTATTTTATTTGCCGCTTACAATGGATTTGCCGCAATTGCCGCTATGTGTATTCCGTTTTTAGTTAAAAAAATGGGATTAAAAGGCGCGCATTGCTTTAATTTATTGCTGGGCGCGTTAGGTCTTGCAAGCTTTATGTTTATTCAAGACCCTAAAATGTTACTTATACCTATGATTGGAGTAGGGTTTGCTTGGGCGTCTATTTTATCACTCCCGTATGCCATGTTAAGTAACGCACTACCGAGTAACAAAATGGGCGTTTATATGGGGATTTTTAACTTTTTTATAGTTATACCTCAGTTACTTGCCGCCAGTGTTTTAGGGCTTATTTTACGCCACGTATTTTCTAATCAGCCTATTTACGCATTATTAATTGGTGCAGCTTCGTTTGTTGTTGCTGCTGTTGCAGTAATGCGCGTTAAAAATTCTCATTAAGGACACACAATGAAAAAATATAACCTTATAACCGCCTCTCTTTTAACGTTAGGTTTAACGGCTTGCGGCGCTCAAAACACAAGCACGACTAACGAAAGTACCACAGCACAGGTTACATCGGCACCAGGCGCCCCAGGCGCAGAGCCTTTTTGGGCTTATGCGGGTAAAACAGGTATTGGTACATCATACGAGCAATACCAAAACGGCCAATACACTGATGCAGCTGCAACGGGGGATGTGTCTAAAGTATGGTTTTCAATTGCTAAAGGGATGGTCACCGAAACCATGTTTGGGCTTATTCACCAAGCACAAATAAAAGACATGCAATTTATAGTAACAGGTAAAGATTTTACCGTTAGTGAAGCGGATGATTTAAATGTCACCATTGATTACTTACATAAAGATGCGCAAGGTCGCCCGTTATCGCTGGCTTATAAAGTAACAAGCACTGATAAACAAGGCCGCTTTAGCCTAGAAAAACACATCTTTACTGACCCAGATGGGCAAACCCTATTTGTACGCAGCGTATTTAATACTGAGCTTGAAGGGCTAAAAGCGTATGTGTCTGTTAATCCGTACATTAATAATAACGGCTTAGGTGACTTTGCTAAAACAACAGAGCAAGGCCTATTAGCATGGGAAAACGATAACTATCTATCACTTCAATCCGCGTCACCATTTAAAGCAAAAACGGTCGGGTTTACAGGAAAAAGTGACGGTATTAACACCCTTAACACTACGCAATCTATAACTACCCAATACACAAATACCGGCGAAACTGCTGGTAATGTAAGCATGCTTGCAGAACTTGGCGAGATAACTGCAAATACCACTTTTGATTTAGCCCTGAGCTTTGGTAAAACGCAGCAGCAAAGTATTCAGCAAGGTGAACAAAGTTTGGCAAAAGGGTACCAAGCGGTGCTCGATCACTACAACGGCAAAGGTGAAGCGCTAGGCTGGGAAGATTACCTACAAAGCCTCAAACCGCTTAATACCATGGTTAAACAAACAGCTGATAACGGTAAGCTTTTATACACCAGTGCCATGGTATTAAAAGCACAAGAAGATAAAACACACGCAGGGGCATTAATTGCTTCTTTATCTAACCCATGGGGCGAAACGGTTTCAGCCAAAGAGGGTTCTACGGGTTATAAAGCGGTATGGGTGCGCGATTTTTATCAAGTAGCTATGGCATTTATGGCGCTTGGCGATACTGCCACAGCAAAAACAGCGTTCGAATACCTTGAAAAAGTGCAAGTAAGCAGCAAAACACCAGGTAATAAAGGCGATACCGGCTGGTTTTTACAAAAAACACACGTAGATGGTGAATTAGAATGGGTAGGCGTACAGCTTGATCAAACTGCTATGCCTATCATGCTGGCATGGAAGTTACATAAAGCCAACGTACTTAGCGATGAAGAGCTAAAAAACTGGTACGGCAAAATGTTAAAACCAGCGGCAGATTTTTTAGTCGAGGGGGGACTTGCTAAAATTTTGTGGAACGACACACAAATTACACCACCGGCAACACAACAAGAGCGCTGGGAAGAGCAAAGCGGTTATTCGCCATCCACAACTGCAGCAATAGTGGCAGGCCTTATTACCGCAAGCGATATCGCAACGCTTAGTGGCGATGATAAAAACGCGCAGCGCTACCTTGCTACGGCTAAAAAATATAGCAGCGATATTGAATCGCAAATGTTTACTACCGAAGGTAACTTAAAAGGCGAAAATAGCGATGGCGAATACTTTATTCGCATAGGCCAAGATACCGATGCAAACTCAAACACTAAAATTAACGCTAATAATGGCCGCGAAGGGTTTAATAAAAAGCAAATTTTAGATGGCGGCTTTTTAGAGTTAGTACGCTATGGCGTACGCGGTGCAAATGATGAAAGCATCGTTAAAACTCTACCTGAGTATGACGACGAAACGCTTGAAGATAACCTACAAGTTAAATACAGCTTTAGCTTTGACGATGGCAGCGGCACTTTTGCAGGCTACCGCCGCTATGGCAATGATGGCTACGGTGAAGATGAAGTTAAAGGCACAAACTATGCTGAGGGTGGTAGTAATACACCAGGCCAACGTGGGCGTGTATGGCCATTTTTCACCGGTGAACGCGGGCATTACGAAATCGCAGCAGCTAATGCAAACAACGCTCTGGATGATGCTAAACAGGCGCAAATTAAAAACAGCTATGTAAAAGGCTTAGAGCAATTTGCTAATAATGGCCTTATGTTACCAGAGCAAGTATGGGATGGTGTAGGGGTTAACAAAGCAGGTTATGAGCTAGGCGAGGGGACTAATTCAGCAACACCATTGGCATGGACTCATGCCGAGTATATTAAATTAGTTCGTTCACTGAGCGACAAACAAGTTTGGGATCATTACCCAGTTGTTGAGAAAGCTTTAAAATAAGGCTAGTTCAAAATGTAAAATTAAAGCCACGGTTAACAGCCGTGGCTTTTTTGTATCTAAACGGGGTGTTTATGTTTAATAAGCACAATGACGTTGAGTTATAAATTCTTAACTAGACCCTCTGGCAATTAATACCGGCGGTAAAAGGGTGCTTTGCACTTCTTCTTCACGTATTAATTTAAGTAGGTTCTCTACTAACATTTGCCCTGCAACGGTGGTGTCTTGCGCTATAGTTGTAAGCGGTGGGTTTATGTAGCTTGCAATGGCTATGTTATCAAAACCGACCACGGCCACTTCGTTAGGAACATTAATATTGGCTTCTTTTAAAGCGCGAATTGCGCCAATGGCAATTAAATCACTGGCGGCAAATAAGGCGTTAAATTTTATGTTATTTGCAATAAGTGAGCGTGTAGCATGATAACCAGACTCTTCAGTTGAAATAGCATTGGCCATTTTTCGCTCATTAATGGTTATACCATTAGTAAGTAGCTCATCTTTAAACCCCTGAAAGCGGGCAAAAAATTCTGGGCTGTGATCAGATGCATCACCGATAAACGCGCAATCGGTGCGGTTATGGGCAATTAAATGGCCAGCGGCTAGTTTGCCCCCGCCGTAATTGTCGCAGCATACAGTAAGATCTGGGCGGTTATCTACTGTAGCGCCCCAGCATACAAACTTAGTGTTTTGGTCAAGCAAGGTTTTAAATTTTGGTTGAAAGTCTATGTAATCACCATAGCCGAGCAAAATAATACCATCGGCTCTGTGGCTGTCTTCGTAGTCGGCTTGCCAATCGGCGCTAGCTGATTGAAACGACACCAATAAGTCGTAACCTTCTTTTGCACACGCACGGGTAATACTGCCCAGCATTGATAAAAAGAATGGGTTTATTTGTGATTCATCTGATGTTGGGTCTTCAAACAACAATAACGCAAGGGTACTACTTTGCTGAGTACGTAAGTTGCTGGCATTTTTATCAACTTTATAGTTAAGTTGTTTTGCTATGTCGTGGACGCGTTTGCGTGTTTCTTCATTAACAAGGGGGCTGTTACGTAAAGCGCGAGATACAGTTGATTGTGAAACCCCTGCATAATGGGCAATGTCAAATGAGGTGGCTTTACCTTTCATTGTTACAACTTAATTAAATGCTAAATAATTGTGTCATTTTCGACTATTAGTGAATTATTTCAAGCTTTTTGCGATTTATTATTGATCTAATCCTGACACCGGTGTCATAATGCCAATGTTTTATCATTTTGTTGTCAAAACGTATTAGCTGCTATTTTATATAGCAGCCTTTTTTACTGTGATAGCTACTTTGAGGTGATAGCTCAAAGTGTATAAATAACAACGCATAGCCGTTGTAAAATAATAAGCATAAGCCGCTTACACAAAAGAGATAATACCATGAGCCAAAATTCTTCTGCCCAGTTTAACCCTATCTTAGTTGCCGATATTGGTGGCACCAATGCGCGCTTTGCATTAATTACCGACTTTAATGAGCAAACTAACCAATTTGTTATTGAGCATATTAACATATTTCCCAGTGCTAATTTTGGCTCTTTAGAAAGCGCACTTGAACAATACCTAACAACGATTCCCCATGTTACGCCAACTCAGGCATGTTTAGCTGTTGCAGGCCCTATAAAAGCAGGCCAAGTGCATTTAACCAATTTGGGTTGGCATTTTAGTGTTAGTGAATTTAAAGCACATTTTAATCTAACACAATTAGAAGTAATTAATGACTTTGCTGCGTTTGCTTATGCTGCGCCTTATTTAGACTCAACGCAAAATATTACCATTAAACCAGGGCAAGCCGATGCTAACGCGAATATAGGTGTGATGGGCCCTGGTACAGGTTTTGGCGCTGCGTGCTTAGTGCGTACCGCGCAATCTACGGCAGTGTTAAGCTCTGAAGGCGGCCATATGTCGCTTGCTCCTGTAAACGAGCTAGACGCTTTATTAATTAACGAGCTTCGTAAAGAACACCCTCATGTATCTATAGAAACTGTTTTTTCAGGCCCAGGTATTGCCCATTTATACAAAGCAATGGCAGCCGTGAAAGGGGTTACAGCTAAAAATTTAGATGCGGCACAAATTAGTAGCCTTGCAAACAGTGGCGAGTGTGAAGTGTGCGATGCAACGCTTAATCAGTTTTGTGACTGGATAGGCAGTGTGGCAGGCGATTTAGCGGTAGTATACGGCGCATTAGGTGGCCTATTTATAGGCGGCGGTATTTTACCGCGCATGCAAACACGATTACTTGAAAGCCGCTTTGTAGAGCGTTTTTCGCAAAAAGGTGTTATGTCGCAATATGCAGGGCAAATTCCAGTTACTTTAGTAACACAAGATAACATACCGCTAATTGGGGCGGGTGCGTGTTTATATAACAGCAAGTAAATTTGCTTAATGGTTGTATTTGGATAATGAACAAATGAAAAAAGTAACCATAAATAGCGTAGCAAGCCATGCGGGGGTTTCTAAAAAAACCGTGTCGCGGGTTTTAAATAATGAGCCTAACGTGAGTGCAGCTACGCGAGAAAAAGTACTTAAAGTATTTAAAGAGCTTGATTACACGCCTAACCCAATAGCACGCGGGCTTGCGCAAAATCGCAGCTTTATTATTGGCTGCCTATACGACAACCCCAGTAAAAGTTATATAACACGCGTACAAACGGGTGCGCTTGCTGCTTGTAAAGAAAATAACTACAACTTATTAATACACCCGTGCGAATTACGTGGCGATGATTTAATTAACGATATAGAGCAGTTATTACAAACCTCGCGTTTAGATGGCGTAGTACTTACCCCGCCATTTGGTGATTTTGAAAAACTCGCTAATTTTTTAAAAGCTAAAAAAATACCCTATGCACGGGTTGCATCGGCACTGCTAGAAGATGATTCAATTTCAGTGCGCAGCAACGACGAGCAGGGCGCTTATGAAATAACCGAGCACTTAATTTCGCTTGGTCATAAGTCGATTGCTTTTATTAAAGGCCACCCTGATCACAGTGCTACACAACAGCGCTTTAAAGGTTACAGACGAGCGTTGGCAAGCCACGGTATAGAATTTGACGAGCGCCTAGTAGAAGAGGGTAACTTTAGTTATCACTCAGGTGTAGACAGTGCGCGCAGCATTTTAGATTTATCGCCACGTCCTACCGCGGTATTTGCATCAAACGATTACATGGCGGCGGCGGTATTAAAACTTGCCACACAGCGCCAATTACGCGTACCCGATGATATTTCTATTGCAGGGTTTGATAATGCACCAATTGCTCGCCATATATGGCCGGGCTTAACGACTATTGCACAACCTGTTGAAGAAATGACTAAACAAGCTGTTACGCAGCTTATATCGCATATTTCGCAGCCACAGGAGCAGCCCTATCAGGTAACGCTAGAATCACGTTTAATTACCCGCGAGTCTACTGCTGCAATAAAATAACTCCCTTTTTTGTTTTTCACAGTAACCCGAATTTGAGTGACGCTTATTCGGGTTTTTTTTGTGCGGATTTTAGCAAATAAACTAAAATTAGCATGGTCATTAATTGGTCACGTTAAAATTTTACACTATTTTTGTTACTCAGGGTTGACACCGGTGTCAATGCTATGCGTTAATACAGTGACACCGGTGTCAGGGTTGTTGTGAGAGGCTCCCTGGTAGCGTACCTTTGAACGGGTAAATCAAAGATGCTCAGTGCAGTTATTTACGTGGAGTCTGTAATTGCTACTGAGCCTTTTTCCTCTAACTAATAGAGATGAGCTAAATTATGTTGCACCCTCGCATTGAAGAAGTCACCCAGCGCGTTATTGAACGCAGTAAACAAACCCGTCAAGATTATTTAGATCGTATTTCGCACGCAAAAAAACAAACAAGAGTCCGTGCCGGGCTAGGCTGCGGAAACATCGCTCACGTTATGGCTGCGTGTAGCAGCGACGACAAAGCGCGTTTAAAGGCTGATGAGCAGCCAAATCTTGCTATTATCAACTCATATAACGATATGCTTTCGGCCCATGTGCCATACAAAGATTTCCCAGATCTAATTAAAGACCTTGCTACTAAGTACGACGCCACTGCCCAAGTTGCAGGCGGTGTACCAGCAATGTGTGATGGCGTTACGCAAGGGCGTGACGGCATGGAATTATCGCTTTTTTCTCGCGACGTAATTGCTATGTCTACTGCGGTATCACTATCGCATGACGTATTTGACGGCGTTTTTTGTTTAGGCGTATGTGACAAAATTGTCCCAGGTTTATTAATTGGTGCCTTATCTTTTGGTCACTTACCGGTATTCTTTTTACCTGCTGGGCCAATGCAATCTGGTATTCCTAACAAAGAAAAAGCACGTATTCGCCAAAAATTTGCACAAGGTTTAGTAAGCCGTGAAGACTTACTTGAAGCTGAAAGCGCCTCGTACCACAGCGCAGGTACTTGTACGTTTTACGGTACTGCTAACTCAAACCAAATGTTAATGGAAATAATGGGCTTACACCTTCCAGGTAGCTCGTTTATTAACCCTTACACTGAGCTTCGCGATGGTTTAACAGGTAATGCTGTAGAAACCATGCTTAAGCAGCTTACAGATGATAAAGAAAGCCCGTGTTTAGCAGATGTAATCAGCGAAAAAACCATTATTAATGGTTTAGTTGGCTTGCTATCTACAGGTGGCTCAACTAACCACGCTATTCATATTGTTGCTATCGCAAAAGCGGCGGGTATTCAAGTAACGTGGAAAGACATGTCTGACTTATCAGAAGTTGTACCACTACTTACGCGTATTTACCCTAACGGCTCAGCCGATGTAAACCATTTCCAAGCCGCAGGCGGTATGGGTTTCTTAATGCGTGAATTAGCCGGCGCAGGTTACTTGCATACTGATGTTAAAACTATGCTTGGTGAAGGCTTAGCGCCTTACATGATGGAGCCGCGTTTAGATAAAGACGACAGCTTAATTATGAGCAACTCAACAGGACCTTCAAAAGTTAAATGGGTAGATTGCCCAGAAAACTCACTCGATGAAGAAGTACTGCGTCCAATTAGCAATCCATTTAGCAAGCAAGGCGGCCTACAACTACTTACGGGTAACCTAGGTAAAGCAGTCATTAAAGTGTCTGCTGTAGCCACTGAGCACCAAGTAGTAACAGCCCCAGCTAAAGTATTTAGCTCACAAGGCGAACTGCAAGAGGCATACAGCCGTGGCGAGTTAAACCAAGACTTTATTGCCGTGCTTAAAGAGCAAGGCCCTAAAGCGAAAGGTATGCCAGAGCTGCATAAATTAACGCCTGTAATGGCAACACTTCAAGACGAAGGCTTTAAAGTAGCTATTGTGACTGATGGCCGTATGTCGGGCGCATCAGGTAAAGTACCTGCTGCTATTCACTTAGCGCCAGAAGCTGTTGAAGGTGGCATTATTGCAAAAATTCTTGAGGGCGATTTAGTAACACTGGATGCGCCAAACGGAATATTAAAAGTACATGTTAGCGACGAAGAGCTTGCTAAGCGTGAACTACAACTTAGCCAACCAAGCTTAACCTTTGGTACCGGCCGAGAGTTATTTACTGGATTTAGAAATATTGTAAGCAGCGCCGATTTAGGTGCGAGTGCTTTTGGACTTGAATAATAATTGCCACACACTGGGTAATGAGGAACAAGTAATGAGTATTGAAAAAATCTTAGCGTCGGCACCTGTGGTGCCAGTGGTTGTAATCGAAAAACTAGAAGATGCAGCACCACTCGCTAGAGCGTTATACAACGGTGGCTTAAAAGCCCTTGAAATTACGCTACGCACGCCTGTTGCAGTGGAAGCTGTAAAACTAATGAAAGCAGAAGTTCCAGAAGCATACGTTGGTACAGGTACAGTGGTTGATAAAGCAAGCTTTGACGCTTCAGTAGAAGCAGGCGCTGATTTTATGGTAAGCCCAGGTGTAAGTGATGAATTATTAGCATTAGCTAAAGATTCAGACATTCCGTTTTTACCGGGTGCAGCAACTGCAAGCGAAGTAATGCAGTTAGCAAGTCATGGCTTTAAGTATTTAAAGTTTTTCCCAGCTGAAGCCGCTGGCGGAACAGCAATGCTTAAGTCGATTGGCGGGCCATTGCCGCACATTACTTTTTGCCCAACCGGTGGTATTAGCCTAGCAACAGCCCCTAATTACTTAGCGCTTAATAACGTTATTTGTGTTGGTGGTACGTGGATGCTAGATAAACAACTAATTGAAAACAAAGACTGGCAAGCCATTGAAGCGCTTGCTCGACAAGCAAGTGAAGTTAAATAGGAGTCTAAAAATGATTAATGTAGCAATTAATGGCTATGGCCGTATCGGTCGCAACGTATTACGTGCACTTTACGAGTCAGCACAAAACAGTGAAATTAAAATTGTAGCAATTAACGATTTAGCACCGGCTAACGTAAATGCGCATTTAACACAATTTGACTCAGTTCACGGTCAATTTTCTCAAAAAGTAACGTTATCAGATAACACTATGCTGATTGGTGATGACGTAATTACTTTGACTCAAGAGCGTGACCCTGCAAACTTACCGTGGAAAGAGTTAAACGTAGATATCGTTTTAGAATGTACTGGTTTTTTCACTAAGCGTGAAGACGCAGCTAAGCACATTACAGCAGGTGCTAAAAAAGTAATTGTATCTGCTCCTGGTAAAGATTTAGATGCAACGGTAGTACATGGTGTTAACAGCGACGTAATTAACGCTGATAGCAACATTATCTCTAACGCATCATGTACTACTAACTGTTTAGCGCCAATTGCAAAAGCAATTAACGACACAGTAGGTATTGAGCAAGGTAGCATGACTACAATTCATGCTTATACAAACGATCAAAACTTATCTGACGTTTATCACCCAGACCTATACCGTGCACGTAGTGCAACTCAGTCTATGATCCCAACTAAAACAGGTGCTGCTGCAGCTGTTGGCTTAGTACTTCCTGAGCTTGCGGGTAAATTAGACGGTATGTCGGTACGTGTACCTACTATCAATGTTTCTTTAGTTGATTTTACGTTTATTACCAAGCGCGAAACAACAGCTGAAGAAATCAACGAAGTAATGAAAGCCGCAGCAACGGGTTCAATGAAAGAAATTTTAGAGTACAACGAGCTTCCGCTTGTTTCTATTGATTTTAATCACAACCCTGCGTCATCAATTTTTGATGCAACGCAAACTAAAGCTGATGGCAAACTAGTTAAAGTAATGGCTTGGTACGACAACGAGTGGGGTTTCTCAAACCGCATGTTAGACCAAGTTAAAGCATTAGGTCAGTACTTATAATTGACCCTGTAAAAGTTTAGCTTTATCCAACCAAGCCTGCATTATGCAGGCTTTTTTATTTTGATTAATTTATACCCGCTCGTTTAATAGAGCGCTTATCTCTTTAAAACTAGGCCGCGATGCAATATCAGTATTTATAGCACGCGCTGCTATATCGGACATTTTATCAAACAGTTCGTTTTGCTTATCTGCAGTGCTAACAGTGCTTAATAAGTCCTCAATTAAACAACCAAAAGCGCGTACTTCTATTAACTGTATTTGCTGCTGCTGATATTCGCTGAGCATAGCTAAGTTTGTAGCCGCACCAAAATCACCAAATAAAACGTCATATTGTTCACTTATCATGGTGTTGTGGGCGTAAATATCGCCATGACTTACGTTGTTAGCATGTAAGTGGGCAAGGGTGCTTATCATTTGCTGGGCAACTTTATAAATTGCCTCAGGCGAATAGTGACAGTGTGTATTAAATGTATCGCGCGTACAGGTTTCTAAACTTGGCGGCAAACCTAAATTAGCAAAGCGTGTATCTATTAGCTCCATTACTAAACCAAGCTGTGTGCTTTGCTCTATGTAGCTTAATACGTTAATTAAGTTTTTATGATAGCCTGCCTGTAAACAGCAGTTTACTTCATCAAGTGGGTAGCCATCGCTTGTAATTGCACCTTTAAATAATTTTACCGCCACATCATGTTGTGCTGTTTTAGCTAAATGAATAACGCCCGATGCACCTTGGCCAATTACTTTTTTAAGCTTAAAATTTTCAAGTGGCGTGTTTTGTAAACGACTGTTAGTTAAGCACTGAGCTTTATTAAATGCATTACCCGCAAAGGCAAGCCAAGCAAGTTTTGGGAGTTCTAATAGCCAATTATCAAGTTTTGTTAGGTTATTAGCAGAGAGCCTAACTAGCTCTAAATTAGTACAAGAGGCCATACTCGCGGGTAGTTGTTTTAGGTTATTTTCTGCAAGGGCGAGCTTTTTAAGCTGTGTGTAATTACCAAAGTCACTTGGCAATGCGCTTAATTTGTTATCGGTAAGTATTAACCATTCAATATTTTTAGGTAAGCTGTTTAGTGCAAACTCTGTTATTTGATTGCCTTTAAATGCAACCATAATTAAAGCAGGGCACTTAGCGAGTACTTCAGGTATATGTTTAAATTGGTTAAACGATAAAAACACCCGCTTAAGCTTTGTTAAGCACGCAAACTCATCTGGCAGTGTAGTGAGATTATTGTTTGATAAATCGAGTACTTCTAAGGTATCTGCAAGGGTTAAAATTTCTAAAGGAAACTCAGTTAAGCCTTCTACGAGTTGTAAGCGAGTAACACCATTCAACCTACCAGCTCTAAGCTCTGCAAGGGTATTCATAAATTTTCACAAGCCTTTTAAAATAAAAAAAGCCAACATTGCTGTTGGCTTAAAATAAATACGTTTAGTAAAGTTTAAAATTGCGCGTTATGGTAAACGTTTTGCACGTCGTCACAATCTTCAAGCATGGCTAAAAAGCGCTCCATTACTTCTACGTCTTCACCTTCAATAGGGGCTTCAACTTGTGGTACAAACGAAATTAAATCTACGTCAAAATCTGTAATACCCATTTCTTCAAGCGCTGTACGGGTGTTGTTGTATTCTGTATGTGGTGCAAAAACCGTCACTTTACCGTTTTCTACTTCTACATCTGTTACATCAACATCGGCCATCATAAGGGCTTCTAGTACAGCTTCATCGTCATCGCCATCAAAAACAAAAATAGCGAGGTGATCAAATAAATGTGATACCGAATTTTGTGCGCCTATTTTAGCGTTTGCTTTGGTAAAACAAATACGCACATCAGCAAACGTACGTTTGTTGTTGTCGGTTAAACAGTCAACAATAATCATACAGTTACCAGGGCCGTAACCCTCATAACGTGTGGCTGCGTAATCTTCACCGCCGCCGCCTTTGGCTTTGTCTATTGCGCGCTCAATTACGTGTGCGGGTACCTGGTCTTTTTTAGCGCGCTCGATTAAACGGCGCAGCGCAAGGTTACCATCTGGATCTACGCCACCATTTTTAGCGCAAATGTATATTTCTTTACCGTACTTAGAATAAACTTTAGTTTTAGCACCCGCAGTTTTAGCCATTGAATCTTTTTTGTTTTGGTAAGCTCTTCCCATCTGCGTTTCGCCTTAATATATGTAAATTATTGAATAAAATTGCAAGGCCGTATTCTAAAGGTAAAGCCGCAGTATCGCCAGTAAATGGCGTTAATTAATCTTCTTGCTGTTGTAATAGATACCCATAAAAGAGCTACTACAACATTCAGTAAGCGTGAAACCCTGCATTTACCTATGTTTTAAAAAGCAGTATAAGCTGTCAGGTAATACATACCTAAGGTAGCGTTTTCTAAAACCAGCTTTCCATAATGAAGAGGAGTACTTTCTACGAAATTTTAATGGATTAAAGTACATCTTCCATGGTGATGATGCCTTTGCAAAACAGTTTTCATAACTGTTATCACCAACGTATTCAGAGTGCTTTAAATCACCAAAATGTATTGACTCATTGTAGGTAGGATTATTTAATAGCCGAGAGATAGGCTTGATAGCAAATTCAGGGTTAATGTGAACTTCTTTAAAGGCTTTTTCAACCTCCTTAAAGTCTGAAATAAAATCAAGTGCACCTTTTTGAAAGTTATTGATGATTTTAATTTTTTGAGCAGAAGACTCGTTAGGCTCACAAACCGGCACTATTTTATCTCCTTCTTCACGAAACTTAATGACAGAACCATGAGGTGCGGAAAAAATAAACTCAAACATATGAACGCTTTCCGCCAAAATATTAAAATTATTTTTTGGGACCGACAAATTACACATATAACCTGACATATTCATGCCTTTGTCAATAAACTTGGCAGCTGTTTGAAAAGTGCCAATATAGTAACCATCGATTTCGACTTTTTCATTTGCAATATTCATTAGCTCAGAAAGTGAATTTTGAATAGTTCCTTGCCAACCAATATCAACAATCGCTACTTTTTTAGCTCCAATGAATTTAATTTGCTCTAAGTATTTAATTAAATAACGCCTTTCTATTACTGAAACTTTAGTAACATCTGCAACAAGCAAATTAAATAATGAAGCAAGTTTCTGTTTATCGTCATTGTTTAAAATAATTTGATCTTTATCATTAAAACCAACTTGATAAATTTCTTTAGTGTAATTAGAAGCACATAAATCAACCCTTTCGAGATAGTTTTTAACACTTAAATTTGGGAAAGTATGGCAGAGGATTTTAATCGAGCTTTCATCTATCTTATTTCGGATAGTGGGGATGTTTATAGCTCTTCTTGATGCGTACATGTATTCGCTTGGAGGGGCGCTACTGTCGCTATTTAAAAGCTTATATGTTTGATGCATTATATAACCATCGCGCGCCAAAAAAAGAACTTTATCTGGTTCATTGTTGGCTAGTTGAGCTGTTAGCCAGCGTATAAAACCAAAGTAAATTATCCCGCAATATATATAGCCAAAGTCGTACCACAAATCTGCTTTTTTAGTATTCCTTTTCGAGTATGCTTTATTTATTATTGTTGCAAAATATAATGACTCTTCAATAGATAAGTTTTTATTATAAAGTTCTCTGAGTCTTTTGAAGTGGGTGTTTTTTAATGCGTAATCACTTGCTTTTTTATAATAAAAAATATTTATATTATAATGTTGTGCATTAATTATATCTGCTTTGAAATTGTCACCTATATGCAATATTTTTTTTGATTTGCATTTTAATTCTTTTAATATGTGCTTATATAATCCGCCTTTAGATTTTGATTTTCTTGTTTCTCCAGATAAGTATATATTTTCATATTTTTCGTAGCCATTATTTAATAATATTCTTTTTATAATATCTTTAGGTAGGTACATGTCAGAGGTGAATATAACCTTTTTATCCTGTGCGATACATTGCTGATAATATGAAAAAATATATTCATTTCGGGTGCAGAATTCTAATTCTGTTTGCATTTCTATTGATTTAAGAATGTTTAATTCGCGTTTACTAATGTTTAGTGATTCGTGTATGTAATCATAAATTTCATCTAAGCAAATCGATTCTGTGTAGTTTTGTTTAGATATTAGTTTTGCCGCTTGAGGCTCAGCTTTTGTTCTAACATCTTTGAAATTAAAGCTCAGTGCGCCATGCTTTTCAGTATAGACTTTTTCAGTTATGTAAAATATATCAGACGGTGAGTATACTTTTCTTAGGATAGCAGTATCAAATATATCAAAAGATATGATGTCGTTTTTTGTAATGAGGCTGCATAAATCTTTATTGTTAAAGACGCTATACTTTATCTCAAACATTTTAGTGTAAAGTCTTGAGTAGATACGCTTTAGTAAATTATTTTTCATAATGACTTCCTGCACACATTATTAGTTATCCATAACAAAAATAACGAAACAAATAAATATTTTGTTATATTCAGCTATTGTACATAATTTATTATTATTTTTGCAATGATAAAAAACATACCGCTACTATATTTTTAAAATAACAATCCCTACAAATTTAAAAAATGCACCTACATTTAATGACTATCCTTTTAAATTTATTTAAATATCTCGCGGTATAGTTTTGATTTTAAAATGTATATAGTTAATTAATATCTTTTTAATATGCAGGTGCAATACTAAAGTGCTGGTTTTGCTGTTCTATAATTTCTACCTTTATTTTTTGCTTCAATAGATTTATAGGTGCCTCTTTGGTACGTCCGGCTTAGAAAGTGCGTTAAAAGCGCTATATAATCCAAAAAAGGAACAAAAAATTGCACAGACATATATAGTTTTGGCTTTGCTAATCAAAAGTATCAATAGCTCAGTAGGGGAGTCTCAATAACTCTAAATTAGCAAGTACGAGGTAAGTTTTGTGTTGTAGTTATCTTACAAGATAATTTATGTAATGCATTGTATTTTAAATACTTGCCCATATATACTACTCATCCCTTATTTTAGTTTGACGCAACCATGTTTAACGTTCGTGTGTTTATAACTGCTTTTTTGCTGTTTTGTGCGCTTTTTAGTGTTCAAAGTAGTGCGCAGTGCGCAACACATAAATTAAACACTGCAACCACCTCATTGAGTGTGTTTGCTGATAGCGTTGAGTTAGCTAAAACGCTGCCTATATCAACATCAGTAAAGGGAAGTGAGCACAAAAAAACACATCAAACAGGGTTTGACGCTCATCAACCTAGGTTAACGGCTAGTAATTCTTCGTTATTTTTACATGTCGCGCAAAGTGAGCCTGAATACGACGTTGTATTTGAATTTTTCGCACACACCCTTTTTAGAGAAATATACCTAAGCCCCAACGCTTTTATTGCCCAACAGCCATGGTATACACTTGTAACACATAGCAAAAAGTCGCGACTCAGCGGCTGGAAAGACGCTAATTTACTCTTTACCGCCGTAAGTACCTACCACGCTTAATTTTCTTATTTAATTTTTATTAGGTTTTAACGTTTTACGTTTAAGCCTTGAGATTAATTGTGCTTTTAAAAAGTACGTTGCCGGTTCTGGTAATAAGGAAACACCATGTTAAGTGTAAAAAAAGATCACAAGCCGTTTATGGCTAAATTTAAATTAAGCTATATAGCCATGCTTATTGTGCTGGTTTTATTAGCCATTAGCGCATTACCCAACTTATACCCAAATAAATCGTGGTTACATGTAAGCAATGCACCTCATAGCGAAACACAAGTTGTGCCAAGTACTAATGCATTAGTTACTTTTTTAAATAACCAAGGCTTAAAAGTTGAGCAAGGGCTAAATAATCAAACATCTATAAATATTTTGTTAAACGAGCCAACTAAAAGCGCACAAGCGCAAGCGGCTATAAAGGCGCAGTATCGAAACACGCAAGTTAAAATTGTAGAACATGTAACGAGCCCACTTTGGCTGCAAGAGTTTGGTTTATCGCCAATCAAATTGGGACTAGATTTAAACGGCGGTGTGTTATTTGTACTCGACGTAGATTTAGATAAAGCAATTGATGAGCAATTAGTCAGTGCGTATCAACAAGCAAAATCAATTATTATTAAGCAAAAAGCGCACGGCCTTAAAGTGCTGCAAACAGGGCACGGCTTTGAAATAAATGCACACCCAAATGGAGCGAAAAAGCTTACCCCGGTAATCAATGAGCTACAAAGTCGATTTGCTAATTTAGCAGTTTCAACAACAAGTAATGGTGATATTAAAAATGCAAAATTCACCTATTCAGAGCAAGGGCGAAGCAGCTTTGATAAAGAAGTTATGAGCCAAACGCTCACAACGCTTCGCTCACGCATAGAAGAATTAGGCATTACCGAAGCCGTCACTCAGCGCCAAGGTAAAAACCGTATACGCATAGAGCTACCTGGCGTGCAAGACCCAACAGAGGCAAAGCGCATTATTGGTGCAACTGCATCACTTGGGTTTTATCAGTTAAAAGAAATCGGTGGTAAAACATTTGATATGCAATCTGGCGGGACCATCAAACTTGACCCTGTGCCAATTTTTACCGGTGAGCATATTAATAACGCCACCATAGGGCGCGACGACTGGGGTAAACCCCTTGTGCAACTTAGCCTTGATGGACAAGGCGGCGATGCGATGTCGTCGTTTTCAAAAGCGAATATTGGTAAGCCTATGGCCACGGTTTACTCTGAGTACTCTCAAAACGCTAAAGGTGAAACCGTTAAAAAAAGCGAAGTTATAAATGTGGCGAATATTGCGCAGCATTTAAGTTCACGTTTTAGTATTACCAATATGAAAAGCCAACAGGCAGCGGCCGACCTAGCACTATTATTACGCGCAGGCTCGCTAACTGCACCGGTTACTATTGTGCACGAGCAAACAATTGGCCCAAGCCTAGGTCAAGAAAATATAACTAACGGCTTGGCCGCATTGATGCTGGGAATGGGTATTACACTTGCCTTTATGGCAACGTGGTATCGCCGCTTAGGACTTATTGCAAACGTAGCGCTGTTATTAAACTTAACGTCGCTTGTGGGGCTAATGTCGTTATTACCAGGGGTTGTGTTAACACTTCCGGGTATTGCCGGGCTGGTACTCACCATTGGTATGGCGGTAGATACCAACGTTATTATATTTGAGCGAATAAAAGAAGAGCGTAGAAAAGGCCGCTCTGCTTATCAAGCTATTCAAGAAGGTTACAAGCAAGCCGCTAACACCATATTTGATGCCAATATAACCACCATGATCACCGCGCTTATTTTATATGGAATAGGTTACGGCCCAGTCAAAGGCTTTGCCATAACATTGGCACTTGGCTTAATAACCTCGGTATTTACTGGCGTGTACGTATCAAAAGTACTAAGCCAAACGGTATATTTAAAAATGGCTAAAAAAGCAGGAGTAAATGCACATGCTTAACACTTTTTTAAAGGGCGAGGCGGGTACACGTCTGCGTTTTTCGGGCATGCTTTTGAGCGCCATACTTGTACTGCTATCGGTATTTACGCTTAGTCAAAAAGGGCTTAATTTTGGACTCGACTTTACCGGTGGTTACCTAACAGAATTTACCACCAGCCAAGGTGTTGAGCTAAAACAGCTTGAGCAATTTATTACTAAAAATCACAATGGTGAGTTTGAACTAACCGCACAAGGTAATAATCACTTTCAACTACGCGAAGCGCCCAGCGGTTCAACAGCAAATAGTAGTGATTGGCAAAGCGCCATTACACAAAATGCAGACATTAACGCCGAGGTTTTATCATCAGCATATATTGGCTCGCAAGTGGGTGATGAACTGTTTGAACAAGGTTGTTTAGCGCTATTTTCAGCCATGGTTGCAGTAATGCTTTATTTAGCTGTACGGTTTGAATGGCGTTTAGCTGTTGGCTCTGTGGTTGCGCTAGTGCATGATCTATTACTGGTACTGGGGCTATTTTCGCTATTAAGTATTGAGTTTAATTTAACCGTACTTGCCAGTTTGCTGGCCATTATAGGTTACTCACTTAACGACTCTATAATAGTAGGCGATAGAGTACGCGAGCTTTTACGTGTTAAATCTAATAATGCGCTTAGCCCCGCAAGTATTATTAACAACGCCATAAAAAGTACCTTAACGCGTACGCTTATTACATCGGGTACCTCACTTGCTACAGTTGCAAGTGTTTGGCTCCTCGCGGGCGCGCCATTACAAGGCTTTGCCATCGCGCTATTTACCGGCATTGTAGTAGGTACGTTCTCATCTATTTGTATTGCCGCCACGTTACCCGAACTATTAGGGTTAAGTGCTAAAAATTACGAAGAAAAACAAGATGCAGAAACGCAAGCGTTGCTCGATATGCCCTAGCAATAAATGCTTTTAAAAATCTGCATTAAAACACAGGCGCTTAAAATAATGGTTTTAAGCGCCTTATAACGTTAAAATTAACCACATAGTTTACAGCATTGGTTTTTAGCGCTCCCTCATGAACAAAGCCCACGTAATTGAACACCTTAAATTTGCACTCGAAGCACAATTAAACAGTGCAAAACAAGCAGCAAAAGCCGCGCACGACGCCGCCACTCACGAAGAAAGCGTTGCAGAAACGCAGTACGATACCCTAGGACTCGAGGCCGCTTATTTAGCACAAGGGCAAGCCGAGCGTGTAAACGATTGCTACAAAAGCATTAAACAATTTGAAGCCATTTTTAAAGAGCCCACTCACAATAAAGTGATTATAAGTTCTCTCGTTTGCCTAGAAGATGAAAACGCCCTACAAAAATGGTTTTATTTAGGCCCAGCCGCAGGCGGGTTAATGGTTGAAGTAAAAGGACAAACTATTCAAGTTGTTACAGCCGAAGCACCACTAGGTAAACAACTTTTAGGCAAACAACGTGATGATGAAGTAAGCCTAACCATTGCAGGCAAAAACCACGAATACGAGGTAGTAGAAATTTTATAAAACACTAGTTTTATATGTAGGTCGGATAAGCGAAGCGCCATCCGACAAAACCATATCAATACAATAAACGCTTATACTTATAAATTAATTGTCGGATGGCATGGCTTCGCCATTTATCCGACCTACGTCAATGTTGTATATATCCTAAATTTGCGCTTTATTTGTCTAATGCGTAACAAATAATACAATGGATATGCAATGCAATATCGTCGTAATTATGTAAAAGGTGGGACGTACTTTTTTACAGTTAATTTGCTCGATAGGAATAAATCGTTGTTGGTTGAGCATATCGATTTATTAAGGGAGTCTATCCGTTTTGTTAAATCTCAAAGGCCATTTTATATAGATGCATGGGTTGTGCTGCCCGATCACCTTCATGCAGTTTTAACTTTACCAGATGATGATGTGGATTATTCGAGTCGCTGGCGAGAAATTAAAAAGCGATTTTCAAAATCACTCCCAAAGACAGAGTTTTTAACTCAAACACGGAAACGTAAAAATGAACGTGGAATTTGGCAGCGCCGTTTTTGGGAACATACTATTAGGGATGATAATGATTATTTGCATCATGTTAACTATGTTCATTTTAATCCGTTAAAACATGGCCTAGTTAGTCAAGTAGCTGATTGGCCTTATTCAAGTTTTCATAGAGCCGTGAAACAAGGCATTTATGCAAATAATTGGTGCGGATAAAAAATATAAATATTTCGTAGGTCGGATAAGCGAAGCGCCATCCGACAAAGCTATAGCTTCATAATACACTTTAATTTTGTACAAAAGTTTTTGTTAAATGAAATAATTTCGGCCTTTATTACGCGTCGGATGGCATGGCTTCGCCCTTTATCCGACCTACGAGTTAGCTTTTTTCACAAACTTTGCTGTTACCATCATTTCGCCAATACCATCTACTTTGCAATCTAGCTCGTGATCTTTTTTATCAAGAACACGCCTTACGACCGCTTTGGTGCCAATTTTAATGACTTGTGAGCTGCCTTTTATTTTTAAATCTTTGGCTACGGTTACTTTATCGCCATCAGTAAGTTGGGTGCCGTTGGCATCTTTAACTGAAATTGCGTCTTCATCGCTTGTACTATTTGGGTTCCATTCATAGGCGCATTCAGGGCATATAAGCAGTTGCTGGTCTTCGTAAACATATTCAGATTGGCACTGTGGGCAGGCAGGATGTGACATTTTTAACGCTCATAAAATATTAATTTTGCGTATTTTAATCTGCATTAATAGGAAAATATAGTTAATCAATATTTTTTATCTTCACGCTAAAAATATCTCGTTTGTGTGTTTTTTAAAAAGGGCATATAAAGCAGATGTCGCTTAAGCAATTTAAGCGCTAACACTTACAGTAGGTATTTGTTAAAGCACCCATCGTATTAAGTGATACGCGCAATGCCCACTTAGTACGATGGGTGTTTCTATTTATAGTGCTGAGTATTTTATTATGCATGCTTTTTATATTTCTGACTTAACTAGGAAAAGTCGTGTTTAAAACCTTAATAGTGGTTGATAACAACGAGCAAACACTTGCTCAATCGTTCGACAATGTAATTACGTTTAATAGTTACTTACGTGATTACCCAAAACATAATGAACCTAAAACCCGCATTATTAATTTATGCGACTCAAGCCAATACTTGAGTAAGGGTTACTATTGCTCTTTGCTTGCAGAGGCGCGTAAACACCAAGTGTTACCCAGCGTTAAAACAATAAACGCGCTTCGAAGCGGTCAAGCTCCTATGTTAAATATTGGCTCGATTGATGGCGAAATTTACTTTGGTAATGCCTTAAACGAGCTACAAAGTAAAGCGGCTAAATCGGTATTTAAACAATACCCAGCGCCTATTTTATTTGTAGATCAGCAAGGTTTGTTACAGCAAGGTTCGCTTAGCTCTTTAAGCGATGAGCAATATGGCAATTTTGTAGAAAAACTAAATACGTTTACCCAAACACAGTGGCGCATTGGTACTGTGCAGCGCCGTTTTAGATGGGATATGGCAATCCTTGTTGATCATAACGAAAAAGTACCACCGAGTGATAAAGACGCCATTGCCCGTTTTATAAAAGCAGCGGCTAAACATGGTATTAATGCGCAAGCACTCAGTTTTGATGAAATAGACAATATTGCCCAGTTTGATGCGTTATTTATTCGCCAAACTACAGCAATTGACCACCCAACGTATCGCCTTGCTAGTAAAGCGCAAAGCCTTGGTTTAGTGGTTATTGACGATGCTGAATCTATTTTACGTTGTTGTAATAAAGTGTATTTACACGATGCGTTTAATTATCAAAAAGTGCCGAGCTTAAAAACGGTTGTAGTGGCTGATCAATCAGCGCAAACGCTTGAGCAATTAGAAGAGTCGTTTACCTATCCGCTGGTTTTAAAAATGCCTGAAGGGTCGTTTTCTAAAGGGGTGTTTAAAGTTGCAAACCGCAGTGAGCTTGAAGCTAAGCTAACCGAGCTGTTTGAATATAGCGCATTGGTACTTGCACAAGAATACATGTACACAGAATACGATTGGCGAGTAGGTGTATTAAATGGCCGCGCTATTTATGCGTGCCGCTACTTAATGGCGCGTAATCATTGGCAAATTTATAATCATGATGCTAAACGGTTTTTCTCTGGTGGTTTTGAAACGCTACCTACCTTTGAGTTACCAAAAGTTGTGTTAGATGCCGCTTTAAAAGCATGTAAAACTGTGGGCAAAGGCTTATATGGCGTAGATGTTAAAGAACATCAAGGCAAAGCATATGTGCTTGAAGTAAATGACAATCCAAGTATTGATCACAAAGTAGAAGATGGCTATTTGGGCGACGAGCTATACATGATCATTATGGATGAATTTAAACAACGTTTAGAAGCGCGAGGCCGTGGGTAATAACATGCGTAACCTTGTTATTCGACAGGCACTTAGCAGTGATTTAAACGCATTGATTGACGTTGAAAATACTTGCTTTAATAACGATAAATTGAGCCCGCGTAGCTTAAAGCGCTGGTTAAATGCTAAGCACGGTATTTTGCTCGTTGCCGATAATGGCGAGCAAGTATGCGGCTATGGGCTGGTGTGGTGCCATAAAGGCACGCGTTTAGCGCGTTTATATTCGCTTGCTGTAAAACCCACAATGCAAGGTAAAGGCATTGCTAAAATGTTATTAGCTGAGCTTGAAAAACAAACCAGTGAGCGTGGCCGGCTTTACTTACGTTTAGAAGTGGCCGTAAATAACGAAAGTGCGATAGGGCTTTATAAAAGTTTGGGTTACAGAGTGTTTGGCCAATATAGCGATTATTATGACGATCACAGTGATGCACTGCGAATGCAAAAAAATATTCGCCAAACGAGTGAGCTTAAAGTAGCGCGATTAACGCCGTGGTACCAACAAACTACCGAGTTTACCTGTGGGCCTGCTGCGCTATTAATGGCAATGGGGGCACTTAAGCCAACAACTAAGCTTAGCCAATCACATGAGCTGGCACTTTGGCGCGAAGGCACCACCATTTTTATGACATCGGGCCACGGTGGTTGCCATCCGTTTGGTTTAGCGTTGGCGGCTAATAAACGCGGCTTTAAAAGCGAGGTAATGGTAAATACCACAGAGCCTTTGTTTTTAGATGGTGTACGCAGTGAAAATAAAAAAGTGGTGCTTTCAACAGTACACCAACAATTTGTAGAGGGTATAGCGCAGGCAAATATACCGCTTAGCTATAAAGATGTAGAGCTTGAGCATATTGAACAGTGGTTAAGCCAAGGCTTTAGTGTGCTGTTACTAATTAGCACATACCGGTTTGATGGTAAAAAATCACCTCATTGGGTGTGCGTTACCCACCTTGATGACCACTGCGTGTATGTTCATGACCCATTTTGCGAGCCAGGCAGTGACAAACAGCTCGCAATAGATTGCCAGTACGTGCCTATAGCGCGCAGTGATTTTAGTAAAATGTCAGCATTTGGTAGCCAACGTTTAAGAACCGCGGTGGCCATTGCTAATAATTAATAGGTTTTAAGTAAAGAGTGACTTTTTTAGATTTAATTGATGTAGCCCCTTATTCGTGGGCAGCCATTGGCACCGCCGCTTTTTGCGGTGCAATAATTGGCTTAGAACGGCAATTGCGCGGTAAACCTGTGGGTATTCGTACCTCAGCGCTCATAACGCTGGGCACGTATTTGTTTTTATCAACCGCGTTTAACTTACAAGGCGATGTGATTGATCATTCTCGTGTAGTGGGGCAAATAATTACAGGTATTGGCTTTTTAGGTGCAGGTGTCATGCTTGCAAAAGACGGCGCTGTAGTAGGGGTAACCTCTGCTGCAACCATTTGGGTGCTTGCCTCAATTGGGGTAATGATTGCCACCGACAATTTAGGTGCTGCCATTAAAATTTCGGTGCTGGTGGTTGGTATTTTATACGGTGTAGATGTACTGGAGGCAAAATTTAAAAGCCTAAGCAAAGGCGTACACACTAAAGTAAAAAATTATCAAAAACGTTACTACCGAAAAGACTTTAACGACCCAGAAAGCCACTGATTTAACGCCACTAATTTAGTGGCGTTTTTATATGAGTGTATTAACTAAAGCGTGACTGCTTGGTACTCTATTGCCTCGTTAATAGGTGCAGGGCGACCAATAAAATAGCCTTGTACGTTATCTACTTTTAGCTGCCTCAATGTGAAAAGCTCTTCTTTATTTTCGATGCCTTCAGCTACAATCGTACAATTAATTGCTTTTGCAAAACCACATAATGCTTTTGCGAGTAAAAACTTTCTTTGGTCGTTATTTATATTTTCAGTCAGGCTTATATCAAGTTTTATAATATCGGCTTCTAGCTCCAGTATGTGCTGAAAAGACGAAAACCCAGCACCTACATCGTCAATAGCTAATTTTACGCCTTTATTTCTCAGTGGCTCAAGTGCCGCGCGCATAGCTTGGTAATCTAAAATAGGCGAGTGCTCTGTGACTTCTAATATAATGCGGGTGCAATCAACGTTTTG
Source organism: Pseudoalteromonas sp. Angola-7 (assembly GCF_028599255.1). Taxonomy (NCBI): domain Bacteria; kingdom Pseudomonadati; phylum Pseudomonadota; class Gammaproteobacteria; order Alteromonadales; family Pseudoalteromonadaceae; genus Pseudoalteromonas; species Pseudoalteromonas sp. Angola-7. The sequence goes on from NZ_JAQREL010000004.1 coordinate 296,283, forward strand.
TAATACATTATTAATTGAGCCCGATAATATATGTGCAGGGGATGTATTTATAGTCACGTAGGTATGTGGAGCAAGTTCATCCATACAATGCAGGGTGTTTTGTATAGCAAGAATTTCCAGTGCTTCACCTAGCCCTAAGTTGTCGGCATCTTTAAACCATACATCGGGGGTTTTGTAAGGTTGAGTAAAAAAGCGTGAAAGCGATTTATAACCCGATAGCCGATTCGTCGCTAGGTTAAAAATTGGCTGAAAATAAATAGTGATGGCATTTGTTTTTATAATATTTTCTATGAGTATTTTTGTTTCATTACTTATGATCTCTGATTGTGATCTTTGTTCAATGAGCTCGGTAGCAAGCTCTGAAATTAGTTTTAAAAAAGCCAGATCTCTATCATTTAAATCGTCATCAAATGTGGTTTTATAACAGCAAAAGGTACCGTACGTTTTGCCTGATGCTAAAACAATCGGCACACCTATGTAAGCGCCTATATTTAATTTTTTGGTGACCGGCATAACCTTAGTAATAGGGTGTTTATGTGTGTTAGGAATTATTGGTTAAAGGTCGTTGTCTGAAATTTTTTTACAGTAAGTCTCACAAATAGGATCTGAATTACCTACTGATACGCAGTGGTTATCGGTATGATTATCGACCACCTTAAAAACCCGATCTGTTTGTGTAAATTCTGATATAAACGCCACATCCATTTTAAGATGTTTGCGAACAAGCGAAAGTAACCTTAATAACTTTTCGTCCACTGAGCCATTATTTTGTTGTTCAAAAAGATGCTGCTTTATTTCATCGCTCATACAATAACCTAGCTAGGATTTTAGCTAATAGTGTAATTTATATAAGGAAAAAAGCCACTTAAATGCAGCTTTGTATTAGCCAAATAGTTTTCTTCGCACTACTTTTCTGTACTCGCTTGGCGTTTGGCTAAGCACTTTTTTAAATACGCGGGTTAAATGACCTTGGTCGTTATAGCCGACCTCAAGTGCTACTTCTTGAATCGTTAAATTAGATGAAGCTAATAACTCTTTAGCGCCTTCTACCCGTAATTGTTGCCAATACTCTATAGGGCTTTGATTAGTTGCAAGCTTAAAGCGGCGGGTAAATGTACGGTAGCTCAAACTAAATTGGGCAGCTACTTCTTGTAAGTTTAACTCGCTGGCTAAATTAGTTTTAAGCCAAAACTGAATTTGCGCTATGAGTTCATCTGGATGGCGGTCAACCGCGCCTTCAAGGTAGCGCTGATCTTCGTATGGTTTACGTACTTCGTGCGAAAAGTTACGCTCTACATGTTGAGCTGCTGCTTTGCCATAGTATTGGCTAATAATATGAACGATTACATCGGCAAGGGCATTTAAACTTGCCACCGTATACATGCGCTCTGACTGGGTGATAAAAAAGTCGGGCTTTAAGCGCACTAATGGGTAGTCATGGCTAAATTGTTTGGCGTAATGCCAATGGGTTGTTGCAGGGTGCCCATCAAGTAAGCCTGCCTCTGCAACTAAGCAATTACCCGTGCCTACACCAATTATATGACTGCCGGTTTCAAAGCTTTCTTGTAGCCATTCCACCACTTCTTTATTAGTACGTACGACCGGACGAGGGTTTCGCCATATACCGGGCACAATAATTAAGTCGTTGTAGGGCGCGTTGTGTGTGGTGCAGTCGGGGACTATGGCAAGCCCAGTACGGTTTTGTATTGGCTCATTATTTTTAGCAATTAAATTTATACTAAGCGGTCTAAAATCCGTGTGGCTTAAATGGCCTTTTGCATAAGCCTCACCGGCTCTTAGCATTTCAATAGGCAGTGTTAAACTGGTAATAAGTAAATGCGGGTACACTGCTATGGCAATATTTAACGCTGGGTTTACTGATTTTTTATGCATGTGAATGCTCCGACCAGTACTTTTTGGCCTTTAATGCTGAATATTTGGCTATTAAAGCACAAAACTCTGTGGTTAATCCAATTAAACTGTTTGCTTCTCCAATAACACGTTTTAAAGGTTAATTATGACTGCATTACCCGTAATAGTAGGCATGGGTGGTATTAACGCCGCTGGCCGTACTTCTTCTCATCAAGGTTACCGCCGTATCGTGTTAGACGCATTAAACGCACAAGCTCGTAGTGAAACATTTTTAGGCCTCGCCACATTAATGAACTTAGTACGCGTTGTTGATGGTCAATTACAAGACACAAACGGTAATAATGTTGAGCAAAGCGACATAGAAGCACGCTTTGGTGAGCAAATTATTGCTGGCACACTTATTCGTAAAATTGAAAAAGAACATTTTGACGCAGATGCCACGCCTTGGCAGCAAAAAATGACGTTAAAGTCCTCTGATGAAAACGCAATTGTATTTGAAACGCGCGCACGCGATTTACCAACCCCAGTGCCTGCCAGTTGGAAAGTACAAGAGCTTGAAGGCAAAAAAGTAAAAGTGACTATAGCGGCAGAGCTAGATGTAAAATTAGATTCTACCCGTGATAACCCAATTAAATCGGCAGGGCAGTTTCCTACCGGGTTTGATCCATCAATAATGTATAATAGCCGTTACCAGCCACGTGGTTTGCAAGCCACTATATTTGCAGCAAACGATGCTATTAAGTCAACTGGTCTTGATTGGCAACGCATAATGAATAGTGTAGAGCCAGATAAAATTGGTACTTATTCAGCCTCGGTTATTGGCCAAATGGACGACAAAGGATTAGGCGGTTTAGTTAAAGCACGCCAGCAGGGCGATCGTGTTAGTACAAAGCAATTAGCACTTGGCTTAAACACGATGTCGACTGATTTTATAAACGCCTACGTTACAGGTAATGTAGGTACTACGTTTTCTACCTCGGGTGCATGTGCTACATTTTTATATAACTTACGCGCTGCAGTAAACGATATTCAAGCAGGGCGAACCCGTGTTGCGGTAGTAGCAAGTGTTGAATGCGCTATCACGCCTGAAGTAGTTGAAGGCTTTGGTAATATGAGCGCCCTTGCTAATGTTGAAGGCCTGCGCCGTTTAGATAATTTAAGCAGTGAACAAGAGCCAAATTACCGTAAAAGCAGCCGTCCATTTGGCGAAAACTGTGGCTTTACATTAGGTGAAGGCGCACAAGTGGCCATTTTAATGGACGATGCGTTAGCACTTGAACTAGGTGCAGATATTATGGGCTCAGTGCCTGATGTATTTGTAAATGCCGATGGTATAAAAAAATCAATCACCTCACCGGGTCCGGGTAATTACATTACCATGGCTAAATCTGCAGCGCTTGCAACAAGTTTATTAGGTAAAGAGGCGTTACAAAAGCGCAGCTTTATTTTAGCGCATGGTTCTAGCACGCCGCAAAATAGAGTAACAGAGTCACTTATTTATCATAAAGTGGCACAAACGTTTGCCATTGATAGCTGGAAAGTGACGGCGCCAAAAGCTTATGTAGGGCATACAATTGCCCCCGCCAGTGGCGATCAGCTCGCTATTGCGCTGGGTGTATTTAGTCATAATATTATGCCGGGTATTACTACCATAGATAAAGTTGCCGACGATGTTTATACTGATCACTTAGATATACGTAACAGTCATTACGACTGTGGCGACATGGACATAGCCTTTATAAACTCAAAAGGTTTTGGCGGTAATAACGCCACTGCAACTGTACTTAGCGCTAAAGTAACACTACAAATGCTTGCTAAGCGCCATGGTGAAAAAGCGATGAGTGATTACGCTGATAAAAACACATCCGTTGTTGCTGCGCAAAATACCTATAAAGCGCAAGCTGACCTTGGAAAGTACGAATTAGTATATCGTTTTGGTGATGGCGCGATTGACGATAACGACATTGTAATTGGCGAGGACGGCATAGAGCTTCCTGGTTTTGATAAAGCAATTTCGTTTAATACAACCAACTCCTATCAAGATATGTTTTAAGCACACATACTTGAATCCAAAGGCGCTGTTTAAGGCGCCTTTTTTTATGCCTGTGTTTTTTATAAAAACCATAATAATACCAATCCGTAATACTCAATCATTTTGTGCGGCTAAACATGTCGCTACCTGCGTTAAAATTCTCAGTTAGAATAATTAAATAGCCAACTTTTTTTCCTAGCTACAAACACGTTCTCCAACCTTAAAATAGATCACTTAATAAAGCGGATTGGTATAAAGTTGATTAAAAAATGACGTGTTTTTTATGGATTAACTTGCATTTATGGAGTACCTTTGTTTTTATAATAGAAACATAATCTAGGATGGATATATCGATGAAAAAACTTTTATTAGCACTTTCTCTCGCTTCAACCTTTACTCACTTATCAGTATCAGCAGATGATTTTGTAGCTGCTGAAATTATTAATAAAAATTACGACCAGCTCACTAATACCTCGCCGCGTGCTTCAAGGTTAGAAGGGATTAATTTAAGTAGCTACGTGGTTGATGAAAACGGCCAAGTGAGTGATATCGAAATTGTGGCTTCGCTTGGTCAAAAAAAATATCAACGAGAAGTTCTCGATTATGTTTCTAAGCTTAATTATAAAAGTGCACAGATAAATGGCAGTGCCGTGCCTACGGCGAAAACTATTACGGTAAGCTCGCAAAATGTACATGCTAGTTTTTCGAACGATCAGGCATCCCCGGCGTTTTTTGACGATTATGAGAAAGCCAGCCAGCTTATTGATGATAAAAAGTACGATGAAGCTAAAACGTATATTACTGAGCTTGAAAACGAACACACTAAAAACACAGTCGAAATAGTTTTACTGGCTTGGCTTAAAAGCCAACATAGCTACTTTGTGCAAGATTGGAAAAGCTTTGATAAGTCTATTTATGAAGCCTTTTTGTTTAGAGATAACTTACCGGATCAAATAAAAAAACGCGTTATTAAAAATGCCTTACAATGGTTTATTTCAAAACAAGACTACGTACGTGCTTACGATGCAATTGATGCATTAGGCGATATTGAATCAATAACGTTTAGCGAGGAAAATAGAGCGCAATTACTTGCACAAGTGAATGACATTTATAAAAATTCTGGCGCTATAAATCAGCAAATAACGCTTGAGTCTGAAAAAGCGGTTTTACCTTTACTTTCTAAAGGTACGGTTGAACTAAGCGCGAGTAAACCGTTATCTAAAGTACAACTTCGCTGTGAAAACAAAGTCGTTAATTATAATACCAACGAGATTGATAAAATATTAATTTCAAAAAATGATATTCGTTGTGGGCTATTAATTAAAAGTGCACAGGCGCAAACGGTTACTTTAAAACAAACTGGTGAAAGCTTTTTATAAAGTATTTTATTGGTAATAAACATTTAAATAAAAACCCCACAATATTATGTGGGGTTTTTGTTATATATACTTAGCAATTAGAGTGTGCTTATTATTGCGCTTCCAGCCTAAATAGCGTTTTGCAAGTAAAGTGGTTAAGCCTATAACCACAGCTATAAATAACAAAGTTGCGCCATAACTCATACCGTACCCCGGTGGAAGGCCTACTAATGTGTCACCGTATGTCATATCGCTAAAACTAAGTCCTAAAACAGGGATAAGCAACCAAGCGACAGCATGCAATAAATATAAATGTGTAAGGTATGAGAACATACTGGTTTTACCAAGCACTTGTAAAAAGTTACGAGAAAAGTCGGCTTTAACATGGCTTAAAAGTTTAAGCGCAATTAGCCCAAGGCCTACGGTTAGCAACATAAATTGTAATGACAGTGGGTATTTAGTCGGGTTTAAAAACGACATAACAGTATTAATAGTATTGGTATGAATAGTAAATACTGAAGTGTCGCCGTATAAATTAAAACCGCGCAGCACAGTGTATAAAGCAAGGCAGCTTGCACCTAATATAGCTGCATAATTCATCACCTGGGCTTTGTACTGGTGTTTTTTATAACATACTCCCGCGCAGTAAGCTAAAGCCATTAAACCTACAATGGGCGCAACTGGGTAAGTTGTTCTCATTTTTAAGCCCAAAGGTAGTTCAAGTACATTTTTTTGATGTGCAATAGACCAAAGTGTATGTGCAAGCGTATTTGGCTCAAAGCTTACGCCATCAAATAGATTATGGCCAAACACCAACAATAAAGCACTTATTAGCACTGCATAAGTGCCTAATAAACGTAATAAGCCTAATATGACAAATCCCCAGCCTATTGCCCAAATGACCTGTGCGTACAACATTGGAAAAGCGGGGTTAAAGCTCCATGACCACGAAACAATGGTGAATTCAAAAATGATTAGCACCAATCCACGGACAATTAAATTGTAAGAAAATGCCTTAGTTGAAGCGTATTTATGCTCAGTAACAGCTGCTGAAAGGCCTGCTAAAAAAACAAATAAAGGGGCACAAAAGTGCGAAATAAAGCGGGTGAAAAAAGTAACAGGGCTGGTACCCGGAACCGCCATAGGATCGGTTACTGAGTAATTAAGACAATAATACATACCATGGTCAATCACCATAAATATAATGATAATGCCACGCAATAAATCAATATGATGTAACCGAGGGGCTGTAGAGTGAGACGACATCATTAAGCTCAAATACGTTGTATAAATTTGCCGATATTATATGTTATATAGTATCGTCATGCGAGCTTGAGCGCTTTTAAGCGCCTTGATTTATTACATTAATTTAGGTTGCAGTAGTTACTCACAATTTATCTTCTTTTTAGTAATTTCATAATGGTACACCTTAGCATTACTTAAACTTTTTAATGTACCTCAGTGTTATAAAATTAATGATAGCTAATAAAATAGCAATTTCGTAACGGCTGTAGGCAACCGCTATACCAATTAAACCCATATTCCATATGCTTGCTGCTGTTGCGGTACCCGATGTAGATTTATTATTTTTTAAAATTGCACCACCGCCAATAAAGCCTATGCCGGTAATAATCCCTTGTAGCATTTTAGATTGCGCTTCTGCACCTTCTAGCACTGACATAGCAATTACCGCATAGCCGCATGAGGCAACTGCCACAAGTGGAAAAGTCCTTAACCCTGCGCCATGGTGGCTTCGCTCCCTGTCGTAAGCCATAGGCAGTGCGAGTATGTAGGCAATGCCAAGGTGTACTAAATTATCGATGATTTCGTTCCACTGTAAATCAATTTCCATAATGGTCTCTATTAGTTAAGGGTATAAACTAATAGCAACCTACAGGCCAGCTTATTTTATTGTATAAATTCAATGTGTTAAATTTAAATATGAGAGGCGTTAATTGATTAATTGGTAACATTTACATAGTTAATTTACGCTTTTACAGATAAACGCTGCCTATTCGTTTAATTAATTATGCAAAGTGCGTATTATTTTATTATTAAACATTAATAAACAGTATTTCACTTGCCTTTACATACAACCAAGCTTGAAAAAACAGCGTTATTACTTTGCCTTACTCTTTGTGCTATTGCATTTTTGGCGCCTCAATTACTTACTAATTATTTGCAACCACTTATAAATAACGCCTTAAGTTTTTTAGGGGCGCCGTTTTTTTTGTTAGTAAATTTTTTATTAGTTGCAGTCATCGTTATTGCCATAAGCCCGCTTGGGAGACGAAAAATAGGCGGTGACAATGCCCGTATTGAATTTGGCTTATTTGGCTGGCTTTCTATGCTTTTTGCAGCAGGGATGGGGTCCGGTTTAATTTTTTGGGGAGTTGCAGAGCCTGCGTTGAATGTAGTCAACTCTCCTTTAAAACATACACTTTACCCTGACAAAGTAAGTAGTGCTTTAGCGCTGACGTTGATTAACTGGGGGGCGCATGCGTGGGCTCTTTATGCTGTATTTGGGCTTGTGTTAGGTGGCTTAACAAAAAACAGTCATTGCAGTGGTGATATTAGCGCACCGGTAATCAGTGCATTAAAAGGCGCAATAAATATAAAATACCAAAACAGGCTTACCTTTATTGTTAAATTAGTGGCCGTGCTCGCCATTTTTTTTGGTGTGGTTGGGTCAATTGCAAACTCTACGTTATTGCTACGCAAGGGAATTGAAATAAACCTAGGGATAGAGTCCGCGCTTGTATCTGGTTTTATCATAATCAGCTTAATTGTATTGCTGTATACAATATCGGCCAAGCTTGGGCTTAAAAAAGGTATTCAAACGCTGAGTAAGTTTAATGTTTGGCTAGCTTTTTTACTTTTATTGTGGCTGCTTTTGTTAATGCCCATACAGCCTATAATGGCTATTGCCATTGAGGGCACAAGGGATTACCTACGGCTTATTTTTACAGGGGCATGGCAATTACAAAGCCAACTTAATAACCCCGAGTGGGCAAATGGCTGGACCTACAATTATTATTTTTGGTGGTTAGCGTGGGGACCTTTTGTTGGCGTGTTTTTAGCTAAAATTAGCCAAGGCCGACCAGTGTGGCAATATATATTGGGCGTAGTTTTGCTACCTACGCTTGTGACTATTGTGTGGTTTAGTGTGTTTTCGGGCTCAGCTATCGCATGGGATAAAACCTACCATGCCGGTATTTTAGATGCCATTAAAGCCGACTATACCCAAGGGCTATTTATATTTTTTCAGCAGTTAGGCTGGCAAGGCGCCGTACTTATTTGGTCAAGCTTGTTATTGTTGCTTATTTTTGTGGTTACCTCAGCCGATTCGGCCATATTAGTAATACGTGATTTAACAAATAGCAAAAAGGCAAAAGCATGGAGTATTTATGGTTGGTCACTCGCGCTTGGGCTTTGTGCCTTTATTTTACTGGTACAAAATAATGAGCCACTAAACAGAACCATTGCTATTATTGGCGCTTTACCGTTTTTAGTTATTTTTATTTTGCAGCTGGTGGGCTTTATAAAAGAGTGTATAAGTGAATTTAAGTATTAGGGCTTAAACCCATTTTATTAATAAAATGATGATGCACTGTATTAAATTGTACGCTTAGGCCATTCAAAATTAAGTATATAGAACAGGTATACATATTTTTACAATACTATTTTTAAAGATGTTTATAATTTAGGTAATATTTTTGATCAGGATGAGTCATGAGAGCGCTAACTTTATGTTTATGTGTTATTTACCTAAGTGGCTGCACAGTCGCTGGTGTTATAATTGATGGGCAGGCACAGTCAAATGCACGCGCCAATAAATATAGTAATAGCCCAGCTCGCTCTGAGCCTTATAAAAATCCACTCGAACCTCTACCGAAAGACAAAAACGGGTTTAGTTTTACCGATATAGGGTTAAAAATAGACTCATTGCTGATCAATTTAGTAAAAGGTGAGGGCAATACGGTACAAGTGTGTAGGCAAGTGAGTAAAGTATTGAAAGAGTGTGTAGAAGTAGATAAATCTGATCTACACACTAATGAGATTACGCAGTTAAAAACTGACTATGAAATGATAAGTGTTGGTCAATAAAGCTGCTTATAAAAAAGTAACTATGATCGTAGCCAGCTTGCATTTCAATGCTAAGCGGGTAACCTTTATTTTTAGCAACAGCCGCTAAATTTTGTGGCTTAAGTTGCTCTTCTAAAAAACCATCGGCTTCGCCCTGTGTAACAAGTATAGGGAGAAAATCAGCTTGCTGCGCTTTTTTCATCAACTCGCACGAATCGTATTGAGCCCAAAGCTCTTTGTCAGTGCCTAAATAACCCGTAAATGCTTTCACGCCCCATGGGCAGTCAATTGGATTAACAATAGGGCTAAAGGCCGAAGCGCTAACAAACGCTTTAGGGTTTTTAAGTGCCACCATTAAAGCGCCGTGCCCGCCCATAGAGTGACCGCTAATTGCTTTAGTACTGGTTACTGGGAAGTGTTGCTCAATAAGTATAGGTAGTTCATCAACTACATAGTCATACATATTAAAATGTGTATTGAACGGTGCTTGTGTTGCGTTTACGTAAAAGCCTGCGCCTTGTCCAAAGTCGTAGTTATCGTCATCAGGGACATTATCACCACGTGGGCTTGTATCAGGCGCTACAATTGCAATACCCAGCTCAGCCGCTTTTTTAAATGCGCCGGCTTTTTGCATAAAGTTTTCGTCTGTACAGGTTAAACCCGATAGCCAATAAAGCACTGGCACTTTATTTGTTTCGCTTGCGCCTGGGGGTAAAAATACCGCAAAACGCATTGTGCAATGGGTACTTGTTGCAGTGTGGGTATATTGTTTGTGCCAACCACCTGCTACTTTTGTACTTGAGATATTTTCTAACATAAAAATCCTTAAAAGCCGCAAACAATTAAGTATTACGGCTTTTTTAATACATAGGTTACCAATAGCGTATTAGTAGTGAATTACTGTACGAATACTTTTACCTTCGTGCATTAAATCAAACGCATCGTTTATTTCTTCAAGGCTCATGGTATGCGTAATAAAGTCGTTAAGAGCAAATTCGCCTGCCATGTAACGCTCAACAATTTCAGGTAACTGTGAACGGCCTTTAACGCCACCGAATGCGCTTCCACGCCATACACGGCCAGTTACTAGTTGGAAAGGACGGGTTGAAATTTCTTGGCCAGCACCGGCTACACCAATAATTACCGACTCACCCCAACCTTTATGACAACACTCAAGTGCTGAGCGCATTACATCAACGTTACCAATACACTCAAACGAGTAATCAACACCGCCATCGGTCATATCAACAATCACTTCTTGAATTGGCTTGTCGAAGTCTTTAGGGTTTACTAAATCGGTTGCGCCAAGTTTTGTTGCAAGGTCAAATTTGCTGGTATTAATATCTACACCAATAATGCGACCCGCACCTGCCATTTTTGCACCAATAATGGCCGATAAACCAATGCCACCTAAGCCAAAAATAGCCACGGTATCGCCTGGTTTTACGTTTGCAGTGTTTGTTACTGCGCCCATACCTGTGGTTACGCCACAGCCTAATAAACAAATTTCTTCAAGCGACGCTTCTTTGTTTACTTTTGCGAGTGAAATTTCTGGAAGTACTGTGTACTCAGAAAAAGTAGACGTACCCATGTAGTGATAAATTGGTTGGCCGTCTTTAAAAAAGCGTGTAGTGCCATCTGGCATTAGGCCTTTACCTTGTGTTTCGCGCACTGCTGAACACAGGTTAGTTTTGCCTGAAGTACACATTTTACATACGCCACATTCAGCGGTGTAAAGTGGAATAACGTGATCGCCTACTTCAACACTGGTTACGCCTTCGCCCACTGCATACACAACGCCTGCACCTTCGTGGCCTAAAATTGCTGGGAAAATACCTTCAGGATCTTCACCTGATAAAGTAAATGCATCAGTGTGACAAACACCAGTAGCGGTAATTTTTACCATTACTTCGCCTTTTTTAGGCATCATTACATCAACTTCTTCAACGCTTAGAGGTTGGTTTGGACCCCACGCAATAGCTGCTTTTGATTTTATAAATTCAGACATGTGTTTATCCTTTGTAGTGGTTTTAAATAACAATTGTAGACCCAATTTGTTTGGGTGATGGCTCTATTGTATTTGTTTCTCAAATAATGATAATCTCTGATTTATTAAAACACTTTTACAGTATGGTAATAATGGCTCGTTGGGATGGCATAGACGAATTTATAGCAGTGGGTGAAGAGGGGAGTTTTACAGCAGCGGCTAATGTACTGGGGTTGTCGGTTGCCCATATAAGTCGCCATGTTACGGCGCTGGAGCAGCGTTTAAATACCCAGTTACTCACCCGTACCACCCGCAAAGTGGTATTAACCAAAGAAGGTGAAGCCTTTTTACATCAAACTAAGCAATTACAACATGCTATGGACGATGCCACGCAAAGCTTAGCAACGCAGCAAACAACGCCTAAAGGTAAAATTAAATTAACAGCACCAGTTATGTATGGTGAAACTTTTATTATGCCCATTGTGCACAATTTTATGCACGCTCATCCTGAGGTCGAAGTAATTGCTACGCTTTCTAACGAGCAAGAAAATTTACTCGAAGGCGGGTTTGATTTAGCCATTCGGTTAGGGCATTTAAAAGATTCAAGCCACAGGGCACGGCGTTTAAGTGCTAGGCGCTTTATAATGTGTGCCTCCCCAGATTATTTATCCCGAGTAGGTGAGCCTCATACCCTAGGCGAGCTAAACCAACATCAATGTTTAATTGGTAATAGCAGTTACTGGCGAGTAAACGAAAACGGCCGCGATAAACACATTAAAATTGCAGGACGCTTGCGCTGTAATAGTGGTTGGGCATTGGTTGATGGTGCAAAAAAAGGCTTAGGAATAGTACAGCTGCCAAATTATTACATTGAAAATGAGCTAAGAACGGGCGAGCTTGTGCCAGTATTAACTTCTTATCAGCCGGATCAAGAAGGTGTGTGGGGAATTTACCCACCGCGTCAGTTTGTTGCCACTAATGTAAGAGTATTACTCGATTATTTAGTGGCTGGGCTTGAATAAAGCGCGCTTAAAATATAGCCAAGTATAAGATTTATAAATTATTTCTTACATTTATGGTCATATTCAATTCATCTTAGTTCGTGCTACTATAGCCGCACACTTTTAGCATAAATGTTTTAAATAATATGTTTCAACCGGTTAGCTTATTTATAGGGCTCAGATATAGCCGCTCCTCCAAAGGAAATGCGTTTATATCGTTTATCTCGTTTTTTTCTATTGCCGGAATAGCCATAGGGCTAATGGCCTTGTTCACTGTAAGCAGTGTAATGAATGGCTTTGAAAACAGTTTAAAAACAAATATGTTAGGGCTCATTCCTCACGTAGAAGTACAAGCCAATAAACACACCAGCGCACAAATGACAGCGTTAAAAGCCGATTTAGAGCGCTCAGATTATGTAGATCACGTAAGCCTTTACCGCCACGGCGAAGCCATCTTGCAAACCAATAAAGATTTACACGGCGTATTACTGCAAGGCTTGTATGGCGATAATGGCTCGCTATATAAAATTACCGATAAAGTTGTGCAGGGCAATTGGCAAAACGTTTTAAATAATAGCTACAACATAGCTATTAGCCGTTACTTAAGCCGAAAACTTGGCGTAGGTATGGGAGAAAAACTGCGCGTAATTATGCCTAACGCCTCTACTTACACGCCACTTGGGCGCGTACCTAGTCAGCGTTTATTTAAAATAGCCGCAATATACGAAACCGGCTCAGAGATAGATATGAGCCTTGCATTTACCAGCGGTGCATCTTTACAGCGGGTATTAAAGCTTAACAAAAATACCGCGCCTAACTTAAGTGTGTCGTTACATGAACCCTTTGAATTAGCGCAATTTACAAAGGACAGCCAGCGCATTTTACGCGATTACCAAGTAAGTGACTGGCGCAGTAGCCAAGGTACTTTATTTGCAGCGGTTGCCATGGAAAAACGTATTATGTCTATGTTGTTAGGGCTGATTGTATTAGTGGCTGTATTTAATATTGTTTCGGCACTGACTATGATGGTGAGTGAAAAACAAGGCGAAGTGGCAATATTACAAACCTTAGGTTTAACGCCTTCACAAGTACAAAAAGTGTTTATGGTGCAAGGCTTGTATAACGGGGTGATTGGCACCGCGATAGGGGCACTTTTAGGTGTATTGTTTAGCTTATATATTAATGAACTACTCGCTGCTGTAGGGCTAAACCTACTAGCAGGTGTAGAGCTTCCGGTAAAATTTGATGTGTTAAGCCTCGTTATTATTGCGCTTAGCAGTATTGCAATGAGCTTTTTAGCCACTTTATATCCTGCGCGCAAAGCCGCAAAAGTAAAACCAGCAGAGGTATTGCGTTATGAATGATTTAGTTATTAGCTGTCAAAACTTAAGTAAAGTTTATCAAGATGGCCAAAACCAAGTAGAAGTATTAAAAGGGGTGGACTTATCTCTTAACCAAGGGGATATGCTGGCTATAGTAGGCAGCTCAGGCTCAGGGAAAAGTACCTTATTGCATATTTTAGGAACCCTTGATACGGCTACATCAGGTAGCGCTAAAATAAAAAATCAAGACGTTGCTAAATTATCGCGAACAGAGCAAGCGGCGTTTAGAAATAAAAACTTGGGCTTTATTTATCAGTTTCACCATTTATTAATGGAATTTAGTGCGGTTGAAAACGTGGCTATGCCGCTGCTAATTAAAGGGCTCAACGCAAAAGAGGCGAAAGAGCAAGCCTTAGAAATGCTAGATAAAGTAGGCTTAGCGCATCGCTGTGAGCACAAACCTTCGGCGCTGTCTGGTGGAGAGCGCCAGCGTGTTGCTATTGCTCGAGCGCTGGTGACTAAACCCGCATTAGTGTTAGCCGACGAACCTACCGGTAACCTTGATAAGCAAAACGCGATTAAAATTTACGATTTAATTAATGAGCTAAATAAAAGCTTAAATACTAGTTTTGTGGTGGTTACTCACGACTTAGAGCTTGCAGACAAACTAGGTAAAATTGCGTATTTAGATGATGGGAAACTTGCCATAAAAGAGTCGCACCATGTTGCTTAGTTTATTTTTAAGTGAACGCTTTAGAGCGTATTCTGGCCATAAAGACGAAAAAAACGCATTTGTAAGCTTTATTGCCAAAGCCTCTACCGTTGGTATTTTATTAGGGGTGGCGGTGTTAATTGTTGCGCTTTCGGTTATTAATGGCTTTGAGCAGCAATTAGTGCATCGTTTATTAAGTGTAGTACCGCAAGTTGAATACGTAGCGCCTAGCCGCCCCATTGCTGATTGGCCTAACAAAGTAGAAAAACTTAAAGCAGAGCCTCATGTTACAGGTGCTGCGCCGTTTATAGCAGTAAATGGTATGGCGCAATTTAAAAGCCAGCTAAAAGCGGTAGAAATACGCGGCGTTGAACCTCGCTATGAAGGGAATGTATCGGCCATAAATCAATTTACCAAAGGCACACTGGTTAGTCAGCTGCGCACGGATGACGTTATTTTAGGCAAGCAAATTGTAAAGCAATTAGGCGCTAATATAGGCGATAACATTACTTTACTGATTCCTAAAATTAGCGAGCAAGGCAAGTCTCTATTAGCCCCTAAACGCGTAACGTTAACACTTGCGGGCATTATAGAAATGGGTGGGCCAATTGACAGTAGCGCTGCATTTATTCACTTAAATAAAGCACAGTCAGTTTTAGGTTACGACACAAGCCAAGTGACAGGTTTACGATTGAGCGTAGATGATGTGTTTGCTGCGCATCAAATTGCACTGCGAGTAGGGCAAACTATTAGTGATTATGTGTATGTCTCTAGCTGGTTTAGAACGCAAGGTAGCCTGTATCAAGATATTCAAATGGTACGCACAATTGTGTACATTGTGGTGTTTTTAATTATAGCGGTAGCTAGTTTTAACATTGTATCGTCGCTTGTAATGGAAGTGCGCGAAAAACAAGGCAATATAGCTATTTTAAAAACCATGGGCGCTAAAGACAGTACTATTTTAGCGACCTTTGTCGTGCAAGGTTTAACGCAAGCCTTTGTTGGCGTGTTACTTGGCACACTAGTTGGGGTTATATTAGCGCTTAACATTAGTGAGCTGTTTACATGGGTTAGCCAGTTATTTGCAGCTAATCCGCTTGAAGGTGTTTATTTTATTGAGTTTTTACCCAGTAAATTAGTACTCAGTGATATTGGAATAACAGTTATTGTTACCTTTGTTTTAGCTGTACTTGCTACTATTTACCCGGCGTGGCAAGCAACTCGAGTCGACCCTGCCAAGGTGCTGGGTAATTAACAACTCTTTATAGTGTAAATATCAATATGGCAGCGTGCCTTAAGCTGCTAAACTGCGCGCTCATTTAACGTGGGCGCTGTAATTTAGCCTCGCTCTCTACTCAGGAAATTACTTTGACAAATAACGATATTTTACGCCGTGTTCGCTATACCTTTAATTTAACCGATACTGCCATGGTCGGTATTTTTGCCGCCGCAGAGGCTACAGTTACCACTGAGCAAGTCGTTGCATGGTTAACAAAAGAGGGTGAGCAAGGGTTTGTTAAAATGTCAGACACTGAGTTTGCTACGTTTTTAAATGGCTTTATTAATACTAAGCGTGGCAAGCGCGAAGGCCCACAGCCTGTGCCAGAGACTAAGTTAAATAATAATATTATTTTTATGAAGCTACGTATTGCTCTAAACATGAAAGCAGAAGATGTAATAGCAACACTTGCACAGGTTGACTTTGAATTAACTAAACATGAGCTCAGTGCGTTTTCTCGCAAAGTAGAAAATAAACATTACCGTGTGTGTAACGACCAGGTTTTGCGCTTGTTTTTAACAGGTGTTCAGCAGCAGTATCGCCCTGCAGAGTAAGTAAATTATTTAACGCTAAAAGCTCAGCAATTGCTGAGCTTTTTTGTAATTAATGTTTGCGGTTAAGAAAAGGCCTTATCAGTAAGTGATTGCTGCATTTGCTCTCGCATTTTAAACTTTTGCAGTTTGCCTGTTACTGTCATTGGGTAACTCTCTACAAAGCGAATATAACGGGGCATTTTAAAATAGGCGAGTTTGTCTTTTAAAAATGCACGTATTGCTTGCTCATCAAGTACTGCATCTTCTTTTGGCTGGATCCACGCACACACTTCTTCGCCGTACTTCTCATCACTAATACCAAATATAGCGGCATCTTGAATACCTGGGTAAGTGTAAAGAACCTCTTCAATTTCGCGTGGGTATATGTTTTCGCCACCTCGAATGATCATGTCTTTAATGCGGCCAACAATACTCACAAACCCTTCGCTGTCCATTACCCCTAAATCACCAGAGTGTAACCAGCCTTCGTCATCTATAGTGGCTTTTGTTTTTTCTTCGTCATTCCAATAGCAGCGCATTATACCGGCGCCCTTACTGCATACCTCACCAGGTACACCTATTTTTTGAATGTTACCCAGTTCGTCAATAATTTTAACCTCAGTGTGAGCAAGGGCTCGGCCAACGGTTGTTACTTGGCGCTCTATTGATGAGTCGGTTTCGGTTATATTGTTGATTGGGCTGCACTCAGTTTGCCCGTACGCAATTAATACTTGATGCATGTTCATTTGTGTTTGGACTTTACGCATGACTTGCTCAGGGCACGTTGAGCCCGCCATTACACCAGTGCGTAAAGTGCTGAGGTTATAATTGGTAAAATTAGGCAGCTCTAGTTGGCTAATAAACATAGTAGGCACACCATGCAGCGCGGTGCACCCCTCTTGCTGGACAACATCAAGCGTGGTTTTTGCATCAAACGCATCGCTTGGGTATATAGCTGCGGCACCTTTACTTACACATAGCAGGCTGCCAAGCACCATCGCAAAACAATGATACAGAGGCACAGGTATGCACAGCTTATCTTGTGCTGTAAAATGCATAGCCTCTGCAACAAATAGCGCATTATTTAGTATGTTTTTATGGGTGAGTGTAGCGCCTTTAGGGTTGCCCGTGGTGCCAGAGGTAAACTGTATATTTATGTCTTGATCCGCGTTTAAATTTGCTGCAATCGCATTTAATTCAAGCTTGTGGGCTGGGGTGGCAAAATTCATCACATCATCAAACGTAAACATACCAGGGCTTTTTTCATTGCCAATGCGTATTACATTTTTAAGGCTAGGTAGGGCATGTGCATTTAGCTCACCGGGTTCACATTGGGTAAGTTCAGGCGCCAAGCTGTTAAGCATATCTATATAATTGCTGCCTTTAAAATGTGACGCGGTAATTAACGTGCTGCATTCTACCGAGTTCAAAGCATAGGCTAACTCGTTTGGCCTGTAGGCAGGGTTAATGCACACCATAATGGCACCTATTTTGGCGCTCGCAAATTGGGTTAAACACCACTCAATGTTATTAGGTGACCATATTCCTACTCTATCTCCTGGTTTAACCCCTATTGCTAGTAGCCCCATAGCGAGTTGATTAACTTCACTTTGAAATGCTTTATACGTTAAACGTACATTTTGATGGCTAACAACGACAGCGAGCGAATCAGGGTGTTTGTCGACAATAAAGTCAAAGTACTCGCCAATTGTTTTATCCGTTAGCGGCGTGCTTTGCGCACCTTTAAAATAGCTTTTTGTGAGCGGTAATGTGTTTATTTGTTCTACTTCTTTTACCGAGCGCGATGGTGTGTGCATGTGCTTCTCCGTATTAATGTGTGTCAGTTACTTATATCAATCCGTGCTGATAAGTCAGTATTCATTTGCTTAGCCACGAATAGCTGTGTAGCAAAATAAAAAATAGTTAAGCGAATTGTTATAGGCTGTAGTTAAAATAAACACAAATTGTCGACAAAGAAAGGGTGGTTAGACTAATGTACTAAGCATAAAGAAAAGTTAAATGGAACGTTTTACAGAGGGGCAATAAAAACTAACTTTTATAAAGGCAAAAAAAAACGCCACTAAATGGCGTTTTTATAGTTTGTTTTAATCGCTTTGTGACTTATAGCTCGTCACTGCGGTAGGTTTTTTTCATAATGTATACATAGGCATTAACAAAAGCGTTTTCTTGGTACTTTTTAAGGCCTGTGTCTTCAAACGCAATAGGTATAGGGTTGCGTTTAAGCTGCTCTTTAATTTCGGTCGTTGAGAACACGCGAACGTCTAACTCTTCAATTAATTGAATCGCTGTTTCCATTTTAAAGCCCTTTGCACTGCCTGCAAATTTACCTTTAGGTTGGCGCTCACGAATGGCAACAGAATCAATTTGGTAATCTTGCATTAGTTTTGCAAAATCAAATTGAAATTTACGCATTATTTCAGTGTCGTTACCGTTACCTAAGGTAAAGCGTGTTTGGCGCACATCGCGAATATCAAATACGTCGTTATCTTTACTTAAAATACAAAGTAGTACATCACTACCGGTAATTTCTACACCACATGTTCTCATTGCTGTTCTCTAATATAACTTAATTGCTTGGTATTATACCCAACATCTAATAAATTGCGAGAGCAAGGCGGCGCAGGTGCATTTTAATAATCAATAAACTCAAGTTGTCACATGCTTAATTTAAATTAGCGAACGAAAAACAAAAAAATGACAATTTTAGGTAAAATTTCAAGTAATGAGCGCGCTTTAAACTTGTAATTGATACTCTATCACGCGACAATATCTTTTTTGTAGTTGAGCAGACTCAGCATCTACATTAGTCATTTATGGCGAAAAATAGTCAATGCTTATTCGTAAAAGCGTTGTCGAGTCATTCTCATTTAATTTATTTAAAATACACGTGATACATTGTAGGTGTCACCACTGTATGTAAGGATTTATAATGCCAGTTATTACTCTTCCTGACGGCAGTCAGCGTAGTTTTGAAAACCCTGTAAGTACTCTTGATGTAGCTAACGATATTGGCCCTGGTCTTGCTAAAGCAACCATTGCTGGTCGCGTTAATGGCGAGCGTGTTGATGCGTGCGATATGATCAACGAAGATTCGCGCCTTGAGATCATCACCGCAAAAGATGACGATGGCCTAGAGATTATTCGCCACTCGTGTGCTCACTTAATCGGTCACGCAGTTAAGCAGCTTTTCCCAGACGCTAAAATGGCTATTGGTCCAACTATTGATAACGGTTTTTACTACGATATTGATATGGAACATTCTTTGTCTCAAGAAGACTTAGACGCCATTGAAAAGCGTATGTTGCAACTTGCAAAAACAAACTACGACGTAGTGAAAAAAAATGTAAGCTGGCAAGAAGCACGCGATACGTTTGAAGCGCGTGGCGAAACATATAAAATGGAAATTTTGGACGAAAACATCGCAAAAGATGATCGCCCAGGATTATACCACCACGAAGAATACGTAGACATGTGTCGAGGCCCGCACGTACCAAACATGAAATTCTGCCAAAACTTCAAAATAATGAAAGTAGCTGGCGCTTATTGGCGTGGCGACTCTGAAAACAAAATGCTACAGCGTATTTACGGCACAGCGTGGGGCGATAAAAAGCAACTTAAAGCGTACCTTAAACGCTTAGAAGAGGCTGAAAAACGCGATCACCGTCGTATTGGTAAAGCGCTTGATTTATGGCACTGGCAAGAAGAAGCGCCAGGTATGGTATTTTGGCACAACGATGGTTGGAGCATTTACCGCGAGCTTGAAGAATTTGTTCGTGAAAAACTGCGTGAGTACAGCTACGAAGAAGTTAAAGGTCCAATGATGATGGACCGCTCTTTGTGGGAAAAATCAGGTCACTGGGAAAAATACTCAGACGCCATGTTTACCACAGAGTCTGAAAAACGTGAATACGCTATAAAACCAATGAACTGCCCAGGTCACGTGCAAATTTTTAACCAAGGTTTAAAATCGTACCGTGATTTACCACTGCGTATGGCTGAGTTTGGTTGTTGTCACCGTAACGAACCATCAGGCGCTTTACACGGCTTAATGCGTGTACGTGGCTTTACACAAGATGATGCTCACGTGTTCTGTACAGAAGAGCAAGTAATGGACGAAGTTTCAGCGTGTATTAAGATGGTTTATGATACATATGAGACATTCGGTTTTGACAAAATTGTAGTTAAGCTTTCTACGCGTCCTGAAAAACGCATCGGCGATGATGAAATTTGGGACAAAGCAGAGGTTGCATTAGCCGATGCACTTAAAGCAAACGACATTGAATTTGATTACCTACCAGGTGAAGGTGCCTTTTACGGACCTAAAATTGAATTTACTTTGTACGATTGTTTAGACAGAGCGTGGCAATGTGGTACAGTGCAACTCGACTTTGCATTACCGGGTCGTTTAGGCGCTACTTATGTAGCAGAAAACAACGAACGACGCACTCCAGTTATGATACACCGTGCTATTTTAGGCTCAATTGAGCGCTTTATCGGTATTTTAACTGAAGAATACGCTGGTTTATTCCCTACGTGGCTTGCTCCAAAGCAAGTGGTAATTATGAACATTACCGATAAACAAGCAGATTACGTGCACGAAATTGTACAAAAATTAAATAAACTTGGAATTAGAGCCGCAGCTGACTTGAGAAATGAGAAGATTGGCTTTAAAATCCGAGAACATACACTTAAGCGTATTCCTTACTTACTCGTTGTTGGCGATAAAGAAGTTGAACAACAGGAAGTAGCAGTACGTACCCGCACAGGTGAAGACCTAGGCAAATTTAATGTTGATGATTTTGTAGCTAAAATTAGCGAAGAAATTAAAAATCGACAGTAAAAATCGAGCGTGTAGGGCAATCACAAACAGCCAACTACACGCTTATATTATTGATATTCTTGGAGGAACGTACCATTAGAGGCGGCAAGAAAGGGCAACAAACAGCTCAAAAAAATCGTATTAACGAAGAAATTACAGCTCAAGAAGTTCGTTTAATCGACATCGAAGGCGAACAAGCTGGAATTCAGTCATTAAAAGACGCACAAGCTATGGCTGATGCAGCGGGTGTTGATCTTGTAGAGATTAGCCCAAACGCTGAGCCGCCTGTTTGTAAGGTTATGGACTACGGTAAGTTCATCTTTGAAAAAAGCAAAGAACTAAAAGAGCAGAAGAAGAAGCAAAAGCAAATCCAGATTAAAGAAATCAAATTCCGTCCTGGCACGGATGAAGGTGACTATCAGGTTAAGCTGCGCAACTTACGTAAGTTCTTAGAAGCTGGCGATAAAGCTAAGATTACTATCCGCTTCCGTGGCCGCGAAATGGCTCACCAAGAAATTGGTATCGAATTATTAAACCGTGTTAAGGCTGATTTAGAAGAACTTGCAGTAGTTGAGTCTTTCCCAAATCGTGTTGAAGGCCGCCAAATGGTTATGATGATGGCGCCTGTTGCTAAAAAATAATTTTTAAGCGATAATACGCACCGAATTTAGCTCAGGTACCCAAGTAATATGCAAATATTCACCTGTGCTAACCGGTTTTAAAGTAAAATTGCGGCATTTTTGCTGGGTTTTCACCGGAATATGGCAGTAAGTTAGGCCTAAAAGTGGAGCTATAGAAATATATCTCACGCCTGCTTACTAATTTTTAAGCAATACATTTGGAGTTATTGCAATGGCTTATAAGCTAAAAAGTCACAGAGGCGCTGCTAAGCGTTTCAAGAAAACTGCTTCTGGCGGTTTCAAGCGTAAACAAGCGCATCTTCGTCACATTCTGACTAAGAAAACTTCTAAGCGTAAGTTACACCTACGTCCTAAGATGATGGTTCATAAAAATGACCATGGTCTAGTTTCACGTATGTTACCATTCGCTTAATAGGGGTTTTTAGAAATGGCAAGAGTTAAACGCGGCGTTGTCGCACGTGCACGTCACAAAAAAGTTTTAAAGCAAGCTAAAGGTTACTACGGAGCACGTTCACGTGTTTACCGCGTAGCTTTCCAGGCAGTTACTAAAGCGGGTCAATACGCTTACCGTGACCGTCGTGCTAAGAAACGTACTTTCCGTCAATTATGGATTGCACGTATCAATGCAGCTTCACGTCAAAATGGTCTGTCTTACAGCCGTTTTATCAATGGTCTTAAAAAGACTTCTGTAGAAATCGATCGTAAGATCCTTGCAGATATCGCTGTTTACGACCAAGTTGCATTTGCAGCGCTTGTTGAAAAAGCAAAAGAAGGCCTAGCGGCAGCTTAAGCTTTTTTAAATAAGTAATAAAGAGGAGCCCTTGGCTCCTTTTTTTGTGCCTGTAATTTAAGACTCACCTAATAATATTCCCCTGCAATAATACTTTATTAATTTTAGGCTAAATATGTCGCTATCTGCGTTATAAAACTCTCGTTTAGAACAACTAAATAGCGAAGTTTTCCCTAGCTATTAACACATTTATTCATTCTCAAAATAGATCACTTAATTAAGCGGATTGGTATAAACAACGAATTTCTTAGCAAGCTATTGACACTTTTCCCCAACCTTAAAATTAACTACTTTAATAAACACTTTATTAAGTGCAAGGATATAAACGGGCTTTCTTTTTTGTTGAATCACCGCACTTTTATAATATCGCTATGTTTACTTGGTATAATTTATTTTATTAAAGCGTTTTTTAGAGAAAACTATGTTTGCAAGCCTGTTATTTTTATCTGCAATTGTGGCAGATAACAGTCATTTACCGCCTCTTATTCCTTGGCAAGGTGATAGCGTTTCGTTATTACAGCAGCAAGGCCCGTTAACCACTGATTTTGAGTTATCTCAGGGTAAAGCCTCGCCAAACTATGCCGACACAATGGCGTTTGTAGATAGGCTTGTAGCGGCAAATCCCACGCAGTTTCAGTCTCAAATAATAGGCTACAGTAATAGTAATCGCGCTATTAAAATGGTGGTTGCCAGTGAACAAGGTTTTTTTGAAGCAGGGCAAATGGCCAACAGCACTAAGCCAACCGTTTTTATCCAAGCCGGTATTCATGCAGGTGAGATAGATGGTAAAGACGCCATGTTTATGTTGCTGCGCGATATTGCAACCGGTAAGCGCCGTGATATTTTAAAAAAGGTAAACATACTTTTTATTCCTATTTTAAACGTAGATGGGCATGAACGCAGCAGCGCATTTAATCGAATAAATCAGCGCGGCCCTGAAAAAATGGGCTTTAGAACCAATGCAAATAATCTAAACCTTAATCGCGATTTCACTAAATTAGATACACTAGAGGTGAGAAGTGTTTTAAAGGTTATTAATGATTACAACCCAAACTTATACATTGATGTGCATGTTACCGATGGCGCCGATTATCAGTACGATGTGACCTATGGTTATAACCCTGTATTTGCAAGCGAATCGCCTGCTATATCTGATGCGTTAGATCAGTATATAAAGCCGGTTATTGACGAAACATTACAAAAGCAAGGGCATATACCTGGGCCATTGGTATTTGTTATGGATAAACGCGACTTTAAAAAAGGCCTTGCAGGTTGGGTGGCTACACCGCGTTTTTCAAACGGGTGGGGCGATTTAAAATCATTACCAACAATTTTAGTCGAAAACCATTCTTTAAAACCTTATCAACAACGCGTATTAGGCACCTATGTATTTTTAGATGGGGCAATAAACGCGCTTTCTCAGTACAGTCATGAGCTTTCGAACGCCGTTAAAAAAGAGCAAGAATTTGTACCTGAGAAACTAATTGTTAAACGAGGTTATGCTAAACAAGCAGACACGATTAGTGAGTTTAAAGGGGTAGAATACACATCAAGTGTAAGTGCGCTTTCGGGGCAAACTGAGGTTAAATATTTAGGTAAAGCCTATACCTACACTGACTTACCGATTTATTGGCAAAAAGAGGTTGAACGAGTTGTTGATGTGCCCCAAGCGTTTTTTGTTCCGCCTGTATATAGCGATATAATAGAAAAGCTTAAGTTACATGGGGTGTCAGTAAACAAACTTAAAGGCGCGAATACGCAACCTTTAAAGCTTGCCAAAGTACTTGATTACTCGTTCGATAAAGCCCCATTTGAAGGGCGCTTTAGAGTCTCTGCAAGTTTTGATTATGTACCAGCAATAAATGTAGATTTAGACGGATGGTATCAAGTAAATACGCAGCAAAAAGCAGGGGAGTTAGCGGTTCATTTATTACACCCAGAAGCTCCTGATTCATTTTTTGCGTGGGGTGAGTTTAATACAATTTTTCAACGAACAGAGTACATGGAAAACTACGCGTTAATCCCTTACGCAAGGAAAATGCTTAAAGACAACCCAAAACTTGCTCTCGAGTTTGATAAAAAACTTCAAGATAAAGCATTTGCGCAAGATGCCAATGCACGTTTGCACTGGTTATATTCACACACGCCATTTTATGACGAAGCGTATTTGAAATATCCAATTTTAATGTCGTATGAGCAAGTAGCCGTTATTCCCGATCAAAAAGATAAAGAAATTTAATATGCACGTTATTACAATACCCGTGACTGCTTTTTCTCAAAATTGCAGAATAATTAGCTGTACAGAAACAAAGCAAGCTGTGGTGATAGACCCAGGTGGTGATACGCAAAAAATTATAGCCACGCTTAGTGAGCACAAATTAGTACTGAGCGCTATTTGGCTTACACACGGGCATTTAGACCACGTAGGTGCGGCCGATGACTTACGCTCACACTACAATGTGCAAATTATTGGCCCGCAAAAAGATGAGTCATTTTGGTTTGATAACCTGCCTATGCAAGCACAAATGTTTGGTTTTTCAGCTATTGATGCTTTTTACCCTGATATTTGGCTTAATCATAATGATGTATTAACGCTTGGTAAACTTAGCTTTAGTGTTAAGCATTGTCCTGGGCACACACCCGGTCATATTGTGTTTTATGAGCCTGATCAGCAATGCGTTATTGTTGGTGATGTTATTTTTAAAGGTGCTGTAGGGCGTACAGATTTCCCTAAAGGCAATACAGAGCAGCTCATTGAATCTATTAAAAGCCATATTTTAACGCTTGATGACCACACGCGTATTTTAGCTGGCCATGGTGAAGATACCACTGTAGGCCACGAAAAACGCACTAATCCATTTGTAAGTGGCCAATTTGGTTAATTAAAATCCATGAAAATGCAAAATTATTGCAGACGGAATTTTAAATTGGCTGTATAATTTAACCAGTTTATTAGATAAATAAGAAATAAAATGTCTCTAAATCACGTAGATCGCCAAATTTTGGCACTTTTACAACAGGACGCAAGTCTTTCAACTGCTGAAATTGCAGACAAAGTAGGCTTATCTCAATCACCTTGTTGGCGACGCATTGCAAAGCTTGAACAAGATGGCTATATCAAAAGTAAAGTTGCGCTTTTAGATGAGAAAAAGCTTGGTTTTGACATGCTTGTATACGCACATGTGCGCTTATCAAATCATGGCAAGAAAAACTTAGCTGAATTTGAAAAGCTAATCATGAGCTATGACGAAGTGACAGAATGTTACACAATGGCCGGCACCATGGATTTTATGCTGCGTATAATCTCACAAGGTATAGAAGGCTATGAGCACTTTGTACGTGACAATTTACTCAGCTTAGAATACGTTCAAGAGGTACACTCTAACGTAACCATGACATGTGTAAAACGCAGTACATCTCTTCCTCTATAAAATAAACGACACAAAGTTAAGCTATACTAAGAAAGCTAATAACGGTGTGTGCGAATTGTTAAATGAGCGCTAATTTGGTAACATTTAGCGCTTTTTCGATCCTAACCTAATAACCCCCTGAGGAACTCAATGTTTAACTTACTCAGCAAAGCGCCTAGCTCTGCTAAAAACGATATTTTATCTGGCTTGACTGTAGCACTTGCTTTAGTTCCAGAAGCTGTTGCGTTTGCTTTTGTAGCAAATGTCGAACCTTTAGTTGGTCTCTATGCCGCGTTTATCGTTGGTTTAATTACGGCTATTTTTGGTGGTCGCCCTGGTATGATTTCGGGCGCAACCGGTGCATTAGCTGTTGTAATGGTAAGTTTGGTACTTGATCATGGTGTTGAGTATTTATTTGCCACGGTGTTGCTGATGGGAATACTGCAAATACTCGCGGGGATATTTAAGCTCGGTAAGTTTATTCGCATGGTCCCTCATCCTGTTATGCTCGGCTTTGTTAATGGATTAGCGATAGTAATATTTTTAGCGCAACTTGGGCAGTTTAAAGTGCCAGATGGCGCAGGTGGCCAGCAATGGATGACAGGTAACCCGCTTTACATCATGTTAGGTTTAGTTGCATTAACCATGGCTATCATTCACTTTTTACCTAAGCTCACCACTGCAGTGCCTTCTTCTTTAGTGGCTATTGTAACGGTAACCGCGTTAGTAATAGGCCTTGATTTAGACTCGCGCACTGTACTTGATTTCCTAAAAGGGATGACAGGTAATGAAGCGGCTACCATTGCTGGCGGCTTACCTGAATTTCACATTCCTATGGTTCCATTTACCCTGGAAACTTTTTATATAATTTTTCCGTATGCATTAATTTTAGCGGCTATTGGTTTAATTGAGTCGTTATTAACGCTTAGCTTAATTGATGAAATTACCGAAACCCGTGGCCACTCAAATAAAGAGTGTATTGGCCAAGGTGCTGCTAATGTAACCTGTGGATTTTTTGGCGCAATGGGTGGCTGTGCCATGATTGGGCAATCAATGATCAACATTAATTCGGGCGGTCGCTCACGTTTATCAGGTATAAGCGCGGCATTAATGTTACTAGCCTTTATTATTTTCGCATCGAGCTTAATAGAAATGATCCCACTGGCTGCGCTTGTAGGTGTTATGTTTATGGTTGTACTTGGTACGTTTGAATGGGCAAGCTTTAAAATGATGAAGCGCGTACCACTGTCTGATGCCTTTGTAATTGTATTGGTATCTGGCGTAACCGTAGTAACCGATTTAGCGATTGCCGTGTGTGTGGGTGTTATTGTTTCTGCCTTGGTATTTGCTTGGAATCATGCAAAACATATCTACACAACTAATTACATTGATGAGCAAGGTGCTAAAGTTTACGAGCTTCACGGCCCGTTATTTTTTGGCTCAGTTAAAAACTTTTCTGAGTTATTCGATGTTAAAAGCGACCCTAAAGATGTAATTATTGAATTTGAACACAGCCGTGTTGCGGATCACAGTGCCATAGAAGCCATCGACAGCTTAGCTGATAAGTACACTAAAGCAGGCAAACAGCTTCACTTACGTCATTTAAGTAAAGACTGTAAGCAGCTGTTACACAAAGCGCGTGACTTAGTTGAGGTAAACGTAATTGAAGACCCAACTTATAAAGTGGCTTCAGATAAACTTGCCTAGTTTATAAGGTGGCTTTGCCCATACGAGCTGATTGAATCGGCATTTTAAAAGCGAAAGGTTAAAGCCTTTCGCTTTTTTATTGGCTTAACTTTGCGGTAAGGCTCTTAAAAATTAAGACAGTTGGTACTGCTAACACTTTGTAATAATCGATATAATAACCAAACCAGTGGTTAAATTAGCTAACGTAATTTTAACTTATTGGCTAACTTATACGGAGTTGTATTTTATTTTGAATTGGCAATCTTTAGTTGATAACAGGCAACGCTTTTTTTGGCTATTGCAAATTGCAGGCTGGATTGGTTATGCGCTTGTAAATTATATCGGCTCTAAAGTATTTGAAATGCGTGATATTTACGTGTTCGTTATATTATTAAATGCCTATGCGGGCTGTTTAATGACAGTCCCACTTCGTTATATTTATAGAAAAACCTGGAATGCATCGCCGTGGATATTAATGGTGGTTGTATTTGGCGCCTCGTACATTACAGGTACATTGTGGGCAATTGTGCAAAAATTTAATTTATGGGAAATATACCGTCATGGTTATCGCCCAGAAGATTGGTTTTACTATTTACAGCATGGCTTAGACTCTGTTTACATAATTTTATGTTGGAGTGGCTTATACTTTGGCATAAAGTATTACCAGCTATTACAAAGTGAGCGACAAAAAGCGCTTAAAGCAACTACAATGGCTCATGAAGCGCAATTAAAAATGCTTAGATATCAACTTAACCCGCATTTTTTATTTAATACGCTTAATGCTATTTCTACATTAGTTTTGGTAAAAGAAAACAAAGATGCTAACTTAATGGTGGCAAGGTTAAGCGACTTTTTGCGTTATACACTAAATACTGATCCCATTAAAAAAGTGCCTTTAGAGCAAGAGTTACACGCATTAATGCTGTATTTAGAAATAGAGCGGGTTAGATTTGATGAGCGCTTAAAAGTAAATGTAGATGTAAGCGAGCAAGCAAAAGAGGCACTTGTGCCAAGCTTAATTTTGCAACCGATAATTGAGAACGCAATTAAATACGCCATTGCGCATATGTCACAAGGCGGTGTGATAGACATAAAAGCACAGGTTTTTGCCAACGAGCTACTACTTGAAGTAGGTGATAATGGCCCCGGTACCGAACTAATAGACGGACAACTTGTAAATGCACAAGGGGTAGGGGTGGCAAATACCAAAGACAGATTAAAAACGCTCTATGAAAATAATTATTCGTTTGTATTATCACATAATACGCCAAGTGGATTGAAAGTTAATCTGCGAGTACCGTTTGAGAAGGCTGTGAAGAAATGACTAAAATTAAAACCATCATTGTTGATGATGAACCATTAGCAAGAAAGGGCTTAGCAGTAAGACTTGAAGAATATACTGATATAGAAGTAGTTAAACTGTGTAGTTCAGGCTCCGATGCAATAGCAGCATGTAAAGAGCACCCAATAGACTTAGTTTTTTTAGATATACAAATGCCAGGAATGAATGGCTTTGAAGTTGCCCGTGCCTTAAGCGAAAGCACTAAAGCGTTACCCGCGATTGTGTTTGTTACTGCGTTTGATCAATTTGCAGTAAAGGCATTTGAAATACATGCTTTGGATTACATTTTAAAACCCGTTGACGATAACAGACTAAAACAGGCGGTAGAAAAAGTGCATAGTTACTTAAAAACACAGCAAGACAACGCCCATAAGAAAAAACTAGCGAGTTTTGTTGCCGGTATTACAGGTAATAACTGTGAAGAAATACTTAAAAAATTAGCCACAGGCGATACCCTAACCGACAAACGTTACCCAGAATCACTGGCGGTAAAAGAGCAAGGTGAAATTATTCGTGTCCCGGTTGCGACAATTCAGTGGGTTGATGCCGCCGGCGATTATATGTGTTTACATTGCCAAGATGGGCAAACACATATTTTGCGCAAAACAATGAAAGAGCTTGAGCAAGAGCTCGACCCACATTTGTTTGTGCGCGTTCACCGCAGTGCAATTGTAAATACAAAACAAATAAGCAAGCTGGTTACACAAGTAAGCGGTGAGTATTTATTAGTGCTTGAAAACGGACAAGAGCTTAAAGTAAGCCGAAGCTACCGCGATAAAGTAAAAGCAGCGCTAGCCAGCTAGTTTGGTATTTTGCAGGCATAAAAAATGCGAGCTTAGCTCGCATTTTTTATATAAGGCAGAAATTACGCAACAGTTACAATTTTCATTGTGTTCGTTGCGCCCACAGTTTCCATTGAGTCACCGTGAGTAATAATTACTGTATCGCCAGAGTGTAATGAACCTTGTGCTACAAGGGTATCAAGTGCGGCTTTAACCATTCCGTCTTTTTCAGTTTTTGTAGAATCAAAAAACACAGGGTAAACACCACGATAAAGCGCTGTTTGGCCTAGCGTACTTGCATGACGTGAAAGCGAGTAAATAGGTAAACCAGAGCTGATACGCGACATAAGTTTAGCGGTGCTACCTGACTCAGTTAAGGTAACAATGGCTTTAACCGAATCTAAGTGATTAGCAGCGTACATAGCTGAAAGCGCGATAGATTCTGCATTGTTAGAAAAACGGCTGTCTAAACGGTGCTTAGATACGTGGGTTTCTTTTTGCGATTCTGCACCTAAACAAACACGTGCCATTGTAGCAACCGTTTCTTCAGGGTAATCACCGGCAGCGGTTTCTGCTGAAAGCATAACTGCATCAGTACCATCAAGTACCGCATTTGCCACATCCATAACTTCTGCGCGTGTTGGCATAGGGTTATCGATCATCGATTCCATCATTTGTGTTGCGGTTACAACAGTACGGTTTAATGAACGAGCGCGACGAATAATGAGTTTTTGTTTACCCATAAGCGCAGCATCACCAATTTCAACACCTAAATCGCCACGAGCAACCATTACAGCGTCTGATGCTAAAACAATGTCATCTACGGCTTCTTGTGTTTCTACGGCTTCTGCACGTTCAATTTTTGCAAGTAGTTGTGCTTTAGAGCCTGCAGCTTCTGCTAAAGAGCGTACATAACGCATATCATCGCCACTGCGTGGGAATGATACTGCAATGTAATCAACATCTATTTCAGCGGCAGTGATTAAATCTTCTTTGTCTTTTTCTGTAAACGCAGGGGCTGTTAAACCACCGCCTAAACGGTTAATGCCTTTATTATTTGATAATACACCACCTACGGTAACCGAGCAGTGCACTAAGTGACCTTCTACTTGCTCAACGGTTAGTTGAATAAGGCCATCGTTTAATAGTAATAAATCGCCAGGGCTTACATCTTGTGGTAATTCTTTGTAATCAATACCTACCGCGTTTGCGTCGCCTTCACCTTTTTCCATTTTTGCATCTAGGGTGAATTTAGCGCCTACTTCAAGGTTTACTTTACCTTCTTTAAACGTTGAAACACGAATTTTAGGACCTTGAAGGTCTGCAAGGATAGCAACATGTTTACCTAATTTTGTGGCTATCTCGCGTACAGCTTGTGCACGGTCTTTATGATCTTGTGCAACACCATGTGAGAAGTTTAAACGTACTACATTAGCGCCAGCGCGAATAATTTTTTCTAGATTGTTATCTCGATCTGTTGCAGGCCCAAGTGTAGCGACTATTTTTGTGCGTCTTAGCATCAAATTCTCCTGTGTGCTTAGATGTGTAAGCAGGTTGACGGTTATTTTGTGACTTCAAAATACTTATAACTTATGTATAAACATTTTTAGTTATAGGCAAACTAGTTAGTATTGCCACTATTTTATACAAAACGAATATGTCATCATTATGACACCGGTGTCAAAATCCGTCAATGATCTTAAATTCAAAATACGCAGAGTATTTGTAACCGCACAGCCCTTATATTTGATACAATTGCAGTGCTTTTTAATAGCGTAATAAAAAAGCATGCTGTATTAGCTCAACGTTCGCATTTTATGACGGTATGAGTATAATGCACGCGGTATTATTTAATGAATTACTTAGTTTACTAACCAAATAGTTGTTACCGAGGAGGACACTAAATGCAAGTTGCATTAGTCGGGTTAGGCGTTATGGGCAAAAATATTGCCTTAAACATGATTGAAAAAGGCATAACGTTAGTCGCATATGATAAAAACCCACATGCGGGTGAAGAGTTATTAAGTTGTGCTAAATCGCAAGGCATGGCCGATAGACTTCATATTGTTTCTGATTTAGGAGACATGGTAAGGCGTTTAGAAGCACCTCGCTCTATTTTATTATTAGTGCCTGCAGGCGAACTGGTTGATGCTGTGTGTAATGAGCTCGTTGAAGCTGGCGTACAGTGTAACGATATGATTGTAGATTGTGGTAACAGTAACTACAAAGACGGCATTAATCGTAAACTTAAGTATCAAAACAAATTTGAATTTGCCACCATGGGTATTTCTGGCGGTGCCGAAGGCGCTCGTCATGGTCCTGCAATGATGGCAAGTGGCTCAGAAGGCGGTTGGGAGCGAATCGAACCGTGGTTTGAAAAAGTAGCCGCTAGCTACAATGGCGAGTCGTGTTTTGCACGCGTTGGTCAATCGGCCAGTGGCCATTTTGTAAAAATGGTTCACAACGGCATTGAATACGCAATTATGCAGCTTATTGCTGAAGTGTATCAACTACTTCGTATTGGTACAGGTCGCTCACCAAAAGAAGTGGCTGAAATTTTTGATGACTGGTCTACCGGTCACTTAAATAGCTACTTACTTGCTATTTCTAGCCATATTTTATCTCTTGAAAACACCAAGCAAGAGCCGCTTGTTGATTTAATTGATAATAAAGTAGGCGCAAAAGGCACAGGCCTGTGGACTGCGCAAAATGCACTTGAACTGGGTATTGCTGTTCCTTCACTGGTTGCCGCGGTGCAAGCTCGCCACTTAACCAATGTATGTGACACCACCGCAGCACAAGAAATGACATATGCCGCTAAAGCTACAAACAAGGTTGATATTGACCTTGAAGAGCTAAAAGATGCATTTACATTGGCGAGCTTATTAGCGTATCGCCAAGGTTTAGCGTTAATTAAAGGGGCTTCTCGTACCCATCAGTGGAAAGTAGACTTGTCTAAAACACTGCAAACATGGCGTGCCGGTTGTATTATTCGTGCTGACTACCTAGATAGTGTAGCGCAAGGCGTTGAATACATTGATACGCTTGAAAATGAATCTAATGCGCTTCGCAAAGTAACTGGGCAAGCTGTGATGACTGGCTTAGCGTTCCCTGTACTTGCATCAACACAAACGTATTTAGCCACATTAACCACACCAAGTAATGGGCATTTAGTACAAGCTCAGCGTGATTACTTTGGTGAGCATGGTATTAAAACTCACTCAGGTGAAGTGTGCCACTTAACTGATTTAGTGGGTATAGACGCGAAAGTAAGATAATTACCGCGTTTATAAATTAATAATTACCGCGTTTATAAATTAATAAAGGCACGCTATTTAGCGTGCCTTTTGCGTTTTGGTCACTAAAATTAGCGGCTTAATTCACCGCGTAAATTGTCTTGCATTAAATGGCGAATCGTTTCAATTTCTAGGTTTTGGCTAAACAAATAATGCAGCTTTGTTAAACACGCCTCTAGTGTCATATCGTAGCCACTTATTACACCAATATTTAATAACGCGTTACCCGTAGCATAGCCGCCCATATTTACATGGCCTTTTAAACACTGCGTTAAATTAACAATAACCATGCCGCGTTTACTTGCCTCACTTAGCACGTCTAAAAAGTCGGGGTCTTGTGGGGCATTACCTACGCCAAAGCTAAGCAATACCAGTGCTTTTATATTGTCATTCACCAAACTTTTAACCACGTCTTTACTAATGCCTGGGTATAAATAAAGTACACCAATTGGTTGAGGTGTAATGGTGGTTACCTGTAGTTCGTTTTCTACATAAGGGCTTAGCTGACCTTTAATTAGCTGAATATTAATTCCAGATAACGCTAAAGGCTCTAGGTTAGGAGATGCAAAAGCATTAAAACCATCGGCATGTGCTTTCGTGGCTCGGTTACCTCTAAATAATTGGTTATTAAAAAATAAGCTCACTTCAGCAATAGGGTAATTAGCCGCTAAAAACATGGCGTTTAATAAGTTAACTTGGCCGTCAGAGCGTAATTGCGATAAAGGAATTTGTGAGCCAGTAACAATAACGGGTTTAGTTAAGTTTTCGAACATGAACGACAGGGCAGAGGCTGTGTAAGCCATTGTATCGGTTCCATGAAGGACCACAAAACCATCGTAATCGTGGTATTTGCTTTTAATGTCATCAGCTATTAGTTGCCAATGCGCTGGCGACATATCTGATGAATCGATTAAAGGGCAGTACTCGTGAATATCAAAAAGGGGCATTTCTTCACGGTTAAATTCTGCGTTATTGACCACTGTTTCTGTTAAAAAACCTTCAGCCGGAATGTAGCCACGGCTCGATTTTTTCATACCTATGGTACCGCCAGTGTATGCGATATAAATGCGTTTACGTTTCATAAAAAAAGCCCAGTAAAAAAACTGGGCTTAGTATAACGTTAAGTTGTTTTAAATACAGCTGATTGAGTAAATACGTGCACTTTTATTGTGCAACGCTACACTCTAAACAACGTGCGTATACACCTTGCGGATCGTTATAATCTTTTAGATCAGCTACTTCACTACTTAGGCGCTTTATCACCGTATTAATATTAGCTTGAGTGGCTAAAACAGAGGCTGTATTTGTATTTAAGCCAAGCATAGATTTAACGGATGCACTGCCAAAAATATCTTGTAGCATTTTTTCTTGCGGGCTTAGGTCTTGCTTAATTGTTTTCACTTCGTAGTGATTAAGTTTTGCAAGCGCCGCAGCGGCATCAATCGCATCTTGTTTATCACCAAGCTTATCAACTAGGCCAAGCTCTTGTGCTTGTGAAGCAATCCACACACGCCCTTGTGCAATTTTATCAACTTGCTCTGGTGTCATATTGCGCGCATCAGCAACCACATCTATAAAGCGGCTATAAGCTTCTTCAACACTCATTTGAATAACTTGCGCCATTTTTTCATTAAGCGGGCGAGTAATAGAAAATCCAGCCATTTCTGACGTTGCAACACCATCTGAGTACACACCAATTTCAGATAAAGTATCTTCAAAAGTCATAAATGTACCAAACACACCAATAGAGCCGGTGATAGTACTTGGTGCTGCCCAAATTTCGTTAGCTGCTGAGGCGATCCAATAACCGCCAGATGCGGCAACTGAGCTCATTGATGCGATTACAGGTTTGCCTGCGGCTTTAAGTGCTAATACTTCAGCGCGAATAACCTCAGAGGCAAACATGCTGCCGCCACCTGAATCAATACGTAAAACAACCGCTTTTACTTTATCATCAAGGCGTGCTTTGCGAAGTAATGCTGCTGTAGAATCGCCGCCAATTTCACCTGCTTTGCGCTCACCATCAACAATCGTACCTTTAGCAACAACTACGGCAACTTTTTCTGTAATTGGGTTATCAAATTCGATAGGGGGCTTAACTAAGCTTAAATATTCACGAAAAGACACTTGCTTAAATGTTTTACCGTCTTCTTGTGCGCCAACTAAATCAATGAGTTGTTGGCGAATTTGCTGAGTTGTTTTAAGCGAGTCGACCCATTGATGGTCAAGTGCATATTTACCTGCATCGCCATTTGCCGCCTTCATTTTAGCAAGGTAAGCATCCATGGTTTCGTCAAAGTTAGATTCATCAAAAGGGCGTACCGCAGCAACATCTTGCTTATATTCGCTCCATAATGCACCAAGCCAAACACGGTTTGCTTCTTTAGCAGCATCAGACATATCGTTACGAATAAACGGCTCTACCGCCGACTTAAACGTACCGACACGGAAAATATGCTGCGTTACTTTAAGTTTTTCTAGTGCTTCTTTAAAGTAAAGTGGATACATCCCATAGCCTTCAATGGCTACCGAACCATAAGGATGCATTGCAATTTCATCGGCATGCGATGCAATATAATATTGCGATTGAGTGTAATAGTAGCCCGATGCAATCACTTTTTTACCCGCTTGCTTAAAGGCATCTAACGATTTAGTAATACGCTTTAGCTTATTTAGGTGGGCTTTCGGCATTTCTTGCAAATCTAGTAAGATAACGCTGATGCGTTCGTCATTAGTGGCTTCATCAATCACTTTGACTACATCATCTAGTAAAATTTCACTAGGTGCTTCTGAATTAGACGTAGCATCGTTAATAGCTGCTTCGACAGGGTCTATATATGTTTTTTCTTCCACAATAGGCCCATTAAGATTAAGCCTAAGTACAGAGCCATCTTCTATTATTATTGTATCGTCATCGCTTGATAGCGACATAAAAAATACAACAACCAGTAATAAAAACAAAATGTTGAGTATTAAACGACGAGAAAAGTTTATTCCAGCCCAAATACCTCTAAATACCTTTGCTATCAAAATAGCTCCTTAATTTGGTACAGCTAATACATTAGTTCCATCTTAGCCTAGAATAAAAATAATTTTAACTGCTAAATCGTAACGAAGTGTTTATGAGGTTACATAAATATACGTTTTTAATAGTATTTTTAATTAAATGCAGGCACATATTGCTTATTACTTGCCATTAAAGCAGAATTAGCTAATGTATACAGGTTAGACCAGTTAACGGGGCACAGGATGTTAGAACAACAATTACAATTAAAACACACACAATTACGAAACCGCTTGGTAATGGGCTCAATGCATACAGGCCTTGAAGAGGGCTGGCACAACCGCAAAAGGTTAAGCGCTTTTTACGAGGCGCGCGCTAAAGGCGGCACGGCCATGATCATTACCGGGGGCTACAGCCCTAACTTGCGCGGTAAATTAACGCCTATTTCTTCATCATTTAACAGCTATTATGATGTATTTAAACACCGTGCATACACAGGCGCCGTTCATAAACATGGCGGAAAAATATGTTTGCAGCTTTTACATGCTGGTCGATACGCTTATCATCCGTTTAACCAAGCCCCGAGCGCTATTCAAGCGCCTATAAATCCATACAAACCTAAAAAAATGTCGCTAGGCTCGATTAAAAAAACCATTAAAGACTTTGCGCACTCTGCCTATATGGCAGAAAAAGCAGGTTACGATGGTGTTGAAGTAATGGGCTCTGAAGGTTACTTAATTAATGAATTTATGGCGCCACACACCAATAAGCGCGATGACGAATTTGGTGGTAGCCTAGAAAATAGAATGCGATTAGCGCTTGAAATAGTTAAAGCCGTTAGGGCTAAAGTATCTGATACGTTTTTAATTATTTTTAGATTATCTGTTATGGACCTAATCCCGAATGGCTCAACCCCTGATGAAGTTACTATTCAGGCAAAAGCACTTGAGCAGGCCGGTGTTGATATTTTTAATACTGGCATTGGGTGGCATGAAGCACGCGTGCCAACAATCGCCAGTATGGTGCCTCCTGGAGCATTTAAAGAAGCTTCAAAACGATTAAAGTCAGTGGTGAATGTACCTGTTATAGCTGTAAACCGTATTAATACGCCGGATATAGCCAACCAAATCCTTAATGATAATGAAGCCGATTTAATTTCAATGGCGCGCCCTTTATTAGCCGATCCGGAGTTTTTTAACAAATATCAAAATCAGCAAACTAAACAAATAAATATTTGTATTGGCTGTAACCAAGGCTGTTTAGACCACGTATTTAAAAATAAACGTGCAACCTGTTTAGTTAACCCACAAGCGGCCTTTGAACTTGATTACCCGTTAGATAAAGCTTCTAACGCTAAAAATGTATTAGTTGTTGGCGCGGGCCCTGCTGGGCTCTCGGCAAGTTGTTATTTGGCTGAAAAAGGGCACACAGTAACGCTTATCGATCAAAAAACACAAATGGGTGGCCAATTTAATCTAGCTATGCAAATTCCAGGTAAAGAAGACTTTAATCATACGCTTAGCTACTTTACTAATGAACTTGAAAGGCTCAACGTAAATGTAGAGCTTGGTAAAGCCTACGATGATGCAATGTTACAAAAATACGATGACATCGTATTTGCCACAGGTGTACGCCCGCGTGAAGCTGCAATTGAATGTGCAGACTCTAAGCGTGTATTTGCTTATGATGAAGTTATACGCGGTGAGGTCGAACTGGGCAAATCAATAGCCATTTTAGGTGCCGGCGGTATTGGCTTTGATATGGTTGCTTTTTTAAGTGAGCATAAATCGCAATCTATTCCTGAGTTTAAAAAGCAGTGGGGTATTGAGTGCGAGGCAGAGCCGCACAAAGATGAGCGACAATTATACATGCTAAAACGCAGTGCAGGGCGTTTTGGTAGCGGGCTTGGAAAAACCACAGGCTGGATACATCGTCAAGTTGCTAAGCAACATGGTGTTAAACAAATTGCTGATTGCCAGTACCACAGTTTTGATAAAAATGGCCTTACAGTTACTGTTGCCGGAGAAAAACAAGTACTGCCGGTTGATACGGTTATTGCGTGTATAGGGCAGGTTTCTAATAATGAAGTGCTTGAGCAACACCGGGAAAATGCAAAGGTACATGTTATTGGTGGCGCTAAATTAGCAGCAGCAATTGATGCAAAGCGTGCAATTTTTGAAGCGCTTCAAGTGGCCAGAGCCATTTAACAGTGTTAATAAAATGAAATAATTTACAGTACCCTCAGGTCTTGTGTGTATAGAGTCCATAACTTAATACACTGACAAAGCAGGCCACACATGAGTAAATTATTTCGTTTGTATAATAAAATCATGGGTAATCTATCGTATGCCGACGGATTACCTGCGTTACTTTTTCGCTTAATTTTAGCCCCCGTAATGATTATTGCGGGCTTTAATAAATTAGCCCTAAGTGGAGAAACCGACGGCTTTTTTAGCTATTTTCTTGCTGATGCAAGCGTTGTGCAATGGTTTGGCAATAGTGAATGGGGTTTAGGTTTACCATTTCCAGACTTACTTGCCTTTTTAGCAGGCTGGAGTGAATTTTTAGGCGGGTGGTTTTTACTCTTTGGGCTATTTACCCGCTTAGTAAGCATTCCGCTGATGTTTACAATGGTTGTGGCAGCAACAACAGTACATTGGCATAATGGTTGGTTTGCTATAGCGCCATCAAACCCTACAACCAGTTCAGCTCAAGTACTTGATTGGTTATCAATTCCAGGGGCTAAAGAAAGCCTTGAAAACTCACTAGAAGTACAAGAACGTATAGGTAAAATTAGGGGTATAGTTGAAGAGCACGGATTTACTGATTACTTATATGAAAAAGGTAAACCTTCCATAATAAATAACGGTATTGAATTTTCTGCTATTTATTTTGCCATGTTACTTAGCTTGTTTTTTGTAGGTGGCGGTCGCTTTGTTAGTGTTGATTATTGGCTCAGGCGTGCAGTAGTAAAAGAGTAGCAAACAAATTGGTTTAAAAAGGGCGTATAAATATTTTTTATACGCCCTTTTTGTTTGTAACGTGTGTTAAATGCATAGCGCCTCTCTCGGATTTATACAGTGGTATATGAATATTGTTTACGCAGTAAGGGCGCTGTAATACGAGAGAATAAGTAGGGTTTTAATAAAATTGATAATTAAGCAGAGTTTATTTTTTAAAGGCATAAATGGTACTCTAACGTTTTGAATTATGAGAGTACGCTATGGATGCTATTGAGCTTTTACTAACCCGCCAATCTGACGCTAAATTAACCGCCCCAGGGCCAAATTCAGAGCAGCTCGATATAATAAAGCAAGCTGCGTTACGGGTGCCTGATCACGGATGTATTGCGCCTTGGCAGTTTATTGTCGTTCAAGGTGATGCCCGCCATAAATTAGGTGAGATATACCATCAAAGCGCCGTTGCTGAGCAGCAAGAAGAAAAAGTGATTAAACGCGCAAAAGAGCTTGTGCTGCGCGCACCGATGATCATTATTGCTATTGCTAAGTATCAAGCCCATCCAAAAGTGCCGCGTATTGAGCAAGTACAAAGCGCCGGTTGCAGTGTACTTGCCATGCAACAAGCCGCATTTGCACAAGGTTTAGGTGGTGTATGGCGTACAGGGTATTTTGCACAAAGCACAGCAGTCAAAAATGCCCTTAATTTAGACGAACAAGATGAAATTGTTGGGTATTTATATTTAGGCACCCCAGAGATTGAGTGCAAAAAGGCAGCTAAGCACAAACCAGATGATTACTTCACTTATTTATAATAAATAATGAACTATTGGAGTTCTGCGCAGTCATATAGCATTAAGGTTGCTGCTGTTAGGCTCGTCCTTTTTTGATTTAGCTGTGAGAAGCGCACGGAAGCAATATAGGTTAACTTTTTCTTCTTCAGTTTGTTTTTTAATCGGTTGTTTTTTGTTAAAGTATGGAAAGTCTTAATAAAAATAACGATAAAGAAGACGAAAACGATGGGAAATTTATTTTTACAAGAAAAAGAGAATTGGCTGGCATGGTCAATTTGGGGAATAGTGGGTGCTTTTATTACACTTTATGTGGCAATGAGCACGAATAC
Organism: Pseudoalteromonas sp. Angola-7; assembly: GCF_028599255.1. Taxonomy (NCBI): domain Bacteria; kingdom Pseudomonadati; phylum Pseudomonadota; class Gammaproteobacteria; order Alteromonadales; family Pseudoalteromonadaceae; genus Pseudoalteromonas; species Pseudoalteromonas sp. Angola-7. Next base: position 336,336 of record NZ_JAQREL010000004.1, read on the forward strand.
TGCACATTTTATAGCTGGCTCTGCTATGGGAATGCTTGTTTTATTAACCTGGTGGATGCAGCAGTCTAAAAGGTTTGATTTTGGTCGGGCCTTTAAAATTTGTTTTTATGTGTTATTGCTTAGTGTATTACCTGCATTTTTATTTGTGGTTGTACCAAGTGATGATTTAAACCGTTTTGATTTAATCTTTCAAAGCGTTACATTTTTAGCACTTAGTTTATTACTGTGCTTAATTTGTTCGTGGATTGCACGCAGACCAAAGCAATATTATTAATAGGGTAACGCGCAACCTAGGTTTTTAGCTATTTGTGGTGGTTTTTTGAACCAAATGCTGTTTTTAGCTAATTATTTACATTTAGGTCTTTACAAGTTGCTCAATACCCCCTATTATTCGCGCCGTACGGAGAGATGGCAGAGTGGTCGAATGCACCGGTCTTGAAAACCGGCATAGGTTTGTAGCCTATCTAGGGTTCAAATCCCTATCTCTCCACCATTATTTAAAAAAACCGCCCTATGGGCGGTTTTTTGCTTTGTGGAGTTTAATAAATGTCAAAAGAAGCAAACCTTACAACATCGCAACGCTTAGTAAAGCATGTACTACTGTGGATTGTATTTGGCTACTGTTATCAAAGCGCGATTAATTTATTAATAAAAATGGCAGCAGATGCACAACCAGACGCAACGCTTATCACCGCCTTTGTGTATGGTATTGGCTTTAACGTATTAACTGCGCACCTTATTACTAAATACGATACGCATTGGCCTGTTATTGGCGCAGCTTTTATTGCTTTAGTTGGTTTAGTATTAGTGCCATTGGTGCTGTTTGGCAGTGGCGGTTTACTAGCGTGGCCATTGCTTGTTGGATTTTTATTCAGTTTACCCCTTTGTAGCTACATAGTTGGCAAAATTAAGGTAAAACACAGTAAAAACTAGCCCCAAACCGGTTTTATTTTATGTTAGCATGTACGCGTCTTTTAACTAACAAAACGTGAAAAACACATTATGTCAGATAATTTTACTACAGATGCTGAAAAAGCAAGTTACGGTATTGGCTTACAAATGGGTGAGCAACTTAAGTCTAACCCTTTTGAAGGCTTAAACCTAAATTCAGTATTTGAAGGCATGAAAGATGCGTACGCTGGTAGCGCTTTTCAAGTTGAGATCCCTGAGATCCAAGCTGCATTTGAAAAAATTAACGAAGAGATCCAAGCGCGTCGTGAAGAAGAAGCAAAAGTACTTTCTGCTGAAGGTATTGCATTCTTAGAAGAAAACGCTAAGCGTCCTGAAATCACTGTTACCGAGTCTGGTTTACAATACGAAGTACTAGCAACAGGCGAAGGCGAAAAGCCAACTGCTGAGTCTACAGTACGTGTTGATTACCACGGTACATTAATTAACGGTACAGTATTTGATAGCTCTTACGAGCGCGGTCAACCAGCTGAATTCCCAGTAGGTGGCGTGATCAAAGGCTGGACAGAAGCTTTACAAATGATGCCAGTAGGCACTAAATGGCGTATTTACGTTCCTCATGAGCTTGCTTATGGTGAACGTGGCGCAGGTGCTGCGATTGCACCTTTCTCAACGCTTGTATTTGACGTTGAGCTACACGAAATCCTTTCTTAATTTAGTTATTAAGTCAGTATTTAAACAGCCGTGGTCTTGACCGCGGCTTTTTTGTGTCTTGTGGTTTTATACCAAGCTTTAAAAACGTTAATAATTTAGGCCAATCCGCATAATTAAGTGAGTTATTTTGGGGGAAAGATAAACTTGCTACCTGCGCTAGAAACGCTATTACAACAAGTAAATAACCTAGTTAATTAAATGAGTAGGCATAAAAAAACCGCATATAAAATGCGGCTTTAAAAGTAACTAAATAAATGCCAAAGCGTGATTAAAAATAACCTCTAATACCAAAGCGGAAGTTTCTACCTGGTAGTGGGGCTTTATCTTTTATAAACGAGCTGTGAACAAAGCCAAGTTCGTCTGTAATGTTATCTACATTTAAGTATAACTGCGTATCTATAGCGCCTAAACTTAACTGATAATTAGCTTGAGCATCAACAATTGTGTAGCCATCGGTTTTAGTTTCATAGGCGCTAATATTATCTTGCTCAAAGTAGTGCGTACCTGTGAGTGTTAGCTGTAAATCGCCTACATTGTATTGTAATTCAGATCCTAATTTATTTGCTGGTATGCGCGGCAAGTTACCTTCGTCGTCTTTTAGCTTAGCGCGTGTTGAATCACCAAATACTTTAACCATGGCATTAGGGTCAATTTGATAGTGTACATCAAATTCTACACCATAGAGTTCAGCATCTTTACTGGCAAACTGATATACGGCAACCGCTTCATCGTGAGCGCCAATTGCAGACTCTAAACCGTCATCTTCGTCGTAAACTAATCCAGTATTTTGTTGATAATAAAAGTTTTTAATATCGTTATAGAAAAAGTTAACTGTGTAACCAAAGTCACCGCTAAAACGTCTAAAGCTAAAATCTAAATTGGTCGATTTTTCTTGTTTAATGTCTTCTGGCTCAAAGTGAACCTCGTTATCTTCAATATGATAGCCAAGGCCTAGCTCGTAAGTACCTGTAGCAATGTGTAATCCGTTTGATAAAAGCTCAGCAGAAAGAGGCGCACGCTCAGAGTGAGATAAGCTAAGTGCTATGCTTTGCCCTGGTGTGTATTGCCAAATAGCACCGGCAGAGGCGCTTACATTAGTAAAGCTTTCACTGTATGCAATGCTTTCTTCTTCGCCTTCGTCATGATCTTCTTCTTCATCGTGATCATGTGCGTGCTCGCTGTCGGTAATTGTGCTTGTTATTTCGTAATCTTCAATACGCGCACCAAGCTCGAGTGTAACATCACCAAATTCACGTTCTTCAAGTAGATATAACGCATGTGTAGTGGTCACACTTGCAGGGGTAAATGCTTCTTCGCCAATTGCGTCGTAATCCGATTCACTATAATGATAGCCCATCATACCGTGCCACTGCGCTAACTTGTGCTCTACATTTAAGCGTGCTTCGGTTGTTTCATTTTTAAAGGTGGTGCCAATTTCACCGTCTTCAATTTCACTGTGTTTGTAATCAGTGTAGCCAACACGAAGATTAATATTTTCAATCCAGTTATTATCAAGCGCATAGCTTATAAGGCCTTGCCAACGATCTTGCTCTAGATGTGCATAAACAGACTCTTCTTCCTCTTCATCTGCGTGCTCATCGTGTTCTTCTTCGGTTTCACCTTCATGGTCATGATCATGATGCTCATGCCCAGGAATACCGTAATCGGTTTCAATGCTACCGTAAGAAAAGCCAACCGTTAAATGATCGCCCACATAACTCGTACCCACATTAAATGTGTCGCTATCAATAAAAGTGTTTTCTACAGAGTTATGAGTTTCAACATCACCATCTTCATCTGTAATGTTAAATGTAGGCGTTTCATAGTCATCGCCGCTGCGTTTAGTCCCATCAAAATGAAAGTTAAATCCGTCATTTCCTGTTTCTAGTTTTGCAGCCACGGTATTTGAGTTAGAAATCGTGTCATGGCTGTATTCAGCAGCACCGGTTAAATCATCTAAATTGCTCGTTGGAATACGGTTATCAACCACATTTACCACACCACCTATTGCGCCTGAGCCATAAAGTAGGGTGCTTGGTCCGCGCAATACTTCAATTTGTTCCGCTGCTAAGCTGTCGCTTGAGGTTGCATGGTCAGGACCAATGCGCGATGCATCGCTGGCATCTAAACCGTTTTGGGTAATTTTTACGCGAGGGCCATCTAAACCGCGGATAATAGGGCTTGATGATACCGGACCAAAATAACTGGCATTAACACCTGGTAAGCCCTTTAGTGTTTCGCCAAGGGTCGCTTTTGATTTGTTTTTAAGCTCATCACCCGATAAAACGCTTACCGGCGAAATCATTTCTAAGCTATTTTTATGTAGTGCAGAGGCATATACAACGACGGTTTCTACCGAGGTTGGGGTAAGCGACACCGTTACATTGCTTGAGTTTTCATTTACCGCAATACGCGAGTCTATAAAGTTGTCTTTACTTACATGCAATTGACTTTGAGAGTCTACATCAATAGAAAATTCGCCCTGTGCGTTGGTTTTTACACCTTGGTCTTTACCATGTACGTGTACAGCTGCGTTTTCAATCGGTTGGTTTTTATCGTCTGTTATTTTACCGGTAACGGTAGCAGCAAGTGCTGAATGAGAACATAAAACAGAAAAAACTGCAGAGGAAATTAATGTTAACTTTGTCATTATCTTAAAGGTTCGCGGTTACTATGTTGTGATATAATATAACACTGCGTTTTTGACTTATCAACAATGTTATACTATAGCTTAATGTTTTTCGATGAATAAACACGCAAATAAGATAAGCTGTTTAAGAGCGGCTATCAAGCATAATTATATTAAGCTTATGTTGTGCTCTAGTTTGGTTTTTTACATCGATAGGTTCTATCATTTCGCATTCATCACGTATCATTTCTGAGACCAGGCTTGGATAATGGCGGCAATCTTCTGGCCTATCTAGGTAAATGCTACAGGTATACATTGTTTTATGAGAGGGCTCTTTTTTGGGCGCTATTTCTAAAAAGGGGCAAGTGGAGAGTCGCAATTGCGTTTTTGGATCAAACCAAATTTCATCATCTTTAACATATTGATAAATCTCTGGGTTAAACAGTGCCCACATTTCAATTTCTTGTACGGTTGCACTTAAATCGCCCCCACCGTATTTAATACAGCATTTACCGCATTGGTTGCACTCTTTCATTTTTAGCCAGTATATTAGGTGTCCATTTGTTTTTCAGTGTATCACTGTAACTAACGTGGATTACTTTTTTATATATAATTTTAAGACCACACTTTTAATTCCAACCCGCTATCTATTATTAATGTATTATTACACCTAAATAATTAGCCGTTCTAATAAGATTAGGACGCCTCTAAATAGTTAGTTTAGTGACCAGTTAAGGATAGTTCCTGATGATGAACACCAAAGTATATAAAGCAGTACATGATTTAGCAGAGCAACTGATGGAAGCTGCAAATAGAAACGACCGTAAAAGGTTTGAATTATTATTTTCTAGGCTCAAAGCTATTTGTGAAGAAAACGAGAATACTTCAAAAGATCACCCTGTACAGTGGGAAACCTTAGCTGACTTTACCGAAGAACTTGAAGAGGCAATTACCACATATGAAAAAGCGCTACAGAAGTCGGTTGCAATCAATAATAAAGATCATATGTCGTCGGTTGCTTATTCAATGGCCACTCTACAAATAGAGCTTGGACAAACAAACGAAGCGATTAAAAACTTAAAAAATGCCAAGGTCAGCGCTAATAAAATTGAAGATAAAGCGCTTAAAGCTGAAATTCATGATTTACTTGAGTCACTCACTGAAGAAGAAGGTTAATTAAGCCTAGTTAGTCGCGATTTTAATGAGGTTTGGAATATGGATATATTAACCGCAATCGAGCAATGGATTGATGAGGTAAATCATAAATATAAATACAAACGGGTGTGCTGTACTCAATTTGCAGCACAGTTTGCAGGTTTTTACCCAACTGAATTTTTGAAAAATGCCTTTTATGTTGTAATCGATGAAATACCCAAGCCCGATTTTGCTGCTTTACGTGCCATGGGGCTGGGTGATTTTATTGATATGAAAGTCAGCGGCATAACTTATAAAAATACTTACTACTTGTTGCCGACAAGTGTTGATAACTTGCGCGTACATTTTCATGAATTAGTGCATGTATTGCAGTGGCAAAATCTTGGTGCTTTAGCCTTTATAGAGCGCTATATGAATGAAATTAAGCACTTTGGTTATCACAATGCACCGCTTGAAATTATGGCTTATTCGCTCGATACTCACTTTATAAATTCAGGCGAGGAAATAAATGTGCCTGAGTATGTACTGGATGCATTATAAATTTTTTTACAAGGAACAGAAGATGGCTAACGTATGGTTATATTTTAGTGTATTAGCGCCTTTTAGTGCGTTAGCAAATTCATTTGAAGACATAACTGCTGCATTAATACAGCGAACAACACACCAAGTTACGTATGATGGGAGTTATCGTTCAATAAGTTACCCAGGTGGTGACGTGCCAAGTAATATTGGGGTGTGTACCGATGTGATTATTCGTGCTTATCGCCAGTTAGGTATAGATTTACAACAGTTAGTACACGAAGACATGCGTGACAATTTTACTCTGTACCCTTCAAAGCGTATTTGGGGACTGACCAAACCCGATAAAAATATAGACCACCGCAGAGTGCCTAACTTACAAACCTACTTTAAAAGACAGGGTCGTGCGTTAGTATTATCTGATAGCCCTGAAGAGTATAAAACAGGTGATATAGTGACTTGGATGTTACCGGGTAACCTGCCACATATAGGGATGGTAGTTAATGAGCGTTCAGTACAAACTGGCAATCCAATAATTGTACATAACATTGGGCGTGGGGCAGAAAAAACCGATATGCTTTTTGATTATAAAATCACGGGGCACTACCGGTTTGAACCACAGCATTTGAATAAAACGCAGTAAATTTATTTTAAATTAATACTTATATTACCGTTTGGCTTACAGCAGCACAGCAGTATTTCCCCCTCGCGTACAAACGCTAAAGGCTCTTCGTTATAGTGCACTTGGCCAGAGACTAACGTGGCTCTGCACGCGCCACAATAACCTTCGCGGCATTGATAAGCTACGTCTATTTTTTGGTTTTCTAAGCAATGTAAAACAGAAGGGCAGCCAGTGCTAAATTCGATACACTGGCTGTTATCTGCAAGCGTTATACTTGCAGTTGGTTTGTCACTCATTATAAATCAAAGTCACCAAATTCTGAGGCATCTACTTGTGAGTCAATTTGACCTACAAGGTATGAGCTAATTTCAGCTTCTTGCGGTGCAACTTGCACGTTGTCAGAGACAAGCCATGAGTTGATCCATGGAATTGGGTTACTGTTGTTTTCAAATTGCGCAGGCAGGCCAATGGCGGTCATACGTGCGTTGGTGATGTATTCAACATACTGACATAAAATGTGTTTGTTTAAACCAATCATAGAGCCATCTTTGAATAAGTACTCTGCCCATTCTTTTTCCTGCTCTGCGGCTTCAACAAACATTTTAATGGCTTCTTCACGGCACTGCGCGGCAACAATCGCCATTTCAGGGTCGTCTTTACCATCTTGCATAATGTTTAAAATATGCTGCGTACCCGACAGGTGAAGCGCTTCATCACGTGCGATTAGCTTGATGATTTTAGCGTTACCTTCCATTAATTCACGCTCAGCAAAGGCAAACGAACACGCAAAGCTGACATAAAAACGAATGGCTTCAAGAATATTTACCGACATCATGGCAAGGTAAAGTTTCTTTTTAAGATCAAATAAGCTAATCACAACGGTTTGACCGTTAATTTCGTGCTTGCCTTCGCCATACAGGTTATAAAGCGACACGCCATTGATTAAATCATCGTAGTAGGTGGTTACCGCATCAGCACGTTCGCTAATTTTTTCGTTACTTACTATGTCGTCAAAAATAAGTTCTGGTGACTGTGTAACGTTACGAATAATGTGGGTGTAAGAGCGACTGTGAATAGTTTCACTAAATGCCCACGTTTCTATCCATGTTTCTAGCTCAGGAATAGACACAATAGGGAGTAGGGCAACGTTTGGCGAGCGGCCTTGTACACTATCAAGCAGCGTTTGATATTTTAAGTTACTTAAAAATATGTGCTTTTCGTGCTCTGGCAATGCTTGAAAGTCTAAACGGTCTTTACTTACGTCTACTTCTTCTGGACGCCAAAAAAACGAAAGTTGCTTTTCAATCAATTTTTCAAAAATAGGGTATTTTTGTTGATCGTAACGCGAAACGTTAACGGTTTGGCCAAAAAACATTGGCTCTTGCATTTGATTATTATGGTTACGACTAAAAGTAGTATAAGACATGTCTATCACTCAAAAAACTATCACTAAAACTATCAGGACAAAGCGGGCAAAGAGCCCGCTTTAAGTTTAACTATTAAATTTTACACGCGCCGCCTGCACAATCATCATCTTCCACTTCTGGAGTGTCGTCTTGTGCATCTGATGCGCCATCGCGGGTGTTATGGTAGTAAAGTGTTTTAACACCAAGCTTGTATGCACCTAGTAAGTCTTTTAATAAGACTTTCATAGGTACTTTACCGCCTTCGTATTTGTTTGGATCATAATTAGTATTGGCCGAAATAGTTTGGTCAATAAACTTTTGCATTATGCCCACTAACTGTAAGTAACCATCGTTTGATGGAATATCCCACAGTAGCTCGTAGTTATCTTTTAAGCGTTCGTACTCAGGAACTACTTGTTTTAAAATGCCGTCTTTACTTGCTTTAACGCTAATGTGACCACGTGGTGGCTCAATACCGTTAGTTGCGTTAGAGATTTGCGACGATGTTTCTGAAGGCATTAATGCGCTAAGTGTTGAGTTACGCATGCCGTGCTCTTTAATGCTGGCACGTAACGAATCCCAATCTAAGTGCAGTGGCTCATCACAAATTTTATCTAAGTCACGTTTGTACGTATCAGTTGGCATAATACCTTGAGAGTACGTTGTTTCGTTAAACTTAGGACACGCGCCACGCTCTTTAGCAAGCTCGTTTGATGCCTTCATTAGGTAGTATTGAATTGCTTCAAACGTTTTGTGAGTCAATGCATTAGCACTGCCATCTGAGTAACGCTTACCATTTTTAGCGAGGTAGTAAGCGTAGTTAATTACGCCTATTCCTAACGTACGACGGCCCATAGTGGCATTACGTGCAGCCGGTACTGGGTAGTCTTGGAAATCAAGTAGGTTATCAAGTGCACGTACTGCAAGCTCTGCAAGCTCTTCAAGTTCATCAAGTGACTCAATAGCGCCTAGGTTAAATGCAGATAGCGTACAAAGTGCAATTTCGCCTTCTTCATCGTTTACGTTATTTAACGGCTTAGTTGGCAATGCAATTTCTAAACATAAGTTAGATTGGCGAATTGGCGCCACTTTAGAAATAAACGGGCTGTGCGTATTACAGTGATCCACGTTTTGTAAATAAATACGACCTGTGCTGGCACGCTCTTGTGCGAACATTGAGAAAAGCTCAATCGCTTTAATACGCTTTTTACGAATAGACTCGTCTTGCTCGTATTTTACGTATAACGCATCAAACTCGTCTTGGTCTTCAAAGAATGCATCGTAAAGGCCAGGCACATCTGATGGGCTAAATAACGTAATGTAGTCGTCTTTAATTAAACGAGAATACATTAGTTTATTAAACTGTACGCCGTAATCTAAATGACGAACACGGTTATCATCAACACCACGGTTATTTTTAAGTACCAGTAGGTTTTCTACTTCTAAATGCCAAAGCGGGTAGAATAACGTTGCAGCACCGCCACGTACGCCACCTTGCGAGCAGCTTTTAACCGCTGTTTGAAAGTGCTTATAAAAAGGAATACAACCTGTGTGGTACGCCTCGCCATTACGGATATGGCTACCTAATGCACGAATACGGCCGGCGTTAATACCAATACCTGCACGTTGTGAAACGTACTTAACAATGGCAGATGATGTGGCGTTAATTGAATCAAGGCTGTCGCCACATTCAATAAGTACACACGAGCTAAACTGACGCGTAGGCGTACGCACACCCGACATAATTGGCGTAGGTAAAGAGATTTTAAACGTTGATACTGCATCGTAAAAACGTTTGATGTAGTCAGTACGTGTTTCGCGCGGGTAGTCAGAGAATAAACTCGCAGCCACTAAGATATATAAAAACTGGGCGCTTTCGTAAATCTCACCCGTTACGCGGTTTTGTACTAGGTATTTACCTTCAAGCTGCTTTACTGCTGCGTAGCTAAAGTTAAGATCGCGCGAATGATCAAGATAAGCATCTAGCTCATCAAGCTCTTGCTCTGTGTAATCAACGAGTAAATGAGCGTCGTAGCGTTTGTCTTCAACCATTTTTGTAACATGATCAAATAAACGTGGTGGCTCAAACTGGCCATACGCTTTTTTACGTAAGTGGAATACAGCTAAGCGGGCAGCTAAGTACTGGTAGTCAGGCGACTCTTTTGAAATTTGATCGGCTGCTGCTTTAATGATGGTTTCGTGAATGTCTTTTGTACGAATACCGTCGTAAAATTGAATGTGTGACTTTAATTCAACCTGTGAAACCGATACGTTGTTTAAACCTTCGGCGGCCCATTCAATAACGCGATGGATCTTATCAAGATCTAGAGGCTCTTTACGCCCGTCACGCTTGCTTACAGATAACTGTTGGTTCATAGCTTTGCCTGTATTCCTTGGGAATTGTGTATTTTGACCAATGCTTTATACCTCGCTAAAGCAAGGTACGTATTCATTTATTATAAGTTTCACCGTATTGGCGAATTTAATTGAATAACATTTGGCCACAATATCTGGTGTTGTTCAATTTAGAGATCACAAGATAGTGTGGTCTGAGCTGATTTGCAAGGGACATAATTGCCCCTATTTGTGGATAACTTTGGGATAACGTATTTGTGTTAGTAGTCACTCACCTTCGAACAATCATTTAAGTTGAAATAGCTAAAAATCAACTAATGATCTGCTAAATTTATGCATTTTGAAAATAAATTTCGACTGCTTTTTTTATCATCAAGCTTTGCATAAAAACTAACACAATCACAATATGTAGTGTTTAAAAATTTACATGGCACTATATATGGTTTTAGTGGGCTACCTAAGAGAATTGTTTTGACTGAGTGATCTAACAATTTCAAAAAAAAAAGCATAATCAAAGCTAAGAAATAGAAATGGGCTAAAAAATAGCCCATTTAAATTTAAGCAAACAGCATGCTGCTGAATGTAAGAATTTTAAAAATAGTTATTATCGCACTCTCTGAAATTTCTATAGACAAACTGAATTTCAATTTTAATTTTCCTAAATCTGAAGTTAGTCACTTGCCGATAATATAAGAATAAGTTACGCTCAAATTTCCACAATTAGGCGCCTTTCTAAAATTTTGGCAAGTGTCTTTGCTGATATCATATTCCAGTTTTGAATGTGATATCAGCCCCTCCACTTAGTTGAAATATCAACTCCATCAAAGTGTTAATAAAACTTTAATCCTGCCTGTGCTGATTTGCAAGGGACATAACTGCCCCTATTTGTGGATAAGTCTAGGATAAAATAATTGTGTTAGTAGATACTTACCCGTAAACAATTACTTGGTTTAGGTGTTTAAAAAGTAAACTAATGTTCTGCTGAATTTATGCATTTTTAAAATAAATTTCGACTGCTTTTTTATCATCAAGCTTTGCATAAAAACTAACACAATCACAATATATAGTACTTAAAAATTTACATGGCACTATATATGGTTAAAAGCATCAATAGGGGTGTGCCAGTTAAAATCGGCTTCCCAGCCCTTGGCCTCATCAATACTTGGTATATAGCCCCAAAGGGCTGTTGCTGTGTGCATACCTGCGGCTTTACCTGCTTCTATATCACGTTGAGCATCACCTATGTATAAACAACGCTTAGGATCTACGTTCATCAGTTTTGTACAGTGTAGTAAGGGTAAAGGTGATGGCTTAGCCTCGGTGAGGGTATCGCCACTGATCACAACGTGTGCATTTTTTAAAGCGGGTATAGCAGCCACTAATGGATCGGTTAAAAACCCTGGCTTATTAGTCATTATTCCCCATTTTATACCTTGGTTATCAAGGGCTATGAGTAATGATTCTATACCTTCAAAGCAGCGGGTGTGTGTCGCTAGGTTTTGGCTGTAGTGGCTGACTAATTGTTTTATTCGTTCAGTTTGTGGTTGCGATGCCCATTGCGCTTTAAAGCCAAGTTCAAGTAGTGCGCCGGCGCCATTAGACGCTACTTTTTTATAAGCTTCAGGCGTAACTTGCGCAACACCTTCACTTTTAAGTACAGCATTTAAAGCAGCACCTAAATCGTCTGCTGTATCAAGCAAGGTGCCATCTAAATCAAATAAGAAAGCGTCGTACTCAAAAGGAGTTAAGGGGGTATGAGAGCTAGCCATTATGCTAACTTCTCAAAATGAAGAATGTAATTAACACTCACATCTGTATTTAATGAATACTGCTTAGAAAGCGGGTTGTAACCCAGGCCAGCACTGGCACGTACTTTTAAACCGGCTTGTTCAGCCCATGCAATAAGTTGTGCAGGTTTGATAAATTTGTTGTGATCGTGTGTGCCCTCAGGCACCATTTTTAACAGCTTTTCAGCACCTACAATAGCAAACAAATAAGCTTTAGGTGTTTTATTTAGGGTTGAGAAAAACACATCAGCCCCTGGCTTGGCAAGCTCTGCGACTGCATGAATAATAGAAGCAGGATCAGGTACGTGCTCTAGCATTTCCATACAGGTTATTACATCAAAGCGAGCAGGGTGCTGGGTTGCAAATTCTTCTGCAGGTACTTTTATATAGTCAACATTTACACCGGTTTCTAGGCTATGAAGCTTTGCTACGGTGAGTGGCTCTTGCCCCATGTCTATACCGGTTACGTGTGCGCCCATGCGTGCCATGCTTTCGCTAAGAATGCCGCCACCACAGCCTACATCGAGTGTTTCTTTATCAAATAAGCCTTGGGTTTTGTTAGCCACAAAGTCTAATCGTAATGGGTTAATTTCGTGAAGAGGTTTAAACTCTCCGTCTTGGTCCCACCATCGCTCTGCAATGGCTTCAAATTTTGCTATTTCTGCGTTATCTACATTTTGATGTTCGGTCATAAAATACTTCCTCGTCAATCTGAGGCCATTATATAGGGCTAAATTGATAAATCGCAAAGTTTTGCGCCTGTAAATTTAAATTAATTGTGATAGCATGGTCGCTTAGAAATAATAACAAATACTCTTGGCGCCTAATACCGGGTTGCTAAGAGCTGATACTGAAGGAATGTGATATCAAATGACTGATCTCGCCAATGAAATTCTGCCAGTCAATATTGAAGACGAGTTAAAAAACTCCTACCTTGATTACGCAATGAGCGTAATTGTAGGACGTGCATTACCAGACGTACGTGATGGTTTAAAACCTGTTCACCGCCGCGTTTTGTTTGCAATGAACGAGCTTAGTAATGACTGGAATAAGCCTTACAAAAAATCGGCCCGTGTGGTCGGTGACGTAATCGGTAAATACCACCCACACGGCGACAGTGCAGTTTATGACACCATCGTGCGTATGGCACAGCCATTCTCACTACGTTATATGCTTGTAGATGGCCAAGGTAACTTCGGTTCGGTTGATGGTGATTCAGCAGCGGCAATGCGTTATACAGAAGTACGTATGGCAAAAATGTCGCATGAGTTATTAGCCGATCTTGAAAAAGAAACGGTTGATTTCGTTCCTAACTACGACGGTACCGAACAAATTCCTGACGTTTTACCAACCAAAGTGCCTAACTTGCTCGTTAACGGTTCATCGGGTATTGCGGTAGGTATGGCAACAAACATTCCACCTCATAACTTAACTGAAGTGGTTAATGGTTGTTTAGCGCTTATTCAAAACCCTGATTTAACGATTCATGAATTAATGGATTACATTCCGGGTCCTGATTTCCCAACGGCTGCCATTATCAATGGTAAAAAAGGCATTGAAGATGCTTATTTAACCGGCCGTGGTAAAGTGTACATGCGTGCACGCGCCGACATCGAAACCGATGAAAAAACAGGCCGCGAAACCATTATCGTGCACGAAATTCCTTATCAGGTTAACAAAGCACGCTTAATTGAAAAAATTGCTGAGCTTGTTAAAGATAAAAAAATTGAAGGCATTAGCGCACTACGTGATGAATCAGATAAAGACGGTATGCGTATTGTTATTGAGATCAAACGTGGTGATGTAGGTGAAGTTATCCTCAACAACTTATATTCACAAACTCAGTTACAAACTGTGTTTGGTATGAATATGGTTGCATTAATTAACAACCAACCTAAGTGTTTCAACTTAAAAGAAATGCTTGAAGAGTTTGTTATTCACCGCCGTGAAGTGGTTACACGCCGTACCGTATTTGATTTACGTAAAGCGCGCGACCGTGCTCATACCCTTGAAGGTTTAGCAATTGCGCTTGCCAACATCGACCCAATTATTGAGTTAATTCGTAAATCGCCAACCCCAGCAGAGGCTAAAGTGGCCTTAACAGCTCGCCCATGGGATTTAGGTAACGTACAAGCTATGCTTGAAAAAGCAGGCGAAGACAACGTAGCACGCCCAGATTGGCTGGCAAGTGAGCTGGGTATTCGCGATGGTCAGTACTATATTTCTGAGCAGCAAGCACAAGCAATTCTTGATTTACGTTTACACAAACTAACCGGTCTTGAGCATGAAAAAATCTTAGCAGAGTACCAATCGCTGTTAGATTTAATTGCTGAGCTATTACACATTTTAGCTAGCCCTGAGCGTTTAATGGAAGTTATTCGTGATGAGTTAGTTGAAATTAAAGAGCAATATGGTGATGAGCGTCGTACAGAAATTAACGCGGCAGCACACGATATTAGCCTTGAAGATTTAATTAACGAAGAAGATGTTGTTGTGACCCTGTCGCACGAAGGTTACGTTAAGTATCAGGCATTGTCTGATTACGAAGCACAGCGCCGTGGTGGTAAAGGTAAGTCAGCAACGAAGATGAAAGATGAAGATTTCATTGAGCGTCTTTTAGTGGCTAATACCCACGATACCATTTTATGTTTCTCTACTGCGGGTCGTTTGTATTGGCTTAAAGTATACCAGTTACCACTGGCTAGTCGCGCCGCTCGCGGTAAGCCAATTGTTAACTTACTGCCACTTGAAGATGATGAGCGCATTACTGCTATCTTACCTGTACGCGAGTACGAAGAAGATAAATACATTTTCATGGCAACTGCATTTGGTACTGTGAAGAAAACACCACTAACGGCATACAGCCGTCAACGTGCAAGCGGTATTATTGCGGTAAACCTTAACGAAGGCGATAGCCTAATTGGGGTTGATATTACCGACGGTAGCAACGAAATTATGTTGTTTACTGATGCAGGTAAAGTTGTACGCTTTAAAGAAGCGGAAGAGTCTGCTGTTGTTGATGAAAACGGCAACCCGGTACTCGACGAAGAAGGCAACCCTGAAATTCGTTTCAAAGGTGTTCGCCCTATGGGTCGTACTGCTACCGGTGTTCGTGGTATTAAAATGGCCGACGACCAACGCGTAGTGTCGTTAATTGTGCCTAAGTCTGACGGTGCTATTTTAACTGTGACTGAAAATGGTTACGGTAAACGTACTCAACTTGAAGATTACCCATCTAAGAGCCGTGCAACACAAGGTGTTGTATCTATTAAGGTGAGTGAGCGTAATGGCGCAGTAGTTGGCGCTGTACAAGTTGACGACAACGACGAAATAATGATTATTTCAAACCGTGGTACGCTAGTACGTACCCGCGTTAATGAAGTATCGACGGTTGGACGTAACACCCAAGGTGTTATTTTGATCAGAACTATTGACGAAGAGCAAGTAGTTGGTTTACAACGTATCGAAGAGATTGAAGTTACAGACAGTGACTTAGTTGATATTGAAGACGTTGAAACGGTTGATACAGTAAATGAAGAAGCAACGGATGATAATCCACCTTCTGAATAACTGAAATTGAAAAAGCGGCTAAGGCCGCTTTTTTTAATCATGTTGAAAAAAATTAATAATCCTTTTTTGTTTATCAAAAGAGTTTAAATTACTGGAATGAGGCAAAGGTAATGAGTAAATATAATTTTTGTGCGGGGCCAGCTATGCTTCCACAAGCTGTTATGCAAAAAGCACAAAAAGAATTTTTAGACTGGCAAGACTTAGGCGTATCTGTGATGGAAATAAGCCATCGTAGTAAAGATTTTTTAGCGCTTACTGCAAAATGCGAAGCCAGCCTTCGTCGTTTAATGAACATTAGCGATGAATTTGAAGTGTTATTTATGCATGGTGGTGGCCGCGGTCAATTTAGCGCTGTGCCTTTAAATTTACATCAAAATGGTAAAACAGCGGTTTACTGCGAGAACGGCGTTTGGTCTAAAAGTGCCACTGATGAAGCTAATAAATTTACTCAAACCCACTCAATCAACGTTAGAAATGACGCAAACGGGCTGTTTTCTATAAAAGAAGTGGCGCAGTGGGAGTTACCTGCAGATGCATCTTACATTCACTACTGTCCAAATGAAACGGTAGACGGATTAGAGATTTTTGATGTGCCTAGTCACCCAACAGCGCCTATTATTGCTGATATGTCGTCGACTATTTTGTCGCGCGAAATTGACGTAAATAAATTTGATTTAATTTATGCCGGTGCACAAAAAAATATAGGTCCATCAGGTATAGCTATTGTTATTGTGCGCAAAACATTACTTGAGCGTGAAGGTTTAGCTAAACCAGGCATTTTAGATTACGCACTTGAAGCAAAACAAGGCAGCATGTTTAATACACCGCCTACTTTTGCATGGTATTTAGCGGCCGAAGTATTTGAATGGCTAGAGCAAAACGGTGGCGTTAAGGCAATGGAAGCACAAAATATTGCTAAAGCTAAGCTGCTTTATGACTTTATTGATGAATCGCCTTTTTATACTAATAAAGTAGCGACGCATTGTCGTTCGCGTATGAATGTACCGTTTTGGCTAAACGATGAAAGCTTAAACGAAAAGTTTGTAACGCAATCTAAAGAAGCCGGCTTACTTGCCCTAGAAGGACACAGAATTGTAGGCGGTATGCGCGCAAGTATTTATAACGCAATGCCACTTGCAGGTGTGCAAGCCTTGGTTGACTTTATGGCGGCATTTGCACAGGAGCACAGCTAATGGAACAACTTCGTTTAGAGCCTATTTCTCGTGTAAATGGCAGTGTTACCTTACCAGGGTCTAAAAGCCTATCAAACCGTATTTTATTATTAGCAGCGCTGGCTCAAGGGACTACCGTTGTTGAAAACCTGCTAGATAGCGATGATATTCGCCATATGTTGGGTGCATTAAAACTACTAGGTGTTAACGTAACGCTTAATGATGATCGCACTGTGGCAACCGTAGAAGGGGTTGGCGGTGTATTTAAAACCCCAAGTGACCCTTTATTTTTAGGCAATGCAGGTACTGCTTATCGTCCTTTAACCGCGGTACTCGCTGCTGTAGCTGGGGAATATGAGCTTATAGGTGAGCCGCGCATGGAAGAGCGCCCAATAGGGCACTTGGTCGATGCGCTACAAGCACTTGGCGGCGATATTACCTACACAAAACATAAAGACTACCCACCGCTAAAAATAATTGGTGGGCAAATTAAAGGCGGTACTGTTGAAATTGATGGCAGTATTTCTAGCCAGTTTTTAACAGCATTGCTAATGGCTGCCCCTTTATTTAGTGGTGATACGCAAATTACCATTAAGGGTACTTTGGTATCTAAGCCTTACATTGATATTACGTTAGATGTAATGGCGCGTTTTGGGGTGACAGTTGAGCACAGCGACTATACAACATTTAAAGTTAAAGGCGGCCAACAATACCAATCACTAGAGCGAATTATGGTGGAGGGTGATGCATCATCAGCGTCTTACTTTGTTGCGGCAGCGGCCATTGCCGGTGGCGAAATTGAAATTAAAGGCGTGGGCGCTAAATCAGTTCAAGGTGATATTGGTTTTGCTAAAGTGATGGAACAAGTTGGCGCTGAAATAAAATGGTATGACGAGCGTTTAGTTGTTCGTAAAGGTGAATTAAAAGGTGTAGATATTGACGCTAACGCTATCCCTGATGCGGCAATGACACTTGCTACGGTTGCTTTATTTGCTAAAGGGCCTACGGCTATTCGCAATATTTATAACTGGCGTGTAAAAGAAACTGACCGTTTATATGCAATGGCAACTGAGCTTCGTAAAGTGGGTGCCGAGGTTGTAGAGGGTGAAGATTTTATCGAAATTACACCACCGAGTGCATTCAATGATGTGGCTATAGATACGTATGACGATCACCGTATAGCGATGTGTTTTGCAATGGTTGCCGTAGGCGGAAAGCCTATTACAATCAACGATCCTAAGTGTACATATAAAACTTTTCCAACCTTTTTCAAGGTTTTAGCATCAGTGAGTGAGTAGGCTTTTTATAAATAATTATAAAAAGTTACACACTAAAGCGGATCTATTTGCAGAAGTGACGTATAATATCGCGGTTTTATTTAGGTGTGCATTGCAGGAGGTTTTAAATGCAGGCGTTATTAATGCCCGTAATCACCGTTGATGGCCCAAGTGGTTCAGGTAAAGGAACTGTTTGTCGCTTGTTAGCCGACAAATTGGGGTGGGATGTATTGGATAGCGGCGCAATTTACCGTGTATTATCCCTTGCCGCACTTCATCACCAAATAGCATTAGACAACGAAGAAGCGCTTGTCCCGCTTGCTGCAAACTTAGATGTGCAGTTTTTGGTTGATAGCCAAACTAATGCTGGAAAAGTTATTTTAGAAGGCGAAGATGTAACCTCGACAATTCGTAATGAAGAGGTTGGGGCAGCTGCTTCAAAAGTGGCTGCATTACCGCGTGTACGTGAAGCGTTACTTCGACGCCAGCGTGCGTTTAAAACCGAACGGGGCTTAATTGCTGATGGCCGAGATATGGGCACCGTGGTTTTTCAAGACGCACCATTAAAAATATATTTAACCGCTAGTGCACAAGAACGCGCGCGCAGACGTTATGTTGAGTTGAATGAGCGCGGCCTTGATGTTACACTAAGTGGTCTATTACAGGACATTCAAGCTCGTGATGAGCGCGATATGAATCGCACCGTTGCGCCGCTTGTTCCTGCTGATGATGCAATTGAAATAGACACAAGCGAGCTTAACGCTCAGCAAGTGTTTGATAAAGTTATAACTTTAGTAGATATTGCTATCTCACAAGGCAAGCTTCCTAAACGAAGCTAAACACATTTTATGCACCAGCAGGACGCCAGTGCTATTTTAACAACCCCATGCAGCATGGTTGCTTATTGGTATTAATATATGAGACGTATATTCGTATGTCAGAAAATTTTGCGCAGTTATTTGAAGAAAGCTTAAAGGGTTTTGAAGCAGAGCAAGGCTCTATTGTTAAAGGTACAGTAATCTCAATCGAGAATAACATTGTACTTGTAGATGCTGGTCTTAAATCAGAAAGTGCTATCCCTGCAGAGCAGTTCAAAAATGCTGCTGGTGAACTAGAAGTTGCTGTAGGCGACGAAGTAGATGTTGCACTAGATGCAATCGAAGACGGTTTCGGTGAAACTATCCTTTCTCGTGAGAAAGCGAAGCGTCACGAAGCGTGGATCCGTCTTGAGAAAGCATGTGAAGAGCAAGAGACTGTTACTGGTGTTATCAACGGTAAAGTTAAAGGCGGTTTCACAGTTGAAGTTGATTCAATCCGTGCTTTCCTACCTGGTTCACTTGTTGATGTTCGTCCAGTACGTGACACAACTCACCTTGAAGGCAAAGAGCTTGAATTTAAAGTAATCAAGCTTGACCAAAAACGTAACAACGTTGTTGTTTCACGTCGTGCAGTTATCGAATCTGAAAACTCACAAGAACGTGAAGAGCTTCTTGCTAACCTTGTTGAAGGTCAAGAAGTTAAAGGTATCGTTAAGAACCTTACTGACTACGGTGCATTCGTTGACCTTGGTGGTGTTGATGGTCTACTACACATCACTGATATGGCGTGGAAGCGTGTTAAGCACCCTTCAGAAATCGTTAATGTTGGCGACGAAATCGCAGTTAAAGTTCTTAAATTCGACAAAGATAAAACTCGTGTATCTCTAGGCCTTAAACAGCTTGGCGAAGATCCATGGGCAGCTATCGCTGGTCGTTACCCAGAAGGTTCTAAGCTTTCTGGTCGTGTAACTAACCTTACTGATTACGGTTGCTTCGTAGAAATCGAAGAAGGCGTTGAAGGTCTAGTTCACGTTTCTGAAATGGATTGGACTAACAAGAACATCCACCCTTCAAAAGTTGTTTCACTAGGTGACACTGTTGAAGTTATGGTTCTTGAAATCGACGAAGAACGTCGTCGTATTTCTCTTGGTCTTAAGCAATGTATTGCTAATCCTTGGCAGGAATTTGCTCGTCTACAAAACAAAGGCGACCAAGTTACTGGTAAGATCAAATCAATCACTGACTTCGGTATCTTTATCGGTCTTGACGGTGGTATTGATGGTCTTGTACACCTTTCAGACATTTCTTGGAACACGCCTGGCGAAGAAGCTGTACGTGAATTCAAGAAAGGCGACGAAATCACTGCTATCGTATTGCAAGTTGACCCAGAGCGTGAACGTATCTCTCTAGGTGTTAAGCAAATCGAAGCTGACCCGTTCAATAACTACCTTGATGCAAACAAAAAAGGTGCTATTGTTAAAGGTAAAGTGACTGAAGTTGATGCGAAAGGCGCAACTGTAGAGCTTATCGAAGGCGTTGAAGGTTACATCCGTGTAGCTGATATCGCTCAAGAGCGCGTTGAAGATGCAACAACTGTTGCTTCTGTAGGCGACGAAATCGAAGCTAAATACGTTGGCGTTGATCGTAAGAACCGCACTTTAAGCTTATCTGTTAAAGCTCTTTTCGAAGCAGAAGAGAAAGAAGTACTAGAGAAGCTTAAGAAAGAAGAGCCAGTGTTTGAAAACGCAATGGCAGCTGCTTTCGCAAATGCACAAAAAGACTAATTACTAATTAGTTTTTAATTGGAAGGGCAGTTTTGCCCTTCCACTATTCTCTTTAAGGAAACGCTATGACTAAGTCAGAACTGATAGAAACACTTGCCGAACAGCACGCACACGTTCCAGTGAAAGATGTTGAAAATGCAGTAAAAGAAATTCTTGAACAAATGGCCGGCTCATTATCTACTTCAGATCGTATTGAGATCAGAGGTTTTGGTAGTTTCTCTTTGCATTACCGCGCTCCTCGCACAGGTCGTAATCCTAAGACTGGCGATACAGTAGAGCTTGATGGTAAGCATGTACCTCATTTTAAACCAGGCAAAGAATTACGCGACCGCGTAAACGAGAGTATTGCCTAGTTAACCAGTTGGAGTAGTTACTTGTTTAAGGTATTAAAAATTATTCTGGTTGTACTATGCCTATTTTGCGCATTTTTATTGGGTTCTCAAAATCCACAATTAGTACAAATCAATTATATTATTGCCAGTAATACCTTGCCACTCGCTGTAATAATAAGTATCTGCTTTATACTGGGTGTAATAATAGGGTGTTTTATTAGCTTTAAATTGTTTTCTAAATTAAAGTGGCAAAATTACCGCTTAAAAAAACAATTAGCGCCAGAAAAAAATAATAGTAAGCTTATTGCTAATAAAGACACCTAATCATGATTGAGCTTTTGTTTTTACTACTGCCTGTTGCTGCCGGTTATGGCTGGATTATGGGCAAAAATAGTGCAAAAAACCAAGCTCATCAACTCAACCGCCAAATCACTTCAGAATACAGTAAAGGCTTAAAGTTTTTACTAGACAGAGAAGAAGATCAGGGCTTAGAGCACCTAATAAACCTATTAGAAGTGGCTGCTGACTCTGTTGACCACTACTCAACTCTTGCTACCATGTTTCGCCGAAGAGGTGAGCTTGACCGCGCAATAAAAATTCATGAACTCCTTTTAAAACACCCAAGTTTAAATGAACAACAAGCCGCAGCTAGCCGTCTAGAATTAGCCGAAGATTATATTATGGCCGGCTTATTAGACGGTGCAGAAGAGCATTTAGTGTGGCTTGTTAAAGCTGGGCATGAACAAGCACTTGACCCAATTATTACTTTATACTCGCAAACCCGAGAGTGGGAAAAGGGCATTAATATGTTCGAAGCCCATAGTGAGTTATTCGTTAAAGAGCAGCATTTTAAAGCAATTGCTAATTTTTACAGCGAAGCTGCCTTAAGCGAAAATAAACCGCAATTAATGAACAAAGCCATTAGCTTAAATTACAAAGCGGTTCGCCCTTTGTACGAATTAGGGTTATCGGCTTACACAAGTGAAGACTACGTAAAAGCAATTTACTATTGGCGTGAACTCGTTTGCCAATTTACGTTATTTGCGCCTTTGTTTATTGACCAGCTTGCACATAGTTATAAGCAGTTAAATTTAACACATCAGTTTCATGATTTATTATGTGACTTGCTCGATAAAGGTGGGGTGCTAATAAAAATAAAACATTGCCAAGCACTGTTAGAGCAAGGAAATACTAAACAGGCATTTGAGTTTTTAACCGACAGCTTAAAACGTCAGCCTACAATTCGAGGTTTTAGTTTTTTACTACAGCTAATGGGTGATAAAAATCCAAATACCAAAGAAGTACTTGATGAAATTGATAAGCTAGTTACGTCGTATATAGCTACAAAACCAGACTTTCAATGCCAACATTGTGGTTTTACAAGCCACACTATTTATTGGAACTGCCCATCTTGTAAACATTGGGAAACCATTGTGCCAAGTAGAGGCCTAGACGGATTTTAATAACCCCCAACTATTTATAACTTTACTGCCATTCATTAGGATAGTTATGTCTTTAGAAGATACAAAAAAAGTTCTTATTGCCCTAGATTACGATTCACAAGACGCGGCTCTTAATTTTGTAAAAAAACTCTCACCAGATACGTGTCGCTTAAAAGTAGGTAAAGAAATGTTTACTTATTTTGGCCCTGCATTCGTTAAACAGTTAATCGATTTAGGCTTTGACGTATTTTTAGATTTAAAATTTCATGATATCCCTAATACAGTGGCAAAAGCGGTCACCGCAGCGGCTAATATGGGCGTTTGGATGGTAAACGTTCATGCATCAGGTGGTTTTGAAATGATGAATAAGGCAAAGCAGGCACTTGAAAAGTTTGGTGATAAAGCACCTTTATTAATAGCAGTGACAGTGCTAACCAGCATGGACGAAGCTGAACTAAAGCGTTTGGGTGTTGAAAAATCAGCGCAAGATCAAGTTATTCATTTAGCTAAATTAACAAAAGAAGCAGGGCTTGATGGCGTAGTATGTTCTGCCCAAGAAGCGAAAGCGCTAAAAGCACAATTAGGTAGCGAGTTTAAGCTAGTTACTCCAGGCATTCGTCCGGCTGGTAGTGATGTGGGTGACCAAAAACGCATTATGACACCTAAGCAAGCTATTGAAGCGGGTAGCGATTACTTAGTGATTGGTAGACCGATCACACAATCGTCAGATCCGGTACAAACTTTAACTGATGTTAATAAATCACTAGTTTAAGTTAACAAAAAGCAATTATTTAGTGCTAAACCCCTTTTATGAATACATTTTTATGCTACATTAGTACTAAGAATGCAGTAAGGGGTTTATTTTGAAGTTAATTTTTGGATCTATTTTAATTGTTGTTGCAGGTTTTTCAGTAAATAAATATGTTTTTTCTAGTAAAGCTTATGATGGAGTAGCGACGATTACTGACTTAGTCGCAAATTACCCTGTCGATTTATTTGAATTTAAGCAAACCATGCATGGCTACGCACACCACTTATGCTATAAAAATGAAGAGCGCTTAACGCGCCAAAACGTAACTACGTCAGATTGCATTTCAAATCACGACGACAAACAAAGTGAATGTGAAAATAAAGTATTTAGGCTGGCGCCACTCAGTTTAGAAACCAAAGCTGAGATACTTGATTATTCAAAGCAATATACAGAATGTACGTTGCCGTATAAGCGTATTATGGGCTAATGCCTGTTAGTAATTCCCTAATTATTTTTGAAGGGTAAACCTAGTGTTAGGTTTGTTTAAAAAATTTTATTTACGCGAAGGTGAGGGCAGAGAATAGGGCAATATAAGTACCATTAGCGATAATAGCTAAATAACTTTTTTGTTCATCAAAACGTTTTATCATCTATGAATAATCATTTAATTAAACTATTTAGAAAAAATTTAATTATAAGCGCCAACATAATGTTAGCGCTTATAAAAAGTGTACAACTATTTTAAGCGGATAGATTTGGCTTCTATGTCTATCAAGCCTTGCTTAAATAAACCACCAATAGCTTTTTTGTAGTTAGCTTTACTGGTTGAAAATACTTTTTTGATAAGCTCAGGCTCAGATTTATCACCAATGGCTAGTATGCCGCCTTCGTTTTTAAGCTTTTCCATTATTTTATCGCCAAGTTCACTTACTTTACCCATGCCTGGCTTTTCAAGTATAACGTCGATTTTTCCGTCTTCTCGTACTTTTTGAACAAACCCTTTAAGCTTTTGCCCTACAAATAAGTTTTTAAATACCATGTTGTAAAACACAACACCAAAGTGAGACTCTTCAATAAGCACTTTGTAGCCAATATCTGTTTTACCAGCAACAATTAAATCAACTTCTTGAAGATGAGTGTACTTAGGCTCATCTTTTGATAAAAAGCGATTAAAGTTGCTTGATGCACAAATACGTTGGCTCGCATTATCTAAATATAAGCGAACTAAGTAAGAATGACCTTCTTGCATACGTGGTTTTTGCTCGTTAAATGGAGCTAAAACATCTTTCTCTAGTCCCCAATCTAAAAAAGCGCCAATGCTATTTATTTCTTTAACACGAAGCAGTGCGTATTCACCTACTTGGGCATGGGGTTTTTTTACTGTTGCTGTAGGTAAATTGGCATTATCTAAAAAGATAAAAACGCTTATGCTATCGCCAGCTTCAAGTTCATCTTTAATTTCGTGTTTTGGTAAAAACACTTCCCCTAAATCGTGGCCATCAAGGTAAGCACCTTCATTGCTCACTTCTTTTACAAATAAGGTTTGTGTTGTTCCTAGGTAACTCATAATTATTCCTGCTCAGGCTTTTTTTTACGGCGCATTGGTGAATTGCCATCAATGTTCATCGGGGCTTTTATAGGTGCAGCTGGTTTTTTAGGTTTTGCCTTGCGTTTAACTTGCGGCTTTTTCACCTGTGCAACTTTTTTAGTTTTTACAGCAGCTGTTGCAGGCTTTTTCTCTTTTATACCTTTAAATTTAGCTTTAAGGCCATCCACGCTTGCAAAAACCAGCTCGTCGTTCAAAAACGACTTAATTGCTAAGTAGCTTGCCCAGTCTTTAGGGCCTACTAGCGATAATGCATTACCTTTAAATCCGGCGCGGCCTGTACGACCTATGCGGTGTACATACTCTTCAGCGTGTTTTGGTAAATCAAAATTGATTACATGCGTTACACTTAATAAGTCCAATCCTCGCGAAGCAACATCAGTGGTGATCAAAATTTTAAAGTTTTCGCGGCTAAACGAGTCCATGATCTCAAGGCGTTTGCTCTGTGTTAAATCGCCAGCTAAAGCCACCGATTTAAAAGCTTTTGCATTTAATGCTTCACTTAAACGGCTGGTATCGGCACGGGTTGCTGTAAATATAATACATTGGCCAACATCATCTTGTTTTAAAAAATGCTCAAGTAACGCTTCTTTATGATCAAGGTGATCGGCTAAATAGAGTGTTTGTTTAATATCACTGTGTTGCTCGTTAGCGGCGCTCAGTGTAATTTGTTTTGGCTTTTTTAATAAATTACGCGAAAGGGCATCTACTTGAGCGTGATCTAGTGTCGCTGAAAACAACAATGTTTGGCGCAAGCGGTGATTAGCTTGCTCGTTAATCATTTTCAGCTGTTCAGTAAAACCTAAGTCTAAAATACGGTCGGCTTCATCAAAAATTAATAGCTCTAACCCGCTTAATTGTAATGAGCGTTTTGTGATGTGATCGGCCAAACGCCCAGGGGTTGCCACAACAAAGTGCGGGTCGTTACGAAGGGCTTTAATTTGATCGTTAAAGTTCTCGCCACCGAGTATTTTTACAGCTTTAATGTTTGTGCCCGCAATTAATAAACGCAATTGCGTAAATACTTGCGTTGCAAGCTCACGGGTTGGTGCAACGATGAGGACACGTGGATCGCGTTTACTGAGCGCTTTTTGTTTCATAACTCGCTGAACAGCAGGTAATAAAAACGCTAATGTTTTGCCCGACCCAGTTTTAGACTGAGCAAAAATGTCATGCCCTGCAAGTGCGGTAGGCACTGCATGTGCTTGAATATCTGTGGGCTGGGTGATCCCTTGATGTGCTAATTGTGTTTCAAGGCGAGTATCAATCCCAAGATCAGTAAAGTGCAAAGTCGTGTTCTCCAATGTGCAACTTAAATTAATGGCCGCATTATAGCTTACACAAGGGTTATGCCGACAGTAAAAACCATTCTAACGCGCTATTTTTTGCAATTAATTATAAAAAGCGTAAAATACGCGCCCCATATGCGCCGGATTTACGATTCGGTAAACGCCACTTAAGGCTATCAAAGCAAAATAGGAAGTAAAATGACTGCTGTTCATAAAGATGATGTAACAAACGAGCACTTTGTAGTGTGTGCAATGTACAAATTTGTAGGTTTGCCAAATTTTGAAGCGCTACGTAAACCCCTTTTAGATGTGATGGAAGCAAACGAAGTACGCGGTACTTTATTGCTTGCGGCTGAAGGTATTAACGGTACTGTATCAGCTAAGCGCGAAGGAATAGATAACTTACTTGCGTGGTTAGACACACAAGAAAACCTAAAAGACATAGTGACTAAAGAATCATTCGATGATGAATGCCCGTTTTACCGCACTAAAGTAAAGCTAAAAAACGAAATTGTTACAATGGGCGTTGAAGGGGTTGACCCACTAAAAGTAGTGGGAAGCTATGTTAAGCCTAAAGAGTGGAATGCATTAATATCAGACCCTGAAGTGATTTTGATTGATACACGTAACGATTACGAAATTGAAATTGGCACTTTTCAAAATGCAGTCGATCCTAATACCAAAACTTTCCGAGAGTTCCCTCAATGGGCTAAAGAAAATTTAGACCCAGAAAAACACAAAAAAGTAGCCATGTTTTGTACCGGTGGTATTCGCTGCGAAAAATCAACGGCTTACATGAAAGAGCAAGGGTTTGATGAAGTTTACCATCTTGAAGGCGGTATTTTAAAATACCTAGAAGAAGTGCCAAAAGAAGAAACAATGTGGGAAGGTGAGTGTTTTGTTTTTGATAATCGTGTAGCAGTAAATCATGATTTACAAAAAGGCTCTTACGATCAATGTCATGCGTGTCGTATGCCGATTACAGAAGAAGAAAAGCAAAAGCCAGAATACATGGAAGGTGTTTCGTGTCATCACTGTATTGATAATGTAACCGATGAGCAACGTGCTCGTTTTGCTGAGCGTCAAAAGCAAATAGAATTAGCACAAGCACGTGGTGAAGGGCACATTGGTAATGAAGCGCAAGCGGTTTTACAACAACGTAAAGAAGCTAAAAAAGCACAAAAAGAAGCCCAGCGCGGTAAATAATCTTTAACTACCTATTATCTACATAGCCCAGTTTATACTGGGCTTTTTTATTTATATAGCCACTTTTTAGTTTAATCCTGCCTGTATTTGTATAAATGCTTAGTCTTTAGGCGCCTTTTTTCAAAGATTAATTGGTTTTACCAATTTAATTTCATCTTGTAGTTTTGCTAATTTATCGTTCTATCCTACCTATTGATCAATCAGCTGTTAGACTTCGTAAGGTAATGGAAATAATAATTAATTAAGGTGTTACTTTGAAATCGCAAAACTTTTTAATCGGTGTGCTTAGTTCGCTGCTGTTTTTCAGCGTTCCTGCAATGAGCGCGAACGTTGTTGTACAAAAAATTGCCCTCGAAAGTGCTAAACAACAAGTGCAAGCGGTAGGAAATACAGAGGCAATACATTCGGTTGTAATGTACCCCGCAGTAGGCGATAGAGTAACAGGCGTTTTTTTTAAGCCAGGTGATAAAGTAAAAAAAGGCGATACTTTACTCGAACTTGATTCTCGTAGGCAAAAAGCAGCGCTTGATGAGGCTAAAATTAAACTTGCCGACACCCAGCGAATACTAAAACGATTAGAACAAAGTCAGGCCAAAGGCGCAGTGCCTAAAAGCGATGTTGATGATGCTAAAACCGTTGTAGAGCTTGCCAAAGTCACTCTCATACAGGCCCAAACTGAGCTTGAAGACAGAAAAGTAATTGCGCCAATAAATGGCATTATGGGTTTAACAGATGTTGAGGTAGGCGATAGAATAACCGAGCAAACACCCATTGCCACAATAGATGACACAACAAGCCTGTACATAAATTTTAACGCACCGGAGTCGGCTATCAGTATGCTGCGTAATAAAAGCAGCTTAACGGTGTTTCCTTGGCAATCAGACACTGCCATTAACGCTGATATTGCCTATTTAGACTCACGCGTAGACCCACAAACTCGTACTTTACGTGTTAAAGCCAAGCTAAATAATGAAAAACAACAATTTTTACCTGGTATGAGCTTTAGAGTACATATTGAAGTGTTAGGCGAGCATTTTGCTGCAGTTCCTGAGGCTGCATTACTGTGGGGTGCAACAGGCCCGTATGTATGGACCAGCGTTGATAAAAAAGCCACACGTGTTGATGTAAAAATAGAGCAGCGCTTGGCGGGGCGATTATTGGTTTCTGGGCCGTTAAATAAAGGCGATATTTTAGTAATTGAAGGGGTACAACGCTTACGTGCAGGTCAAGAGCTAAGCTTTAATTTACCCGCGCAAGATACGCAGGAGTAGGTATGAAACAGCAACCTATGATGCAAGACTTACCCTCAATGGCGATTCGCCGCCCAGTACTTATTGTGGTGCTTAACTTATTAATTATTATTGCAGGTATTGCCGCTATTGCGGGTGTTGAAGTAAGAGAGCTTCCTGATGTAGATAGACCACGTATTACGGTTTCGGCGCCATTTCCTGGCGGCTCGCCTGAGACCGTTGATACCGAAGTAACCAGCAAATTAGAAGGCGCAGTAGCGCGTGTAAGTGGCGTTAAATCAATACGCGCACAAAGTGAAGAGGGAAATGCACGTATTGTGGTCGAATTTAGACCAGGCATAAATTTAGATGACGCCGCGAATGAAACGCGTGAGTCTGTTGCACGTGTAGAGCGAGACCTTCCAGAGGAAGTAGAGCGTGTTTCTATTATTAAAGCCGACAACGACGCCGAAGCAGTTGTATCTCTGACTGTTTCAAGTGAAAGTTTCTCGCTTGAAGCACTTACCGAGCGTGTAAATGTTGACTTAGCGCCGCAATTTTTAACTATTCCGGGTGTCGCAGATGTACGCTTAAACGGAGATAGAGAACGCGTATTAAGAGTACGAATAGACCCGCTAAAACTAAGTAGCTTTAATTTAACAGTGCCCGATGTAGCACAAGTGCTTAGCCAAGCACCGTTTGATGTGCCAGCAGGGAGTTTAAAGTCAAACGATCAGCAAATTATTGTACGTGCCGATGCAACCTCTATTACTCCAGATCAAGTTGGCGATATTATAATACAAGGCGATACCCGAATTAGTGATATTGCGGCTGTGTATTTTGGCCCTGCCGATCCGCGCTCTATGGTAAGGCTAAACGGTAAGCCCGTTATTGGTATGGAAATTATTCGACAAGCTCAATCAAATACAATTGAAATATCAGATGAAGTGCTCAAGCTTATTACAAGCATGCAAACGCGCTTTCCAGAAATGGAATTTACACTTACCTCCGATGACGCACAATTTATAAGAAGCTCAGTAGATGAAGTAATTTACTCTTTATTACTTACAGTATTGTTAGTGATTGTGACTTTGTGGGTATTTATTGGCTCTTGGCGCGCCACTTTAGTGCCTGCTTTTGCTATTCCTGTTGCCTTAATAGGTTCTTTAGCACTTATATGGGCACTGGGTTTTTCAATAAATATTTTAACCTTGTTGGCGCTTGTATTAGCCACAGGCTTAATTGTTGATGATGCCATAGTAGTAAGTGAAAATATTCAGCGCCAGCGGGGGCTAGGTTTAGGGCGTCGGGCAGCTGCTGTAATAGGCACGCGCGAGGTGTTTTTTGCTGTTGTAGCAACCACGGCTGTACTTGCCGCTGTATTTATACCTATTGCGTTTTTACCCTCTACTGCCGGTCGCTTATTTAGAGAGTTTGGTGGAGTACTTGCCGGTGCGGTAATTATATCAAGCTTTGTGGCACTTTCATTAGTGCCTGCTCTTACCTCCAAATTAAAGTTAAAGCAGGGCGGTTTTCACCCATTTGCTAAACTAGGCCATTGGTTGGGTGGTATTTATACAAAAACAATTCATAAAGTGCTTAACCATGCATGGCTTACGTTTGCGCTCTGTTTATTGGTTGCAGCAGGCTCAGGGGCGTTGTACGCCAGTTTAGACAGCGAGCTTTTGCCCACAGAAGACCGAGGAAAAATTCGTATATTTGCACGTGGCCCAGATGGTGTAGGGCTAAACTTTATGGATAGGCAAGCGATAAAAATGGAAGATATTTTACTTCCGTTTGTCGATAGCGGCGAAATTGAGTCTATTTATACTGTGGTAGGCCAATGGGACCCTAATATTGTGTTTATTACTGTGCCATTAAAGCA
Source organism: Pseudoalteromonas sp. Angola-7 (assembly GCF_028599255.1). Taxonomy (NCBI): domain Bacteria; kingdom Pseudomonadati; phylum Pseudomonadota; class Gammaproteobacteria; order Alteromonadales; family Pseudoalteromonadaceae; genus Pseudoalteromonas; species Pseudoalteromonas sp. Angola-7. The sequence continues at coordinate 366,793 of NZ_JAQREL010000004.1, forward strand.
TTGGGATGAGCGCCATTTTAGCCAACAAGAAATTATTAATAAGATACGCCAGCCACTTGGCGATATTCCAGGAGCACCGGCTTACCCAGGTGGGGCTAATAGTTTAAATTTACGAGGCCAAGGGGGAGGCGTTGAAATAGCGTTGCTTGGGCAAGATTATTTGCAAATATTTAAAGCGGCTCAGCAGTTTTCTGCGGCATTAGAAAAAGCCGTTCCTGAGGTGGCACCTGTGCGTATTTCTTATCAGCCATCGCAACCACAACTAAGAGTAAATATAGACAGACGCCGTGCACAAGAGCTCGGTGTATCGCTAGACGACATTGCCATTACCTTGCGCGCAGCAATAAATGGCGACGATGTAGAAGATTTAAACATTGGCGATCAGTCTGTGCCAATTATACTCCAAGCGCAAAACCAAACCATAAACAGTCCAAGTGATTTGGCTAATTTATACATCAGAGCGGGTAATGGCAGTTTAGTACCATTAAGTAGTGTGGCGTATATTTCTGAAGAAGGCGTGGCTGCAGAGCTTGAACGTCATGCCCAGCGCCGCTCTATAGAGCTCAGCATGGAGTTGCCAGAATCGTTAACCATTGCTGCTTTAGTAGAGCAAATAAAAACGGTGTCTGAGCAGTCGTTAGAGCCAGGTATTGCACTTGCGTTTAAAGGCGAAGCGCTAACGTATGAAGAAACATCCAGCGAAGTACTTGTAACTTATGTACTTGCTTTTTTAATTGTATTTTTAGTATTGGCTGCTCAATTTGAAAATGTAAATAGTGCCATTGTGGTTATGATAACCGTTCCCTTTGGTATTACCTCGGCCATATTAGCGCTTTATTTAACCGGCACATCGTTAAATATCTACTCTCAAATTGGTTTAGTGATGCTGATAGGCTTAATCGCTAAAAACGCAATTTTGCTTGTTGAATTTGCAGACCAATTACGCGATCAAGGTTTAACGGTCAGAAAAGCAGTTGAGCAAGCTGCGCTGGTACGTTTACGCCCAATTACGATGACCCTTATATCTACTCTACTTGGCGCATTGCCGTTAATTCTCTCTACAGGCGCAGGGGCTGAGGCCCGAAATGCAATTGGCTGGGTGGTGTTTGGCGGCTTAGCACTTGCGGTGTTGTTTACGCTTTACCTTACTCCGGTAATTTACTTAGGCTTAGCACGCTTTACCACGCCAAGGGGGGATGAATCTAAGCAGCTCGCACAAGAGCTTGAAAAAATAGACTAACCTTAAAGCCATGCCCAGCAACGTTTTTAAATTAAAAGTGTACTGGGCATGGTTATGGCTTGATTGGCACTACTTGTTTGTTAAGATAGCCACTTAAGCATATACATGCCTTTTTGTGTGGCCACAAGGAATTCCCAATGCAAGCCGAACAAGTTGAAATTGCGCAGTTTTTAGCGCAGCACCCGCCATTTGATGACTTACCGACAAACGCTTTAAACGAGCTTGCGCAACAAGTTGAGGTAGCTTACTACCGCTCGCAAACTGATATTTTAACGTTAGGCCAAGACATCGCTGATTTATTTATAATTCGCAGTGGCTCTGTGGAAATTTATCGTCGTAATAACGAGCTTTATAATCGCTTAGATGTGGGCGGTATTTTTGGCCAAATGGGCTTGTTGATGAATCGTAAAGTGCGCTTTCCTGCAAAGGCACTCGAAGACACCCTAGTGTACTGTATTAACTTTACGCTGTTTAACCGTTTTTGTGACGAGTTTGACGGCTTTGCTGATTATTTTGAAGCCGATGGCAATGTACGCCTTCGCCAAGCGTTAGTTGAGCAAGCCGACAGCAACGATTTAACAACCGCCAAAGTTAAGTCGCTCATTCATCGCGATGTGGTAACGCTAAGTACGCAAACCACCATACAGGATGTGGCTAAAGTAATGACAGAAGAAGCGGTATCTTCTGTGTTAGTTACCGATTTAGACAAACCAATAAGCGACGACCCAGAAGAAGACGATGGGCAAATTGTAGGCATTATTACCGACCGCGATATACGCACAAAAGTGGTAGCCGAAGGCCTTGGGCTTGATGTTACTGCAGATAAAATTATGTCGACTAATCTTGTACTGCTTGATTCAAATGCCTATGTATTTGAAGCCGTCCTTGCCATGCTGCGCGACAACTTGCACCACTTACCTGTGGTACAAAAGCGCCGACCTATTGGGGTTATTTCACTATCCGATATTTTAAGGTACGAGTCACAAAGTAGTTTACTCTTGGTACGCGGTATTTTAGCGCAGCAAACCATTGAAGATTTAGCACATTATGCGCGCCAGTTGCCCAATGTATTTGTACGTATGGTAAACGAAGATGCTAATTCACATATGATTGGTACGGCAATGGCGGTAATAGGGCGTACTTTTAAACAGCGCTTATTAGTACTGGCTGAAGAAAAATATGGCCCGCCGCCAGTACCTTACTGTTTTATAGCGTTAGGCTCTATGGCGCGAGATGAACAACTTATTGTAACAGATCAAGATAACGCGCTTATTTTGGATGACAATTACGATGATGAAAAACACAACGAGTACTTTCAAAATATTTCTGATTTTGTGTGTGATGGCTTAGCGCAATGTGGTTATACCTATTGCAGCGGTGAAATTATGGCCTCGTTTAAAAAATGGCGTAAAACACGCTCGCAATGGTTTGATCAATTCTCGCAGTGGATAGCCTTACCTAAACCACAAGCCCTACTTAACAGCTCAATATTCTTTGATTTAGATGGGGTGTGGGGTAAAACAAAATGGGCCGACGAGCTTAAAATTTTTATTGCTAAGCAAAGTAAACAAAACCGTGTGTTTTTAGCAAATATGGCCGCCAATGCCCGAAACCGCACACCGCCACTTGGGTTTTTTAAAGGCTTTGTGCTTGAGCACAACGGCCAGCATAAGCGTTCAATGAACTTAAAACGCAGAGGCACCGCGCCGCTTTCTGATGTGATAAGAGTGCATGCACTGGCGATAGGCTCTCGTAAGCAAAATTCGTTTGAACGCCTTGAAGATATTATTGAATCGCGCCTGTTACCTGAGGGTAAAGCACAAGATTTACGTGACGCGTTAGAATACATTGCCATGATGCGAATTCGCCATCAAGCATGGCAAATAGAGCAAGAAGAAGAGCCCGATAACGACATAGACCCGCATTTACTTTCGCCGTTTGAGCAACGCAACTTAAAAGAAGCGTTTGCCATACTCGAAAAAGCACAAAGCTACTTAAAGTTTAGTTACTCAGCCAATGCGGGTGTTAAGTAACGAATGGCTAAGCAATCGTATTTTGACTGGCAGGCTCATTATAAAACACTGGCTAACAACGCTAAAAATGAGCATTTAAAAGCGTTTTATCAGCACGCTTATGGTGATACGCACACGCCCATAAAAGACATTTCGTTTGTGGCTCTTGATTTTGAGACAACCGGTCTAAATAGTGAGGTAGACGATATAGTCAGTATTGGCTTAGTCCCTTTTACAATGCAAAGAGTATATTGCACACATGCTAAGCATTGGGTAGTGCAGCCTCGTAAAAGCTTAAGTGAGGAGTCGATTGTTATTCATGGTATTACGCATTCAGAAGTGGATGATGCTCCCGATTTAACCTCTCGACTAGGGCCGCTACTTAATGCACTTAGTGGTAAAGTCGTGGTGGTGCATTATGCAGCGATAGAGCGGCACTTTTTAAACAATGCATTACTTGCGAGAATTAACGAAGGGATCCAGTTTGCATTAGTCGATACCATGGAAATTGAGCAACGAGCACTGCGCGCCCGCCAAGGCTTAATAGGGCGTTTGTTTAATCAAAAGGTAGGCTCACTGAGACTCACAGATTGCCGCAGCCGATATTCTTTACCTGCCTATCATAATCACAATGCGCTAACTGATGCATTAGCCACAGCAGAGCTGTTAATTGCACAGCTGCAATATCATTACCGCGATGATACGCCATTGGCTGAATTACTAAGTTAAATCTATTTTTAAATTTTAGCGAGTGCAATACAGGTTTAAACTTATTAACCAAAGTTTAGCTTAGCCAATAAAAACGCCGCATATTATGCGGCGTTTTTTTATTGTTTACTGGCAAGCGACTAATTATTTAACAGCGCGAGGCTCAGTACGTAATCCTAATAATAGGCTTACACACATTAGTAGTAACACTAAAGTAAACGGAAGACCTGTTGAAACAGCACCCGCTTGTAATGCTTGAATCGCCTCTGTACCACCAATCCATAATAGAGCAGCAGCAATAGAGCCCTCAACCGTAGCCCAAAAGATCCGTTGTGGTACTGGCGCATCCACTTTACCGCCTGCTGTAATTGAGTCGATAACTAATGAACCCGAGTCAGAAGAGGTAATGAAAAACACTAATACTAAAACCACAGCTAGGAACGAAAGCACGCTCGACATAGGCAGTTCGTCTAGCATTTGGAACATCGCCATAGGTACATCGGTTAAACCGTTTACGCCTAAGCTACCTATACCTTGAACAACTTGGTCTATTGCAATGCCGCCGTAAATAGACATCCATAAAATAGTAACCGCAGTAGGAATTAATAATACAGCGATTAAAAACTCTCTAATAGTACGACCACGAGAAACACGCGCAATAAACATACCTACAAACGGTGACCACGAAATCCACCATGCCCAGTAAAATACAGTCCAACCGTGCATCCATGTTTCGTCTTCTCGGCCATGTGGGTTGCTCAGTGGAATAATATTTTCAACATAACCCATAACCGTATTTGGTACGTTACCGATTGCCACAGCAAAGCCAACTAAACCAACAAACAGGAGTAAGGCAAATGCAATGAGCATGTTTATATTACTAAGGACCTTTACGCCGCCATCAATGCCGCGTACTACTGAGATAATAGCCAGTAAGGTAACGCCAATAATAACCAATAATTGTGCGCCTACGCCGCCATCAGTTCCAAATACATGATTAATACCTGCAGAAGCCTGCTGTGCGCCTAAACCTAACGAGGTTGCAAGGCCAAATAAAGTGGCAAGCACGGCAAGAATATCAATAATATGACCAGGCCAACCCCAAGCTCTGTCGCCTAATAGTGGATAAAAAATTGAACGGATTGATAAAGGAAGACCTTTATTATAAGTAAAAAACGCAAGTGAGAGCGCTACAACGGCATAAATAGCCCATGGGTGAAGACCCCAGTGAAACATGGTTGCACCCATTGCTACTTTTGCAGCCTCAGGCGTATTTGCGGTTACATTAAGTGGGGTTTCGTACCAGCCGGTAAAGTAAGCTACAGGCTCTGCAACACCCCAAAACATTAACCCAATACCCATACCTGCGGCAAATAACATGGCAAGCCATGACATACGCGAGTGCGTTGGTTTCGCACCTTCTCCGCCTAAACGAATATTCCCATATGGCGATACAATTAATGCCAAACAAAATATAACAAAGAAGTTTGCTGCCCACATAAAAAACGCATCAAAGTTATTTATTATATCGAGCTTAATACCATCAAGCGTTGCTTTGGCTGTTTGCGCATCCGAAACGAGAATGGCGACTAAAAAGATGACAATCAAACCGGCACTAATACCAAAAACAGGATTATGTATATCAAATCCCCATTTTTGCACGTTATCTTGACCTACGGTGTAGTCCGTATTATCAATACTATACTTGTCATGATTTTCGCTCATGAATACCTCTTATGTTGTCCTAACAAGCCAGAGAGTTCCGGCATAACACTAAGTTAATTAGCCACACAGTAAGTTGCATTATTTACAATAAAACTTATTTGAGGACTAACTAAATTAATCGCTGATCATACCCTTAATAGTGTATGAGTTAAATCGTAAATGTAAAACTATTTGGTTATATATGCCTGATTACTTAGCGCTAAAAGCTATTTATCACTAAAAAGATAAGCTATTGTTAATTCAGTAAGTGTTAAAAATTAGTTTGTTATTAAACTAAAATTAAAGCAGCGCCACCAAACTCGTTTAGTCGTTAATACATTAGTCTACGTTTTAAATGGGTAGAGGGTTTGATTTAATCATTATGTAACATGCATAAAGGTAAAATCTGGGGTAGGCTTTATTTAATCGCAAAGAGTGAAAAGGACTAACTTTAATATGCTAAACACGAAAACGAATGAAGCGCACAGTACTGAAAAAATACACGCTCAATTTCAGTCAATTCGCCAACATAGTCTTACACTTATAAAAAACCTCAGCGCAGAAGATTGCCAACTACAAGCAATGGATGATGCAAGCCCAATGAAATGGCACTTAGCTCACACCACGTGGTTTTTTGAAACATTTTTACTTGCTAAGTATCTGCCTAACTACACGCTCTTTGATGAACAATTTAAGGTGCTTTTTAACTCCTACTATAACGGCATAGGTGAGCAGTTTAAGCGTGCTAATAGAGGATGTTTATCTCGCCCCAGTTTAGAGGTGGTGTTGCGCTACAGAGCCTATGTTGATAATGCGCTAAACGAGCTGCTTCAATTAGGCATTAACCAAACACTGTGCAATATTATAGAACTTGGGCTGAATCATGAGCAGCAACATCAAGAGCTCATGCTAATGGATATTAAATATAATTTTTCGGTTAATCCAAGCTTTCCTGCCTACAGCAAAACTCCAAATGACTTAATAAAGGTGAGTGATTCGCTAGGCACTTTAAAATATACCGAATTTAGCCAAAGCATAACCAATATAGGGGCTGATGCTAAAAACGGTTTTTCGTACGATAACGAACAACCTAAACATCAAGCCCTTATCCATGCGTTTAGTTTTGCTAACCGATTAGTAACTAATAGAGAGTACTTACAATTTATAGAGGCTGGCGGGTATAAAAACCCTTCATTTTGGTTAAGTGATGGCTGGGCTAATATAAACACCGAGCAACTTAGTCACCCTTTATACTGGCAGTATATTGACGGGCAGTGGTTTGAATTTACCCTATACGGACTGCAGCCTTTAAATTTAGATGCGCCAGTGAGCCATGTAAGTTATTTTGAAGCGGCAGCCTATGCTAACTTTGTTAATGCGCGCCTACCTACTGAGTTTGAATGGGAGTATGTAGCGCAGCAGCAAGCACTTAAGCAACAGCAAAACGATTTGCTTACGCCAAGTGTATGTAAAACCCCAGATGATATCTCGCAGTTAAGCGATACATGTTGGCAGTGGACTAATAGCGCCTATTTACCTTACCCAGGCTTTAAACCCTTTAGCGGAGCCGCAGGGGAATACAATGGTAAATTTATGAATAACCAAATGATTTTGCGTGGCGGATGCGTGTTTACCCCAAAAGATCATTTAAGACAGACCTACCGTAACTTTTTTTATCCGCACCAAGCGTGGATGTGCAGCGGCATTAGACTAGCAAAGGACATACTATGAGCCAAGTAACAGCAATTAATCAGCAATCAATCACCGATCTAGACTTTTTAAATGATGTATTACATGGACTTGCTCAACAGCAAAAGTCGCTGCCGTGTAAGTATTTTTACGATGATAAAGGGGCGGCTTTATTCGAGCAAATAACCTCATTGCAAGAGTACTATGTTACCCGCACTGAACTTGCCATATTAGAAGATTACTCAAAAGCTATCGCTAATAAACTGCCTGAGAACCTATCAATTATTGAGCCTGGCTGTGGCTCGGGTAAAAAGGTCGCGTATTTACTCGCCCATATGAGCAATGTAAAAACCTTTGTTCCTTTTGAAATATCATCAGAGATGCTTAATTACTCGTTAGCGCATTTATCACCGTTATTTCCGGAGCTGGCCATTACGCCATTGCTAGGTGATTTTACCCATAGCCAAATGGTTAAGCAGTTAACAAAAGACACCGCCTTAGACAGCCAAACAAATTTAGTTTATTTTCCAGGCTCCACACTGGGTAACTTTGCGCCAGTAAAAGCCATTGAAATAATGAATAATTTCCACCGTTTATGTGGTGTTGATGGCTATGTATTAATAGGTATTGATTTAGTAAAAGAGCGACAAGTGTTACTTGATGCTTACGATGACAAAGCCGGCATTACCGCCGCCTTTAATAAAAACTTGCTCCAGCGTATAAATAACGAATTAAATGGCACGTTTATTTTAGATAATTTTAAACATGAATCGCGATTTAACGAAGTGCACAGCCGCATTGAAATGCATTTAGTGAGCAAGTGTAATCAAAGCGTAGTTATTAACGATAAGCAAATAGACTTTGTAGCGGGAGAGAGCATTCACACTGAAAACTCGCACAAATATACGCTTGAGTCGTTTAAAAATCTTGCTGCTCAGGCTAATTTATCGCTTGAACAAACATGGCAAGACGAGAAAAGCTACTTTGCACTTTGCCTACTAAGGCCAATGTAATAGCTTAACTTACAACTACCTGATTGCTGCTAAACGTATAGTTTAGCAGCGCGCCTTTTGGTGACTGCTGCAAAAGGGTTACTTTATTTAAACCATGTAGTCTAAAAATAAGTGGCGCAATAACCGACACGGCAGAGCCTGTAGCAGTATCTTCATTTACCCCAAATTGCGGCGCAAAATACCTAAAATACGCACTTGCGTTGTTTTTATTAATACTATGTATTTGCAGTGCAATTACCGCATTGTTATGCACATTTACTAAATGTGTAAAATTAACCTCTAAATGCTTTAAATCAGCCATGTTTTTAAACAGTACAACGGTATAGCCATTTTTATAAGCTGTTGAGTAAGTTGCTTTTATAGAGTGCGAAAACACATCACTAAGGCTGTTAACCTCATCACTCTTTTTAGAATTAATAGCCGCTAGCTGAAGTTGTACCCGGCCTGTAGCTCGCTTGATTTTAAACCGTTCTTTATCGTTTGAAATAAAGTGTGAAGGGCAAAAACCAAAGTGTGCTAATAAACATTTTGCAGCAGCAAGGGTGCCATGGCCGCAGCGCTTAATTTCTGATGTTTGGTTAAACCAGCGAATGTTACATACACGGTGAGAAATTTCATTTTCATTTAAAAAAACGCTAGCAGGGTGCTGCGAGTTTGATGCAATTTTTTGCATTACACGCGTACTTAACCCTTGCGTATAAATAACAATTAACGCACTTGAACCGGCTAAGTTATGCTGTGAACTAGAAAATACAGGAACTGAATAAAGGTGCTTTATATATCGCAACCTAGGCTGTTGTAGCCTACGTTGCGATAAAAGGGCGCGTTTAGCCTTTGCTTGCATACGCGTCGTTGTGAACGCCAGCAGCACGGCCTGAAGGATCAGCATTATTTTGAAATGATGCATCCCATGCAAGTGCTTCAGGGGTTGAACACGCAACCGACTTACCATGTGGTACACATTTAGCTGATGCATCACCTGGGAAGTGTGATTCAAAAATAGAGCGATAGTAATACGCTTCTTTAGAATCTGGCGTGTTAATAGGGTACTTAAACTTAGCGTTAGCAAGCTCTTGGTCGCTTACTTGCTCGTTTACAAACTCTTTTAACGTGTCTATCCAGCTGTAGCCAACACCGTCTGAGAATTGCTCTTTTTGACGCCACAGTACTTCTTCAGGCAGGTAGCCATCGAAGCCTTCGCGTAAAATGTGCTTTTCAATTTTGCCATCTTTACACATTTTTGCTTCAGGGTTGATACGCATAGCCACATCAACAAACTCTTTATCAAGAAACGGTACGCGTGCTTCTACGCCCCATGCAGCCATTGACTTATTGGCACGTAAACAGTCAAACATATGCAGCTTTGACACTTTACGGTTTAGCTCTTCATGAAACTCTTGTGCGTTTGGCGCTTTATGGAAGTATAAATAGCCACCAAATAGTTCATCAGCGCCTTCGCCCGATAATACCATTTTAATACCCATAGCTTTAATTTGGCGCGCCATTAAATACATTGGCGTTGAAGCACGGATGGTGGTTACATCGTACGTTTCAATGTGGTAAATAACCTCACGAAGCGCATCAATACCTTCTTGAATGGTAAAGTGAATAGGGTGATGTACTGTGCCAATCATATCCGCTACTTTTTGCGCAGCGGCTAAATCAGGTGAACCCTCAAGCCCAACAGAAAAAGAATGCAGCTTAGGCCACCATGCGTCACTTTCATCGTTATCTTCAATACGTTTAGCGGCAAAACGTTGCGTAATAGCCGAAATAACCGACGAGTCTAAACCGCCCGATAGCAATACGCCATACGGTACATCACACATTAGCTGGCGTTTTACAGCGCTTTCTAGCGCTTCTTTTACGTCTTGCGCTTGTGCGCTGTTATCTTTAACTGCATCAAAGGTTTCCCAATCGCGCTTATAATAAGGCGTTAGTTCACCATTTTTGCTGTATAGGTAGTGCCCTGGTGGAAACTCTTCAATGTGCTTACAAATTGGTGAAAGCGCTTTAAGCTCTGAGGCAACATAAAAATTACCATGCTCATCGTGGCCAGTATAAAGCGGAATAATACCAATGTGATCGCGGCCAATTAAGTACGCATCGTTTTCTTCATCGTATAAACAAAATGCAAAAATACCATTTAAGTCATCTAAAAACTCAGGCCCTTTTTGTTTGTATAACGCTAAAATAACTTCACAGTCTGATTGAGTCTGAAATTCAAAATCTACCTCTAGCTCTGCTGCCAGCTCTTTGTGGTTATAAATTTCGCCGTTAACCGCTAGAATATTTGTTTTTTCAGGGTTATATAATGGTTGTGCGCCGCTTGATACACCAACAATGGCTAAGCGTTCATGCACTAAAATCGCTTTTTCAGATGAATACACACCAGACCAATCTGGGCCACGGTGCCTTAGTAGTTTTGACATTTCAATTGCTTGGGTACGCAACTGAGTGGCGTTAGATTTAATATCTAATACACCAAAAATTGAACACATAGTAACTCCTCATTCCTATTATGTGTGCAGCAGGGCAACTTTGCTGTGCTGCGAAACCTTGTTTTATCAGAAATAATTACTCAAGTCACACTGCTTTTACAATTAATTAAGAATAATTTATGCACCAAGTGAAAAGTGCTCGCACCAAATTGGTGCGCCACGCACAAGTGCGGCTATATTTACAACACCTTTGGTGTTTAAAGTGGCGTTAATAAAGCATTTAGCGCAGTGTTTGCAAAAAAGCACACTGCACAAATGCACCAAGTGTGTGCGAAAATTAAAGCAGAGCTTAAATTGCATTATTATAATTTTTTGCGTTAGCGTGTTTTTATTTTTTGCGCTTAATTAACCAATCTAAGCCTACCTATTGCAAGTTAAGTAGAGCGCCGCTTGTACTTTTATTAGCTCCTTGTAATAGGTTTATATCTCACCTTAGAGTTAACTATATTTAAGCGCCAAGCTGAGCTGATGTAAGTGACCTTTAAGCTTTTGTTTTGCTAAGCTAGCCTGCTCATGGGTTACTTGCTTAAATTCAATTGAGTCACCGGGTCTAAATTGCGCAAATTGATGTAAATCAGCCTCTATTACCGTGCCAAGTAATGGGTAGCCACCGGTTGTTTGTGCGTCGTTAAGTAATACAATAGGCTCACCACTGGGCGGTAATTGAATAGAGCCTGGGCCTGTACCAAGAGAGGCAAGTGAGTGACTATGAGTTAGGGGACTTTCGTTTGTTAGCCTAAGGCCCATTCTGTTGCTGTTATGGCTTACTTTAAACGCCGTTGAAAAAAACTGTTTAAGTAGCGTATCACCTAATAGATGCGCATGTGGGCTTGCATATACCCTAATCACCTTTAGTTTAGGCGGAGTAATAGCGCCACGCTGTATAAAGCGCGTTATTGGCACGGGCGATGTTTTAATAGGAATAATGTCGCCCTCGCTAAGTGCTTTACCTGCTAAACCGCCAAAGAGCGCGTTTAAATCGGTTGATTTTGAGCCCATGATATCTTTCACATCAATGCCACCTTGTACGGCTACATAGGCACGCAAACCAGCGCGGCCAGTATCAAAGCTTAAAGTTTGTTTGGCTCTTACTTGGTAACTCCAGCCAGGGTACAAGGGTGTTTCATCAAGCGCAGCGTTTAAATCAGCACCTTGTAGGGCAATAACAGTATCGGTTTCAAACTGTAACTCGCAAAGGCCTAACGTAACTTCAAGCACAGCTTCATTATCTTTGTTACCCACTAATTTATTGGCAATTATTTGTGCGTAAGGGTCTAAACAACCCGCTTGGCTTACACCTAAATGACGATAACCGCAGCGCCCGCCATCTTGAATTGTAAGTTGTACACCAGGTTTAAGAACTTTTATCACTTTATGCTCCTTGCACTGTGTTTATTGAAACGAACGATAGCGTGTCGCCGGGTTTAAATAAGCAAGGATCTGAGTGTGTGCTATCAAAAAGGGGCGTGTTTGTGTGGCCAATGATATGCCAACCGCCAGGTGTTTCTGCTGGGTAAATGGCAGTTTGCTCTGCGCCTAAAGCAACGGCTCCCTTAGGTACTTTGGTACGCGGCGTGTCTCTGCGTGGGATATGCAAGCGTGAATCTAACCCATGTAGGTAAGCAAACCCGGGCTGAAACCCTAAAAATAAAACGTGGTAAGTGGCTTGGCTATGTATTTGAATAATTTGCTTGGGTGTTAAATTAGTTTGTTTGGCAACAAAATCTAAATCTTCTCCATCATAAGTAGTGTGTATTTTATGGTGAGTGCCTTTAAATGTTGTTGCTTGTACTTTGTCCCATAAATCAGGCAAGGCATTTTGCCATTTTTTTAAATTACTTGCCGATTTTAAATAAAGCGTTAAAGAGTTCATGCCTGGGACTAAATCAATAAATTCGTTACTTTGCTTTAGCTGCTTAGTGAGCGCCCAAATTTTTTTTTGAGTGTCTAACACATTGTTTTGTTTATGCTGTGTGGCATCTAATAGCAAACTGTTATTTGTTAAAGTAAATACCTGTAAAAATGCAGTCATAATTTAATCTTTTTATACAACGTGCAGCAAAGCTAACATAGTTTTGTCAATTTATTCAGTACCTAGCCATAAGAAAAATAAACGAAAAAGAAATGCAGACTCAAACTGTATTCAAATTTAGCACGTATTTATTTACTGAAATTAAAACAAGGGATGTTGGGTCTTAATTAAAACACGCAGGTATTAAGAGGTATTTATGACATTTTCTCGCTCAGTTTATTTATTAGGCGCCGCTATTACATTTAGCGCCGGCTGTTTTGCTTTATCAACCGAAAAAATAGAGCACAGCAACGTAGAGGCCACAATGCATATAAAAACCATTGTGTTAGGCTCTGGCTGTTTTTGGGGAGCCGAAAAGCGCTACGAGGCACTAGAAGGGGTTATTGATGCAGAGTCGGGGTATGCAGACGGGCACGGCTTTAAAGCAACCTATAAAAATATCACCGACCAATCTCGCCAGTTTGACGAAAACAACTACGCTGAAGTAGTGCAAGTGATGTACAACAGCAATATCATTTCTTCTAAAGTGCTATTACAAAATTACTTTGAAAGCCATGATCCTACACAATCGAATCGCCAAGGTAATGATATTGGCACGCAGTATCGATCAATTATTCTTACTACCACTAAAGAGCAAGCGCAGCTTGCAGAGCAAGTTAAAGCCGAGTATCAGCCGTTATTAAGTGCAGCCGGTTATGGGGCAATTAAAACAGTAATAAAACCGCTTGAGGGGTTTGTATCTGCTGAGGAGTACCATCAAAATTATTTACAAAAGAACCCAAATGGCTATTGCCCAGATCACGCCACGGGTGTGGTATTTAATAAAACTAAAAAAGGAGATGTAGACAATAGTGTTTTACTCACGGGCAAGCAGATTGTGGTACTTGATTCGCGCGAATACTGCCCTTACTGTGAAAAATTTAAAAAAACAGTCGCTAACAATTACAAAGGTTCAATCCCACTGACATTTCGTCATGCCGATGAGCTTAATGGCCTAACTATAAAATCGGCAACTTGGGCAACCCCCACCATTTTGTTTTTAGAAAATGGAAAAGAGGTGTACGCGCGTCAAGGCTATGCAAGCCCCGCTGAATTTTACAAAGCACTTGGCGCCTTTAAACTAGGCGATAGTGATGCCTACGAAGTTGCATTTAATGAGCGCACCGACCGACCTTACTGTAAGGAGTATAAAGAATTTAAAAACACTCCCGATGGCGTATTTGTTGATAAATTAAGTGGTGAGCCATTATTTGATACCCGCGATAGATTTAATTCGGGCACGGGGTGGCTGTCGTTTAAACATCCGGTTAAAAATAGTGTTACTAAGCATAAAGATACCAGCTGGGGGATGACTCGAATTGAGCTTAAATCAAAAAGCACCGGTATACATTTAGGGCATTTATTTAAAGGTGAGGGGCCAAGAGGCACAGATAGATACTGTATTAATGCTACTGTGTTAGAGTTTATACCTCGTGACCAAAGCTAATTTATAAGAGCGATTAATTCGCTCTTTTATATTTAATAAATCTAAACTTTAATTAACTGTGATTATGATATATAAATTAATAATCCAAACGATATAAACGGCATTTTACTATCAAATTGATTAACACGTTAGCACTTGTATCAGGGCTTATAACTATAAGCCCTGTATTAGCACAGCCAACCGAAAAATATGTAATAGGGGTAGAGAATATAGAATACCTGCCTTATTACGATGGCAGTGGCACTAATAAGCGTGATTATTTTGGTTTTAGTAAAGAGTTACTGGAACTATTTGCAAAACAACAAAATATTAAATTTGAATTTTACACTTTGCCTATTCCGCGACTTTATAAAGAATTTATAGAGCATCACCATGTTGACTTTAAATACCCCGACAACCCTAATTGGCAAGTAAGTTATAAAAATCAGCATCAACAAGAAATTAATTATTCTGTGCCTTCATTAGTTACACATACAGGGATAGCGAGCTTAAAGGACAATATTAAACTTGAAGATTGTAAATCACTTGCAAAAGTGCGTGGCTTTACATTGCAAGGGCTTGAAAAGTTAACCTCAATGCCAGGCTTGCAAGTACTCGAAAATGATAACGTTATTGAGATGATTTATTTGCTGCATAAAGAGCGAGTTGATTGTATATATATTTCACACGATGTACTTAAATACAATATAGAAGAATTTTTTGATACTCCCGTCCCTGTGTTTTTTCAGCATCAGTTGCCTGTTGATCACCAAGCGTTTATGTTATCGAGCATTAAACACCCACAGCTCGTTAAAAAGTTTAATGTATTTTTAAAAGACAATGAAAATGTTATTGAAGAGCTTAAACAAAAACATAACTTTATAGTTGAATAATACTAAATTTAAGCGAATTGGTATAAAACGGTGGGGCAGGTAATCGTGTTTATAAAACAAAAACGGCCCATATAAGGTCACCACCTCACATGAACCGCTTTTCACACTGACAACATCTTACACACACAATATAAGATTTGGTTGCTACATAGTAGCTAATTACGTTATTGCTGCGTACTGTTGGTGGAATAAAAAACAGTTCAAACCAAGTCACCACCTAACTTGAACTGCTTTTTCACACTGACAACATCTTACACACACAATATAAGATTTGGTTTGCTACACAGTAGCTAATTTCGTTATTGCTGCGTGTTGCTGGTAGAATAAAAAACAGTTCAAACCAAGTCACCACCTGACTTGAACTGCCTTTTCACACTGACAACATCTTACACACACAATATAAGATTCTTTTCTTACCTTGTTAGAGCTATCACATCTAAAAAGGTTGCATTTATTTGGTGCAAAACAGTAAATAATGTCTAATTAGTAAAAACGTTTAGCTGTTTGCTTGCGATGAGTTAACTTTAAAATAATCGTAAAAGTCAGACAAACGATAAAAATAAAACCAATAAGTGAAAAAAATTAAGCTATAGACTTTAGTCTAACGCGTTGTGTTATTATATTGATTTAAAAGGATAAACTTTTATAGGTTAGCTTGTAGGGAAAAAACGAATGATTAAATAAAAATATTTAATTAATAATAAATCACTAAACGGTATTGTTAGGCTGCAAGAAAGTAAAAAAGAAGGAGCTTTACAGTTTACTGTGTGCAGCTTTAGCACTTGCTACGTGCTGCACACATTAAAATTTGCGTAATCAAACCAAAAATGTAAATTGCATTTACTAAGGTAACACTAACCTTGAATGTTGCTAAATGTAGATACAACCCATTTAGCAAATAAATCTAGCGCGGGATTTGGCGAATTAGCTTCATGCTGTACTAAATAGTATTTATCTTTGGTGGTAAGGGGCTGTTGAAATAATTTGTAAAGCCATTTTTCATCAAACCAGCTTTGGCTAATAGGCAGCGGTATGAGTGAAATACCAATACCCTGTTGCGCTGCACGAGCGACCCCAAACATGCTATCAATTTGTATAATTTGCGTAGGCGAAAAGTCATCTATACCTGCTTTTTCAGCCCATTGGTGCCATGCCCACGGCCTTGCTTTGTGAAGGATTAATGGTACTTGGTTTAATGCTTGGCAGTGATCGTCTTTCCACTGTTTTAACAGTTTTTCGTTACACGCCGGTATATATTCAAGATTAAATAGCTCTGTAGTAAGGCCCTCAGTGGGTTTACTTGAGGATAAAACAATCGATAAATCACTGTGGCGGGTTAGCTCTTTACGGGTTTTGAGCGTATCCATTTGTAAATTTATATTAGGGTGCTCAGATGTCCACTCGCTTAATTTAGGCATAAGTAGTTCACTGGCAAAAAATTCAGGCAGCGTAATAGTTATATTAGTATTTTGCTGCAATTGACTGAACTCGTTGATGGTGTTTTCAAGCGTATAGATAATAGGCGAAATGGCATCAAAAAAGTTTTTACCCGCAGCCGTTAAACTAATGGATCGGGTTTGGCGTTGAAAGAGTTCAATGCCTAGTTGTTCTTCAAGTTGTTTTATCTGATGGCTTACCGCAGAGGGCGTTAAGTACAGCTCTTTAGCTGCATGTTTAAAACTTAAGCTTTTTGCTGCAAAGCAAAAAGAGCGGAGGCCTCGAATAGGAGTTTGCATGTTTTCCAGAATTGTTTAATTAATTTAAGACGCCTTTAATAGGCAATAATCGAACCAATAATTTAATATAATAATATCAATAGTTTAATTTTAAATATAGCACTAGTTCACAAAAAAGGTGCAGACAATCCACAAATTAGTGCAAATAATCTAAGCGCTTACATTAAAAGCTATTTGTATTATAGATAATATTTACTACAACTGTATTAAAACTGAAAAAAAGTTTATGGCAGGCAAAAAAAATCCCTCTTGCGAGGGATTTTGGGTAACTCAGCGCCATTGGCACTGGGAATGAGGTCGGTACATGGTAAAGCGTTAAAAAACCATTTCTGGTACTTCACCGTCAACAAGTAATTTACCTGCTGTTTTACTAATGATTTCATCAACCGATACGCCCGGAGCGCGCTCGAGTAAATGAAATGCGCCGTCTTTAACTTCAAGTACGGCCAAATCTGTTACTATTTTTTTAACGCAATTAACGCCCGTTAGCGGTAATGTGCAAGACTCTAATAATTTAGAATCACCATGCTTACTGGCATGGGTCATAGTAACAATAATATTCTTTGCCCCAGCGACTAAATCCATTGCGCCCCCCATGCCTTTTATCAGCTTTTTGGGGATCATCCACGAGGCAATGTTGCCGCTTTGGTCTACTTCAAATGCACCCAGAACGGTTAAGTCTACATGACCACCCCGTATCATGGCAAAACTATCTGCACTATTAAATATGGCTGCACCTGTGGCAGCTGTCACGGTTTCTTTACCCGCGTTTATCATATCTGCGTCTAGCTCGGCTTTTGTTGGGTAGGGGCCCATACCTAAAAGCCCATTTTCTGACTGTAACATAACTTCAATACCATCAGGTACATAGTTTGCGACGAGTGTCGGAATTCCTATGCCCAAATTAACGTAAAAGCCGTCTTGTAGTTCCTGTGCAACGCGCATTGCAACTTGTTCACGTGATAATGCCATAACCTATGCTCCTGCTTAATCTCGTGTTGTTACACGTTCAATGCGTTTTTCAAAGTCGCCTTTTATAACGCGATTTACAAAAATGCCTGGGGTATGAATTTGGCTTGGCTCAAGTTCACCGGGCTCTACTATTTCTTCTACTTCGGCAACGGTAATCTTACCTGCTGTTGCCGCCATTGGGTTAAAGTTCATGGCAGTGTGCCTAAATACTAAATTACCGTATCGGTCGGCTTTCCATGCTTTTACAATGGCAAACTCACCGGTGATCGACTCTTCTAAAATATATGGGCGTCCGTCAAATTCTTTTACATCTTTACCCTCTGCAACGGGCGTACCGTAACCTGTAGCGGTATAAAATGCAGGAATACCTGCACCGCCCGCACGCATTTTTTCAGCCAAGGTGCCTTGCGGGGTAAGCTCTACATCTATTTCACCGCTTAGTAATTGCTGCTCAAATAGGGCGTTTTCGCCCACGTAGGAGGCAATTACTTTTTTAATTTGTTTATCTTTAAGTAAAATTCCTAATCCAAAGTCATCTACACCACAGTTGTTAGAAACCACGGTTAGCTCTTTGGTGTTCATTGCCTTAATTTGTTTAATTAAGCCCTCAGGAATACCGCATAAGCCAAAGCCGCCAGCAATAACGGTATCGCCGTCTTTTAACCCTGCCATTGCAGCTTCGTAACTAGAAACCACTTTATCAAAACCGGCCATGAGACTCTCCTCATTGTATTAACTGCCATTTGGCAAGTTAAGCTATTATTTTTGTGTGTTGCCTAATGCAATTGAAACTTTGCTTACAGGCGTTTTGCCAAGTGCTTGTGTAATTTTCCAACCAGCGCTACTTAACCTTTGTAAATCAATTCCATGCTCTATGCCAAGCCCATTGAGTAAGTAAACCACATCTTCGGTGGCAACATTTCCTGACGCCCCTTTGGCATAAGGGCAGCCGCCAAGGCCTGCAACAGCGGCATCAACCGTTGCTATACCTAAGCTTAACGCTGCGTAAATATTTGTGAGCGCTTGCCCGTAGGTATCATGAAAATGCACTGCCAGTTTTGATTTATCAATATGTTCAAGCAAAAGTGTTAAAAGCTGGGTAACTTTATTTGCAGTGCCAACACCTATGGTATCGCCAAGGCTTATTTCGTAGCAGCCTAAATCTAAAAGCTTTTGCGAAACGCTAAGTACTTTATGCGGGTCTATTTCTCCCTCATAAGGGCAACCGAGAACACAACTGACATAACCGCGTACACGTATGTTATTGGCTTTTGCAAATGCCATAACGTCGCTAAAACGCTCAATACTCTCATCAATACTGCAATTTATATTTTTTTGACAGAACGATTCGCTTGCCGCGGTAAATATGGCAAATTCTTTTATGCCAACGGCATGGGCCGCTTGGGCGCCTTTTAAGTTGGGTGTAAGCGCACTTAAATTTACATGGAGTAAATTAAGCGCTGTTATCACCTCGGCCGAATCGGCCATTTGTGGCACCCATTTAGGCGATACAAAAGCACCGGCTTCAATATTTTTTAAGCCCGCGTCACTAAGTGCATTTATTAATGAAATTTTATCAGCTGCAGTGACTGATTTTTCGTTTTGTAGGCCATCACGCGCGCCTACTTCAACAATTTTAACTTCAGTTGGAAAAGCAGCCATCACGATGCCTCCTGCGCCGTGGTGTCTTCTACAATTGCTAATAAAGCGCCGTGCGCAACTAATTCGCCTTCATCAAAGCAGTAGCTTTGTAAAATACCATCGTGCGGGGCGTTGAGCGTGTATTCCATTTTCATGGCTTCAATAATCACTACGGCATCGCCTTTGGTAATGGTGCTGCCTACATCAACTAAATGCTTAACCACAGTGCCATTAAGTGGCGCCGCAAGGGGCAGGGCGTCACTTTCATGGCTGCTAATGTAATGTTTAGTGTTTAAAGCAAGCTTAATTTGCAGCGCAGCAAACATCACGCTAATACTGTTATCAAAGTGGCTAACATGGGCGGTAAATTTTTCCCCATTAATAAACACATTACATACGTTTTGGTTTACAAAGCCTGCTATATCGAACGACTTATCATTATGCGTTACAACATAACCCGTTTTAGTTTTAACGGCGCTTATAGCTAAGTCTGTAAATGGTACATGCACTTTTTGTGGTGCGTTAAGCGTAAAACCACTGAGTTGTTGCCACGGGCTTGCGCTTTGCTGAGTTGCCTTTTTAGCACCAAGCGATTCAAGGTAGGCAAAGGCTGCAATTAGTTGTGCTTTTTCAAGCGCGGCGCTATCAACATTTACCAATGCATCGCCTTGCTCGGCAATAAAGTGGGTGCTTGGCGCACCTTGAGCAAATGTAGGGTGGCTTGCTAAGTTGTGTAAAAAGCCAATGTTAGTGCTAAAACCCGCTAAGTGAAATTGCTCAAGTGCTTGGCGTAAACGCGATAATGCTTGCTCTCGGTTATCATCATGCACAATAAGTTTTGCAATCATAGGGTCGTAAAACGGGCTTATTTCATCGCCTTGTGCAATACCGGTATCAATACGTACAAACTCACTGTTAAGTGGTGTGCTTAACGCTTCTATTGTGCCCGAGCAGGGAATAAAGTCGTTACTTGGATCTTCTGCGTAAATACGCGCTTCAAAGCTGTGGCCTTGGAGTTGTATGTCTGATTGCGTTAGTGGCAGTGTTTGCCCAGCGGCAATATTAATTTGCCAATTAACTAAATCTACGCCGGTTACCATTTCGGTCACAGGGTGCTCTACTTGTAGACGCGTGTTCATTTCCATGAAAAAGAACTCATCGCCACACAGTAAAAACTCAACCGTACCTGCACCTCTGTAGTTTATTGCAAGGGCACAGCGTACTGCGGCTTCACCCATTTCTTTACGTAGTTCGTCAGACAAACCCGGCGCTGGGGCTTCTTCAATTACTTTTTGATGACGACGCTGTAATGAGCAATCACGATCACCTAAATAAACACAATTACCGTGGTTATCGGCAAAAACTTGTACTTCAACATGGCGAGGCTGGTTAACATAGCGCTCAAGCAGCACTAAGTCGTTACCAAAGCCCGCAATTGCTTCACGCTGTGCGCCCTCAAGTGCACTTATAAAGTCTTTGGCTTGCTCAACAACGCGCATGCCTTTACCGCCACCACCAAAGGCCGCTTTAATGAGCACGGGGTAGCCAATTTTTTCAGCCTCAGATTGTAAAAAAGCAGGATCTTGGTTTTCACCGTAATAGCCTGGCACTAATGGAACATTTGCCGCGGCCATAATTTCTTTGGCGCGGGTTTTAGAGCCCATGGCTTCTATGCTGCTTGCAAGAGGGCCAATAAACGCAATGTTGTTAGCTTCACAGGCTTTAGCAAACTCACTGTTTTCAGATAAAAAACCGTACCCAGGGTGTATACAATCGGCACCGCTTGTTTTTGCAACCTGTAAAATTTTATCTGTTACAAGGTATGAGTCTTTACTTGGTGCAGGGCCAATGTGGTAGGCCTCATCAGCCATTTTTACATGTTGTGCGTGTTTGTCGGCGTCAGAGTAAACAGCGACCGTTGTTAGGCCCATTTGCTTTGCACTTCGCATTATACGGCATGCAATTTCACCACGGTTGGCAATGAGTATCTTTTTTAATGTGTGTGTGTTCATAATTAGTCCTACAGTTGCCAAGCGGGAGGGCGTTTATTAAAAAAGGCGCTCAGTCCTTCTTGGCCTTCGTCCGATACCCGAATATTTGCAATACGTTCGGCCGTGAGTTCAATAAGATCATCATTAATAGGCTTATTTGCTACATCGTTAATTAATGATTTAGCGGCTTTTACAGCGACTGGGCCGTTATCGATTAATGTTTGCAGCATGTTATCAAGGGCACAGTCTAAATTACCGGTCACCTGATGAACCAAACCAAGTTGTTTTGCTGTGTGGGCATCAAACACCTCGGCAGTTAAAAAGTAGCGGCGCGCAGCGCGCTCACCAATGGCTTTAATTACATACGGGCTAATTACCGCAGGAATAAGCCCTAGCTTTACTTCGCTTAAACAAAACTGCGCATCGTCTTTACTTAGGGCAATATCGCAACATGCAATTAAGCCTAATGCCCCACCAAACGCAGCGCCTTGTACAGCACATATGGTTGGGTGAGGAGAGGCGGCTAGTACCTGCATTAATTTAGCGAGCTGCATAGAATCGGCAAGATTATCGGCGTAGTTGTTATCAGCCATTGATTTCATCCAGGCTAAATCGGCACCGGCAGAAAAGTGCTTACCTTCAGTTTTTAAAACTAAAGCGCGAATATCGAGCGTATTTGCATGCTCTATGCACTGAATTAGCTCGTGTATTACTTCACTATTAAATGCGTTGCGTTTTTCAACTCGGCTTAAAACAAGTACAGCCACATTAGATTTTGTTATTTGTAGTGTTACTGACATTTTTGCGCTCCGGTTACATTCTAAATACGCCAAACTTAGAGTCTTGCTGTGGTGCATTTTGAGCTGCACTTAAGGCAAGGCCTAATACGTTGCGGGTATCGGCAGGGTCAATAATGCCGTCGTCCCACAAGCGCGCGCTTGCGTAATACGGATGGCCTTGCTCTTCGTATTGATCAATAATTGGCTTTTTAAAATCGCTAACTTCTTGCTCGCTCATGCTATGGCCTTTACGGGCTAAACCATCTTGTTTAACTTGTGCCATTACACCGGCTGCTTGTTCACCGCCCATTACTGAAATTCGGGCATTGGGCCACATCCACATCATGGTGGGTTCAAATGCGCGGCCACACATACCATAGTTACCCGCGCCGTAAGAGCCACCAATTAGCACCGTGAATTTAGGTACATCGGCACACGAAACCGCCATTACCATTTTAGCGCCGTGCTTTGCTATGCCTTCAGCTTCGTATTTTTTACCCACCATAAAGCCGGTAATATTTTGTAAAAACACTAAAGGAATATTGCGCTGTGCACATAGTTGAATAAAGTGCGCGCCTTTTTGCGCCGACTCACTAAATAAAATGCCGTTATTAGCCACTATGCCTACAGGGTTACCGTAAATACTGGCAAAACCTGTTACCAGCGTTTCACCAAAGTAGCGTTTAAATTCATCAAACGATGAATCATCAACCGTACGGGCAATAACTTCACGCACATCAAACGGCTTTTTAAGGTCAGTGCCTACAATGCCGTAAAGCTCGTTTATATCGTAACGTGGCGGTTTTACATCCTCTAAAAGAGGGGCTGTAGGGCGCGTGTAATTAATACGCTCAATACATTGGCGGGCAATAGACAGCGCATGCTCGTCATTTTCTGCAAAGTGGTCAGCCACACCCGATGTTTTACAATGTACATCGGCGCCGCCTAATTCTTCAGCGCTGACTACTTCACCGGTCGCTGCTTTTACAAGTGGTGGGCCTGCTAAAAATATAGTGCCTTGCTCTTTTACTATTATGCTTTCATCGGCCATAGCCGGTACGTATGCGCCGCCTGCGGTACATAACCCCATTACCACAGCAATTTGAGGAATACCTTTACCCGACATACGGGCTTGGTTATAAAAAATACGCCCAAAATGTAATTTATCAGGGAATACATCGTCTTGCTCGGGCAGGTTGGCACCGCCCGAATCAACCAAATAAATACACGGTAAGTGACAGCGCTCGGCTATATCTTGCGCGCGTAAATGCTTTTTAACGGTAAGCGGAAAGTACGTACCGCCTTTTACCGTGGCATCGTTTGCAATGATCATGCATTCAATGCCTTTAACACGGCCAATACCAGCAACTACACCCGCACAGGCAATTTCTTGCTCGTAAACACCAAAGGCAGCAAATTGCGAAATTTCTAAAAACGGTGAGCCTTCATCTAATAAAGTACTAATACGGTCGCGTACAAATAACTTACCTCGGCCTTCGTGACGCTCTTTTAACGCAGCGCCGCCACCTAAGCTAATGGTGGCTACTTTACTATGTAAATCATCAACCAAAGCTGCCATGTTTTTGTGATTTTGCACAAAAGTAGGGTCGTGAGGATTAACGCTCGATTTTAATATCGTCATAATTTAATCCTTAACGGCTTTCGGTAAAGAGTTCGCGACCAATAAGCATGCGGCGTATTTCTGATGTGCCAGCACCAATTTCGTATAGTTTGGCATCACGTAATAAGCGCCCTGTGGCGTATTCGTTTATGTAGCCGTTACCCCCTAAAATTTGAATGGCATCGAGCGCCATTTTAGTGGCAAGCTCAGCAGCATATAAAATGGCGCCGGCGGCATCTTTACGGGTGGTTTCGCCGCGGTCACACGCTTTTGCAACGGTATAAACGTATGAGCGCGCTGCGTTCATTTGTGTATACATGTCGGCTACTTTGCCTTGAATTAACTGAAATTGGCCAATAGGGGTGTCGAACTGTTTACGTTCATGAATGTACGGTACAACAATATCCATACAGGCTTGCATTATGCCAAGGGGCCCTGCAGCTAGTACTACACGTTCGTAATCTAGGCCGCTCATTAGTACCTTAACGCCTTCGTTTAGGTTACCTAAAATGTTTTCTTCGGGTACTTCGCAGTTTTCAAACACCAGTTCACACGTGTTTGAGCCACGCATACCAAGCTTGTCTAGCTTTTGTGCGGTAGAAAAACCAGGGAAGTCTTTTTCGACAATAAATGCGGTAATGCCTTTAGCGCCGGCTTCTAAATCTGTTTTTGCATAAATAACAAATGTATGTGCGTCGGGGCCATTGGTGATCCACATTTTATTGCCATTTAAAATGTATTTATCGCCTTTTTTTTCAGCTTTAAGTTTCATTGATACCACGTCAGAGCCTGCATTTGGTTCGCTCATGGCAAGGGCACCAATGTGTTCGCCGCTAATAAGCTTTGGTAAGTATTTTTCTTTTTGTGCTTGATTACCGTTACGGTTAATTTGATTTACACACAAGTTTGAATGCGCACCATAGCTTAAGCCAATTGATGCACTCGCACGGCTAATTTCTTCCATGGCTATTACATGCTCTAAGTAGCCTAAGCCTGCACCGCCAAAGTCTTCAGATACGGTCATGCCTAGTACACCCATTTCGCCCATTTGCGGCCAAAGCTGATTAGGAAACGCGTTGTCCATATCGGTTTGTTCAGCCAGTGGCGCAATTTCTTGGCTTGCAAAGCTATTTACGTGGTCGCGGATCATATCGGCGGTTTCGCCAAGGCCAAAGTTCATCTCTTTATAAAGTGAAATAGTGCTCATGATTCATTCCTGTGTGTGTTGTCAGTGTGTTTTTATTATTAAAATAGGCTACTCGTCTATTTTATTAAGTGTGTCTCTGCAGCGGCGCTCCGCTGTCACTAATTCCATAAGCACAACTTTTATGTCGTCCATTTGCTGAGAAAGGTCGGCTTTTTTCTCTGCTATTAAATCGAGCATAGTCACCAGCTGTTTAGCGCTTGATTTATCAGCGTCGTACAGTTCAAACAAACGGCCTGTTTCAGCCAACGTAAAGCCTAAGCGTTTGCCACGCAGTATTAGTTTTAAGCGAACTTTGTCGCGTTTTGAATAAATACGGGTTTGGCCATTGCGCTCTGGGCTTACTAAACCTTGGTCTTCGTAAAAACGAATAGAGCGGGTGGTAATATCAAACTCTTTAGCTAAATCGCTAATACTAAAGGTTTGATCGTTACTGCTTGGCGCTTTTGCAGAACTTGCAAAGTTTGTTTGGTTATCTGGTTTCATAGTTGTGTTTACCTCATTCGAATAACTCCAATATAAGTGAAGTTTACGTAAAGGTAAAGCTTGGTGTGGTGTGAAACTATTTATAAAGGAGTGTTGATGTGAAATGTTAAATTATATTATTAATATTCAATAGTTTATTTTTATTAATTGTTCACTTCGCCGTTACTGGAAAATAATGCTTACACTTTTAAAACTAAAAATTAAACGCTTTTTAGTTGACGTTAGCGTAAACGTTAGTATTGTGTAAGGGTGTTAAACAATAAATGAATACTAAATTAATAGAGCAAATATTCTAACAACTATTTGCATATAAATACAACGGAGTTAATTATGACTTTAGAATCAGTGGTAATTGTAGCAGCAAAGCGTACGCCAATGGGCGGGTTTATGGGCGCATTGACCGATGCACAATCTACCGAGCTTGGCGCAAGCGCCATTGCAAGTGCGCTTGCACAAACTGGTTTAGCAAATGATGCAATAGATGAAGTAATTATGGGCTGTGTATTGCCAGCGGGCCTTGGCCAAGCGCCAGCACGCCAAGCAATGTTAAAAGCAGGCCTTGCTCTGGGCACGGGTGCTACCACCATTAATAAAGTATGTGGCTCTGGTTTAAAAGCCGCCATGCTCGCCAACGATTTAATTAAAGCGGGCTCAATTAGCAGTGCAATTGCTGGCGGCATGGAAAGCATGAGTAACGCACCGTATTTTATACCTAAAGCACGTGGCGGTATGCGTATGGGCCATGGCGAAATTAAAGATCATATGATGAGCGATGGCCTAGAAGATGCTTACGATAACAAAGCAATGGGCTGTTTTGCACAAGATACTGCCGATGAGTACGGCATTGGCCGTGAGCAAATGGATGAGTTTGCACTTAGCTCTTTAAGTAAAGCCAATGCGGCAATTGAAAACGGCAGCTTTGAAAACGAAATTGCGCCGCACACCATAAAAACTCGCAAAGGCGATGTAACCGTATCGGTTGATGAGCAACCCGGTAATGCCCGCCCAGAAAAAATACCAAGCCTGCGTGCTGCCTTTAAAAAAGACGGCACCATCACTGCGGCTAATTCATCGTCAATTTCTGATGGTGGCGCAGCGCTTATATTAATGAGCGAATCAAAAGCTAAAGAGCAAGGCTTAACACCGCTTTGTAAAATTGTAGCGCACAGCACGCACTCTCAAAAACCAAGCGAATTTACTGTAGCACCTGTGGGCGCTATGAACAGTGTGCTTGAAAAAGCAGGCTGGACAACTGCTGATGTTGACCTGTGGGAAATTAACGAAGCCTTTGCCATGGTTACCATGCTTGCTATTAACGAATTAAAACTTGATGAGAGCAAAGTAAACGTAAACGGTGGGGCGTGTGCACTTGGCCACCCAATTGGTGCCAGCGGCGCGAGAATTTTAGTCACGCTTATTCACGCACTTAAAAACCGTGGCCTTAAAAAAGGAATTGCGTCTTTATGTATTGGTGGCGGCGAAGCTGTAGCCATGGCTGTAGAGGCTTACTAACAAAAAAGTTAATTAACTAACAGCAACTAAAATGCACCGTACTCATACTAATAACAAAACGGTGCCATTTTTTAAAAGAACACACTAACAACAGGATTTACCCATGCACCAAGTTCCACTACTTATAAATGGCGAATTTGTTCAGTCGGCTTCAAACGAGCTTATTGATGTAATTAACCCAGCAAACCAAGAAGTACTTGCGCAAGTTCCATGCACTACCGACTCAGAAATGGATGCAGCGATTGCCTCGGCCTCAGAAACATTTAAAACATGGAAAGATGTGCCCATTACCGAGCGTGCCCGCATTATGATGAAATACGCGGCGCTGTTAAAAGAGCACCACGATGAGCTTGCAACCATTATTTGCCACGAACTAGGTAAAACGTTTGAAGATGCAAAAGGCGATGTATGGCGCGGTATTGAAGTAGTAGAACAAGCAGCTAACGCACCGTCATTAATGATGGGCGAAACAATGGAAAACGTTGCCCGTAAAATCGATACCTATTCTTACATGCAGCCCCTTGGCGTATGTGCAGGCATTACGCCGTTTAACTTTCCGGCGATGATCCCTCTTTGGATGTTTCCGCTAGCTATTGTATGTGGTAACACCTTTATTTTAAAACCCTCTGAGCAAGACCCACTCACACCAATGCGTTTAGCTGAGCTATTTATTGAAGCCGGCGCACCAAAAGGCGTATTACAAGTGGTTCATGGTACAAAACCGCAAGTAGACCGCTTATTAGAAGACAAAGCCGTACGTGCAATTTCGTTTGTGGGCTCGTGTGGTGTAGGTGCATACATTTATTCTAAAGGCACACAAAACCTTAAGCGCGTACAAGCGTGTGTGGGTGCTAAAAATCACATGGTTATTATGCCAGATGCGAGTAAATCGCACGTGGTAAATAACCTAGTTGGCGCATCGGTTGGTGCAGCAGGCCAGCGTTGTATGGGTATTTCGGTGGCTGTGTTTGTAGGCCAAGCAAGTGAGTGGGTTGATGAAATAAAAGCAGGCTTTGAAAACGTACGCCCAGGCGTGTGGGATGACAAAGACGCAGCCTATGGCCCACAAACATCAAAAGCAGCAAAAGAGCGTATTTTATCGCTTATAGCAAGCGGTAAAGAGCAAGGCGCCACCTGTTTAATTGATGGCTCAAACTACACAGTAGAGGGCTTTGATCAAGGTAACTGGGTTGGCCCAACTCTATTTACCGATGTGACAAAAGAGATGGACTTATACAAAGAAGAAATCTTTGGCCCTGTGCTTGCCTGTATGTTTGTAGATACGCTTGATGAGGCAATTGCCCTTATTAACGAAAGCCCGTACGGCAACGGTACCTCGTTATTTACCTCAAGTGGCGCTGCGGCTCGTAAATTTCAACATGAAATTGAAGTAGGCCAAGTGGGTATTAATGTGCCTATTCCGGTACCGCTGCCGTTTTTCTCGTTTACGGGTTGGAAAGGCTCGTTTTACGGCGATACGCACACCTATGGTAAGCAAGGTATACGTTTTTACACAGAAACTAAAACCATTACTTCACGTTGGTTTGAAGACGACATCGCTTCAGGTCCAAACATGAGCATTAATTTAAAATAAACACACTCAAAAATAATAATAAAGAAGGGCGCAAAGGCTAAATCCGCCGACAAGCAACTAGAACACACACATCAGCCTTTGCCGCTCTTCACTCATTTACCCTAATGGGACACACTAACAACACAATTAAAGAGGTCTACCATGGACTTTAACTTATCAGAAGATCAACAAGCCTTTGCAGAAACTGCACGCCAATTTGCAGAATCAGAACTTGCTCCACATGCAGCAAAGTGGGATCGCGAGCATATTTTTCCTAAAGATACGATTAAAGCGGCGGGCGAGCTTGGCTTTTGCGGTTTATATACGCCAGAGGAAGCCGGCGGCCTTGGGTTATCGCGTTTAGATTCAAGCATTATATTTGAGCAGCTTGCGATGGGTTGTACAGCTACAACGGCCATGCTAACTATTCATAATATGGCTACGTGGATGGTAGCAAGTTTTGGTACAGATGCAGTTAAAGATGCATACGTAGAACAACTAGTAATGGGCGAGCTACTTGCCTCTTATTGTTTAACAGAGCCTGGCTCAGGCTCAGATGCAGCATCACTAAAAACAAAAGCTGTGCTTGAAGGTGATGAGTACGTTATTAACGGCTCAAAAATGTTTATATCGGGTGCGGGCGAAACCGAAGTATTAGTGGTTATGGCACGTACCGGTGGCGAAGGCGCTGCAGGTATTTCGGCATTTGTAGTTCCTGCCGACGCACAAGGCGTTGAGTACGGTAAAGCAGAAGAAAAAATGGGTTGGAACGCACAACCAACACGCTTAATTAGTTTTGAAGATGTGCGTATTCCGGCGCATAACTTATTAGGTAAAGAGGGCGAAGGCTTTAAATTTGCCATGCAAGGCCTAGATGGCGGGCGTATTAATATTGCCACATGCTCAATTGGTACTGCACAAGCTGCGCTAAACACGGCAAAAGAGTACTTAAAAGAGCGCACTCAATTTGGTAAGCCCTTAGCTGCGTTTCAGGCTTTGCAGTTTAAAATTGCAGATATGAACACTGAGCTTGTAGCTGCGCGCCAAATGGTAAGGCTTGCGGCATTTAAACTTGATACCGGCGATAGTGAAAAAACCACCTATTGCGCCATGGCTAAACGCTTTGCCACCGACGTTGGCTTTACTGTGTGTAACGAGGCACTGCAAGTACATGGTGGTTACGGTTACATAAAAGAATACCCGCTTGAGCGCCATGTACGTGATGTACGCGTTCATCAAATTTTAGAAGGCACTAACGAAATTATGCGTGTAATTATAGCGCGCCGTATTTTAGCCGAGTCTGCAAGCGACGTTTTATAAGGAGCAAGTTATGTCACAATCTAACCCGAGTATTGAACTGACTACCGAAGGCCATGTTGCTATTTTAACTATGTCTAACCCACCAGCTAATACCTGGACAAAAGACACCTTAATTGATTTAAAAAACAAAGTTAACGAGCTTAATAACAACAAAAACATTTATGCCTTAGTGCTTACTGGCGAAGGCGAGAAGTTTTTTAGCGCCGGGGCCGATTTAAACGTATTTGCTAGTGGCGATAAAGGCGTTGCCGCTGATATGTCGCGTGTATTTGGTGAAGCCTTTGAAGCACTGACTAATTTTACAGGGGTGTCGGTTGCGGCCATTAACGGTTATGCCATGGGCGGCGGGTTAGAAGTAGCGCTTGCGTGTGATATTCGTATAGCAGAAGAGCAGGCACAAATGGCACTGCCAGAGGCAAAAGTGGGTTTGTTACCGTGCGCGGGTGGCACGCAAAATTTAGCATGGCTTGTAGGTGAAGGCTGGGCAAAACGCATGATTTTATGTGGCGAGCGCTTAAAAGCCGATAAAGCCTTACATATTGGCTTAGTAGAAGAAGTTGTACCAGAAGGTGAAAGCTTTGCAGCGGCGTTAAAACTTGCCAACCAAGTAAGCGAACAAAGCCCAAGCTCGGTAGCTGCATGTAAAACGCTTATACAAAAAGGGCGCCATCAACCTATGGCAAGCGTATTGCCTCTTGAGCGTGAGTTGTTTGTTGGGCTGTTTGATACACAAGATCAACAAGAGGGCGTTAATGCCTTTTTAGAAAAACGCCGCGCAAATTGGGTAAATGGCTAATGAGTAATTTAACGTTATTAAATAATGCCGACGACCCCGTGCTATTTGAAACGGCAAGTGCAGCAAACGGCAGCTTAATTGGGGTTATTACACTCAACGTACCTAAAGCATTAAACGCCCTTAATTTTGACATGATCAAATTACTCGAGCCGCAATTGCGGGCTTGGCAAAGCGATGATGCAATTGCAATGGTATTGTTAAAAGGCGCAGGGGATAAAGCATTTTGCGCCGGTGGCGATGTAGTCAGCCTGCATCATGCAATGGCGCAAGGTAAACCAACAAGCTTAGTGGAAGACTTTTTTACCCTTGAGTACAAACTTGATTACCTTATTCATACCTTTGATAAACCAATCCTTGTTTGGGGTAATGGCATTGTTATGGGCGGTGGTTTAGGCCTAATGGCCGGTGCTAGCCACCGCGTAGTAACCGAAACATCGCGCATTGCTATGCCAGAGCAAACCATAGGCTTATACCCAGATGTAGGCGGTAGTTACTTTTTACATAAAATGCCACAAGGTGTGGGGCTATTTTTAGGGCTAACATCGGCCTCTATTAATTGTGAAGATGCACGCTTTGTATCGCTTGCCGATCACTTTATCGACAGCACTAAATATGATGCCATGCTAGCGCAAATTTTAGCGGCTAAGTGGGGCAAAACCGCAAGTTTAAATCATGAGCGTTTGACTAAATTATTAACCGATTTAGATAACCAATCTGCGCGTATGCCCAAAGGCAATATTAAAGCTAACTTAGCAACCATTCAAAAATTAGCTGAACTTAATACGCTACAAGAACAAGTTGATTATATTTTAGGCCTAGCTACAGACGATAAATGGCTGCAACGCGCCCAAAAGTCACTTAAGCATGGTTGCCCACTAAGTTGCGCGCTAGTAAGTGAGCAGCTAAAAGCCAGTAAAGGCAAAAGCTTACTAGCGTGCTTTAAAATGGAGCTGGGTATGTCGGTACGCGCTGGCGAAGTAGGTGAATTTCAAGAAGGCGTAAGAGCACTATTAATAGATAAAGACGGCGCGCCTAATTGGCAATACAAAACACTGAGTGATGTACCACAAGCCATAATAGAGAGCTTTTTTGCTAACCGTTTTGGCGAAAATCACCCACTCAATGGCTTAGACACCCCAACACACACATAAAGGAAAGACGATGACTAAACTCAATATTGGTTTTATCGGCTTAGGTAATATGGGCGGCCCAATGGCGGCTAACTTAATTAAAGCCGGCCATAATGTTACAGCATTTGATTTAAACCAGTCGGTCTTAAATGAACTTGCAAGTAAAGGCGCACACGCAGCTGATAATGCAAATGCATGTGCAACCAATGCCGATATACTTATTAGTATGTTACCTGCGGGCAAACATGTTAAATCACTTTATTTAGGCAATAACGACGATAGCGGCTTAATTAATGTGCTTAGTAACAACACCTTAGTGATAGATTGCTCAACAATAGATGCAGAGTCGGCCCGTGTGGTTGGCAGCGCACTTGGCGAGCAGGGTATTAGCTTTGTAGATGCACCGGTATCGGGCGGTGTTGCTGGAGCAACCGCAGGCACGCTTACGTTTATTGTTGGTGGTAGTAAAGCCGCGTTTAATACCGCACAACCTGTGCTTAATGATATGGGTAAAAACATATTTCATGCAGGTGATATTGGCGCAGGACAAGTTGCAAAAATATGCAACAACATGCTTCTCAGTATTTTAATGGCAGGCACGAGCGAAGCCCTGCAAATGGGTATTAATAATGGGCTAGATGCAAAAGTACTCAGCGACATTATGACTGCAAGCTCTGGCCGTAACTGGACCCTTGAACTTTACAACCCATGCCCAGGCGTAATGGATACAGCCCCTGCAAGTAAAGATTACAAACCGGGCTTTATGGTCGATTTAATGGCTAAAGATTTAGGGCTTGCCATGGAAGCCGCGCAGCAAAGTAATTCTTCAACCCCAATGGGTTCAATGGCTAAAAATTTATACACTATGCTACAGCACCAAGGTGCTGGCAGTGATGATTTTAGCGCCATTTTTAAACTGTTTTCTAAGTAGGAGTAAGGCGTGGAAATTAAAAATAACACGGTAGTAATAACCGGTGGCGCACAAGGCTTAGGCTTTGCAATGGCGAAAAAATTTGCCCTTATGGGCGCTAACATCGCACTTATAGATATGGCGCAAGAGTTATTAAACACAGCGTGCGAAAAACTCACACAGCTTGAAGGTGTTACAGGCACTATTAAAGGCTACGCCGCAAACGTAACGGTTGAGAGCGAAGTAGAAAACGTATTTAATACCATTAATAGCGATTTTGGCCACATTGGCGTGCTTATAAACAACGCCGGTATTTTACGAGACGGCATGTTTATTAAAGCTAAAGATGGAAAAGTGGTTAAAAAAATGTCCCTTGAGCAATTTCAATCAGTGATTGATGTAAACCTGACTGGTGTGTTTTTAGCAGGACGCGAAGCTGCAAGCCACATGATTGAATCAGGCAAAGGCGGCGTAATAGTGAATATGTCGAGCGTAGCGCGCGCAGGTAACATAGGCCAAACAAACTACGCGGCATCAAAAGCAGGCGTAGTGGCACTTACAACCACATGGGCTAAAGAGCTTGGCCGTTTTGGTATACGCGTAGGCGCTATTGCACCAGGTGTAATAAGCACCGCCATGACCGACGCCATGAAACCCGAAGCCAAACAGCGCATGCTTGCAGTAACACCCGTAGGGCGTTTAGGCGAAAGCGACGAAATTGCCCATACTGCACAGTACATAATCGAAAACGACTTTTTCACTGGTCGCGTGGTTGAAATAGACGGCGGTATTCGTTTGTAAAGTAAGTTTTTTACGCTTAAATTTAAAAAGCATGGCGCTTGTGGGCTGTGCTTTTTTGTTTTAAAAAATCCCTAATAAGAGTGGCTTTTGAATCACCTCTTTAAATAATAAGCTCAACGCATTTAAGGCTTGGTTTGAGTGTTAGGAGCAACTTTTTTTTGGTTGACTAAGTGATTCAAAATAAGTTCGGCCTCATTATTTCCCATTGTTGTTGGGTGCATCATTGGGTTAAATCGAATAAACGAAGCTATCCAGTATAAATACGCTTTAATGGTACTTTTAGCATAACGCTTTAGATACATTTGTTCGGCTATCATAGTTAAAAAAGATGATTTCATGATATGAATCTCTAGTAAAAACTAACTGTATATATAGACAGTACTTGTTGTTTTGTCCAATATTACTGATCTCCACCATTTCGGTGTATTTGTGCATTGATTAAAAATATTTTCCAGTTAACTAATTGTTTACAGGTGTTTATATGATGGTTAAGATAAATGCAATGTAATATATGGACATTTGTCGGTTTATAAAACGACAAATGTCGTAGACAAAATTGTTAGGTAACTCAAAAGGGATTGTCGTGAAATTCTTCTTAAGAGGCGAAATTGATGGAACAAAGCCAGAAGACCAAATTGATAGAAAGTTTCAAGTTGCAAGCCACTACGTTAGTGAAAAGTTGACTCCAATCATTGAGGCAGAAAACTACGGGAGTGAAGTGGCTGAGCTAAATATTATTCCAATAATCGTAAAACTATCCGATGAAATGAAAGCTGCTGGTTGGCACAAAGAACGGAAACTTTTCAAAAGAAAAACACACTCAACTGACTTTCGTTTGCGCATTGATTATGATGAATTTTGTAACGGTAGTGACGAACAAAGGATCAAATTAATTATCGGTAACATTATTGAATCTGTGCGCATACTTAGTCATCGCGCAAACAAAAGTTTTGACGGTCAGCGGCTAGAATCTGATATTCAAAAATGTTTTAGCGTATCCGTTACCTAACAAGAGCATCAAGGCTCGTAAACTCGCTCGGACAATTAACAATGGGCTATTGTCGCTGCGCTCAATAATTTTAGCCCATTATTAATAGCCGCTTATGCGGGCGTTGGTATGACTCCCACTGTCAAGTTAAACGCACTGATCCCTGCCTAACTTTTTAAGCCATAATTACTTTAGCTCGAATTAGAGCGAGTTAATACATAGGATGAAGCAAGTAATGTCGTCGGTTAT